>DATCPJ010000156.1:0-3567 GCA_036570145.1 Candidatus Dormiibacterota bacterium
GCGCCAGGGTGGTCGTCCTCGCCGACCGCGACGGCGCCCGCGCCGAAGAGGCGGCGGCGGCGATCGGGCCCGCCGCGAGGGGCACCGGCTGTGACGTCGCCGACGACGCCGCGGTTGCCGCGCTGATCGACGAGGTGGAGGGCGACGACGGCCCGATCGACCTCTACTGCGCCAACGCCGGGATCGGCGCGGGGACCGGCGTCGAAGCCCCCGACAGCGAGTGGAACGAGGTCTGGCGGGTCAACCTGATGAGCACCGTCGTCGCCGCCCGCCACCTGGTCCCGCGCTGGGTCGAGAGAGGCGGCGGCTACCTGCTCGTCACCGCGTCGGCGGCAGGTCTCCTCACATCGCTCGGCGACGCCGCCTACACCGCCACCAAGCACGCCGCAGTGGGTCTGGCGGAGTGGGTCTGGATCACCTATGGCGACCGCGGCGTGAAGGTCTCCTGCCTCTGTCCCCAGGGCGTGCGGACCAACATGGTCTTCGGCAAGCAGGCGGAGGGCCACCTCGCCACCGAACAGGTGAAGAAGCTGGGCGTCATCGAGCCCGAGGAGGTCGCCGCTGCGGTCGTCGAGGGACTGGCCGACGAGCGCTTCCTGATCCTCCCCCATCCCCAGGTCCTCGAGTACTTCCGGAACAAGGCCGAGAACCACGGTCGCTGGCTGGGCGGGATGAAGAAGTTCCAGCGCCAACTGACGGGCAAAGGGGGGCAGGCCCCCCTTTCCAAAATCCCCCCCTCTGCGCCGCGTTCTGGTGTCGATTGAGACAACTCATTCGGCCGGCGAGGGGCGGCCTTACCGGTCGGCCGTAAGGATGGAGCGAGAAATGCCGGCGACACTGCAGAGCAAGGTGATCGACCTCTACCTTTAGCTTCAGTCTGAAATTGCTTTCTGGAGGTGCTGTAGATGGCCGCAGTCAGCCGCGCCGACGCAAACTGGGAAGGAGACCTCATCCACGGGGGAGGCAAGGTGCGCCCCGCGAGTGGTGCGTTCGCCGAGCTGCCGGTCACCTGGCAGACCCGGGCGGAACGCTCGGAGGGCGCGACTAGCCCCGAGGAGCTGCTCGCCGCCGCCCACGCCGCCTGCTTCTCGATGGCCTTCTCGAACGGCCTCGGGAAGGCCGGCCACGAGGACATCAAGCTCAGCACCAGCTGCCAGGTCGAGTTCGTGCCCGGCCCCGGCGTGACGACCGTGACCCTCACCGTGCGCGGCGGCGCAAAGGGCATCTCGGAAGCCGAGTTCGTCAAGCTCGCGACCGAGGCCAAGGACGGCTGCCCGATCTCCAAGGTGATGCACGGCAACGTCGAGCTGAAGCTCGACGCAGCACTTTCATGACGCCCTGAGCGTGGCGCGTAGGCCGGGTTTATCCCGGCCGAATGAGTTGTCTTAACGACACCAAGACGTCGCGCCGAAGGGGGGGTCCGGAAAGGGGGACCTGCCCCCCTTTGCCCTTTAATCGAGGTAGGCGCGGAGGCGGTCGGCCAGGCGGCCGCGACGGAGCCGGATGAGCGCCGAGCGCTCGACCTCGCGCACCCGCTCGCGCGAGATGCCGAGTCGCTTGCCGATCTCCTCCAGCGTTCGCTGGTGGCCGTCGGCCAGGCCGAAGCGGAGCTGGATGATGCGGCGCTCGCGCGGCGTCAGCTCGGCGAGCAGGTCGTCGAGGTCGTCCTTCATCATCGCCCGCGCGGCCTCGTCGACCGGGACCAGCGCGTCGGGGTCGGCGATCAGCTCGCCGAGCTCGTTCTCCTCGTCGTCGCCGATCGGCGTCTCCAGGGAGACGGGCTGCTGGGCGGCCCGCGTGAAGGCGGCGACCATCTCCACGCTGATGCCCATCTCGTCGGCGATCTCCGCCGGCGTCGGCTTGCGGCCGAGGGCCTGGTTGAGGCGGGCGGTCGATCGGCTCAGCTTGTTGAGGTTGTCGACCACGTGGACGGGGACGCGGATGGTGCGCGACTTGTCGGCGATGCCCCGCGTGATCGCCTGCCGGATCCACCAGGTCGCGTAGGTCGAGAACTTGTAACCGCGCCGGTAGTCGAACTTCTCGACCGCACGGATCAGGCCCAGGTTGCCTTCCTGGATGAGGTCGAGGAGGGGCATCCCGCTGCCGAGGTACTTCTTGGCGATGGAGACTACGAGGCGCAGGTTGGCCTCGATCATGTGGCTCTTCGCCTCCATCGAGCCGACCTCGATCCGCTTGGCCAGCTCGACCTCCTGTGGCGCGGTCAGGAGCGCGACGTGGCCGATCTCCTTCAGGTACATCCGGACCGGGTCGTCGAGGGCGCGGCCGTCCTCGAGGTCGGCGGTTTCGACCGCCACCGCGGCGGTGTCCTCGTCCTCCTCCTCATCGGCGCCGATGACGATGCCGATCGAGCGGAAGGCCTCGAAGATGGGCTCGGCGGTGGCTGGATCGAGCTCGGGAAAGGCGACCAGGATGTCGGCGGGGTCGAGGCGACCCTCCTCCATGCCGGCGAGGATCAGCGTCTCGGCACGCGCCATCAGCTTCTCGTCGGCGTCCCGGCCGTCGTACTCCTCGATCCTCAGTGCCACAGTCGCGCCTACCACTCCTAAGTTCAACGCCGAATAGCTCGGCTGGTTTCCGGCAGTCCCGGTCTTCCGAATTCGATCCGTTGCTTCAGCGGGCGCATGCGAGCGCCCGCCCGAGCGTGAGCCACTGTCCATTTGATACCCTCGGCGGCCCGCCCCGAAACCCTCCCTCGAAGCACTCCGGTGGCCCCCGTCGCCGGGGGCTTTCCTTACATCATGACTCTCAAGAAGTGGAAAGCTTGTGCGCGAAGGCACAGGGCACTTTCGGGCGCTCCCTCGATTATCCGCCTCCACGCCCCAGATCGCTAGCATGGGTTGCGGATGGACCCCGCCGAGCTGTTCTCGATCCGCGGCAAGACGGCTGTGGTGACGGGAGGTTCACGGGGCATCGGCCGGATGATCGCGACCGGGTTTGTCGCCGCCGGCGCCAGGGTCTACATCTGCGCGCGGAAAGCCGACGCCTGCGACGCCACGGCGGCGGAGCTGAGCAAGCTGGGCGAATGCATCTCGATTCCGGCCGATCTCTCTACCGAAGCGGGCGCCACCGAGTTCGTGAGACACGTCAGCGAGCTCGAGCCCAAGCTGCACATCCTGGTCAACAACGCCGGCGCGGCCTGGGGCGCTCCGCTCGAGGAGTACCCCGACTCGGCGTTCGACAAGGTGCTCAGCGTTAACGTCAAGGGGATCTTTCATCTGACCCGCCTCTTCCTGCCCCTGCTCCGGGCGGCGGCCTCGGAAGCGGACCCGGCCCGCGTCATCAACATCGGGTCGGTCGACGGCCTCAAGGTCCCGCGGACCGAGAACTACGCCTACTCGGCCAGCAAGGCCGCCGTCCACATGCTCACCCGGCACCTGGCCTTCGCCCTCGTGGGCGACCGGGTCAACGTCAATGCGATCGCACCCGGTCTCTTTCCCAGCCGGATGACCGCCTACGTGTTCGAGTCGGAGGACGCCGCCGAGGTCGTCGACCACATCCCGATGAAGCGGGCCGGGACGCCGGAGGACATCGCCGGCACCGCCATCT
>DATCPJ010000157.1:0-12632 GCA_036570145.1 Candidatus Dormiibacterota bacterium
GCTCGGGGGCGAGCCATCGGTCGGGACCGGGGCCGCCGGCCGACGACGAGACCAGTGTCCGCGCCGCCTCCGTCCCGACTGCCGGTCGGTGGGGCGCCCGGAGCTCCAGGCCGCGGGCCGCGCAGAGGAGCTCGACCGCGAGGATCCGGGTCAGGTTGTCGACGACCTGGCGCAGCTTCCGGGCCGCTCCCCAGCCCATCGAGACGTGGTCCTCCTGCATGGCGCTGGTGGGGAGCGAGTCGACGCTCGCCGGGGCGGCCAGGCGGCGGTTCTCGGCGACCATCGCGGCCTGCGTGTAGTGGGCGATCATGACGCCCGAGTTGACGCCCGCGTCCTCGGCGAGGAAGGGCGGCAGCCCCTGCGACCGGTTCGCGTCGAGCAGCCGGTCGGTGCGTCGCTCGGCGATGGCGCCGACCTCGGCGGCGGCGATGGCGAGGAAGTCGCAGGCGAAGCCGAGCGGCGCGCCGTGGAAGTTGCCGCAGGACTCGACCCGGCCGTCGGGCAAGATCATCGGGTTGTCGATCGCCGACACCAGCTCGACCGCCGCCACCCGTTCGCTGTGGGCGACGGTGTCGCGGGCGGCGCCGTGGACCTGGGGCGAGCAGCGGAGCGAGTAGGCGTCCTGGACCCGGCTGTCGCCCTCCCGGTGGCTGGCAACGATCGCCGAGCCGGCGAGCAGGCGGCGAAGGTTGGCCGCGCTGGCCGCCTGGCCGGGGTGCGGCCGGAGCTCCTGGAGGTCGGCGGCGAACGCCCGGTCGGTGCCGAGCAGCGCCTCGGTCGACATCGCGGCGGTCAGGTCGGCGGCCTTCAGGAGCCGGCGCAGGTCGTGCAGGGCGAGGAGCAGCATGCCGAGCATCCCGTCGGTGCCGTTGATGAGGGCCAGGCCCTCCTTCGCGATCAGCGTCAGCGGTTTCAGCCCCGCCCCGCGCAAGGCCTCGCCGCCGGGGACCCGGCTGCCCTCGCGATCCCACACCTCGCCCTCGCCGAGGAGGACCAGGGCGCAGTGGGCGAGCGGCGCGAGGTCGCCGCTGGCGCCCAGCGAGCCGTGCTCGAGGACGACCGGGGTGAGGCCCGCGTTGAGGAGTCCCAGCATCGCCTCCGCCACCGCCGGCCGGGCGCCCGAGAAGCCCATCGCGAGGGTCCGGGCGCGGAGCAGCAGCATCGCCCGCACCACCTCGACCTCGACCGGCTCGCCCATGCCCGCGGCGTGGGAGCGGACGAGGGCTCGCTGCAGCTCCTCCCGCCGCTCCGCCGGGATGTGGGTGTTGGCCAGCGAGCCGAAGCCGGTCGAGACGCCGTAGGTCGGCTGCTCGGATGCGGCTAGGCGGGCGACGACGGCAGCGCTCCGCTCCATCCGCTCGCGGGCCGCCGCGCCGAGCAGGACGGGGACATCGAAGCGGGCGACCTCGACGACCTCCTCCGGGCGAAGCCCGGTCCCGCTCAGCTCCACCACTTGGTAACCGTAACGCGCGTCACTCCCGGAAGGCCTTACGATTCGGCGGGAATGATCCGGATCCCTCACCGTGCGACAAATCCGAAGATCACCGAGCTGAAGAAGCTTCCGATCTTTGCCGGCTTGAGCCCCACCCTGCTCCGCAACCTGGCGACAAACCTCGACGAGGTGACCATCCCCAAGGGCGAGCGGTTCATAACCGAAGGCCGCAGCAATGACAGCTTCTTCATCCTCCTTCAGGGCGATGTAGAGCTCACCATCGGAGGTCGGGTCCACGAGGTCCTCAAGCCAGGAGACGTCATCGGCCTGCCGAGCATGTTCACGCGGCTCGATTCGACCGCGGACGCCGTCGCGAGGACGGCTGTCCGGGCGCTTGTGGCCAGCCACCGACAGTTCAACTCGCTGGTCTCCAACCCGGAGGTCGAGATCCGCTTCAAGGCGGCGGTTTTCGATCGCCTGCGGGACGAGGTCTACCAGCTGACCCATTCGCCGGCCAAGTCGCGGTCGGCTCGTTCGAAGGCTACTCAGAAGACGAAGTAGCGCGGCGGCCACGGTCGCGGGCTGCGACCATCTAATCCGCTGTGAGCCGCTCTGCCGCACCTGATCTCGAAGTCCTGTCCGCGCCGCTGCGGGCGGAGGTTCGCCTGCTCAGCTCGATCCTCGGTCAGGTGCTCCAGGAGACCCACGGCGAGAGTCTGCTGGATGACGTCGAGAGCCTGCGCCGGGCGACCATCGAGCTTCGCCGGAGCCGCGGTCCCGAAGCCGAGGAGCGGCTGCGCCAGGTGGTCGAGCTCGTCGACAGCCTCGAACCGGATCGGGCCGAGGCGGTGGCCCAGGCCTTCACCGTCTACTTCCAGCTGGTGAACCTCGCCGAGGAGCGCCAGCGGGTGCGCATCCTCAGGCGGCGCAGCCACGAGCCGGCTGCGGTCGCCGAGTCCCTCAGCGCGACGATCGCCGAGCTGAGCAGGAGTCTGGGTAGCGAGGAGCTGGCACGGCTGCTCGACCAGCTGGAGGTCCGGCCGGTCCTCACCGCCCACCCGACCGAGGCACGGCGACGCGCGGTCGTGGACGCGCTGGCGCGGATCGCGGACCAGGCGGAGAGGCTGGGCGATCCGCGCCTCGCGGCGTCCGAGCACGCCGATGCCGAGCGCAGGCTCACCGAGCAGGTCAGCGTCCTCTGGCGGACCGCCCAGCTGCGGCGCCAGAGGCCGACCCCGCTGGACGAGGTGAGAACGATGACCTCGGTCTTCGACGAATCGCTCTTCCTCCTCGTCCCGACCCTCTACCGGGAGCTCGAGCGAGCGCTCGGAGCGGTCGGGCTGGCGACGCCCGAGCGACCGGTCGGCCGGCCGGTCGTCGCCTGGGGGACCTGGGTCGGCGGCGATCGCGACGGCAACCCGAGCGTCAGCCACGAGGTGACCCGTGCGGCGATGGACATCTACGCCGAGCACGTGCTGCGCGGGCTCGAAAACGCATCGCGGCGGATCGGCCGCTCCCTGACCCTTTCGGAGGATTCGACGCCGCCCTCTCCCCGGCTGGAAGCCGCCCTCAGCCGAGCGCTGCCCGCGCTCGGAGACCAGGCGGAGGCGTTCCAAAAGCGATCGCCTGGTGAGCCACACCGCCAGTTCCTCCTCCTTGCGGCCGATCGGCTGGTCGCGACGCGCAATGGAGCCCGGGGACGCTACGCGGGTCCGGCCGAGTTCCTCGCCGACCTGCGCACGATCCAGGAGTCGCTGCGCGAATCGAAGGCCGGGCGGATCGCCTCGGGCGACCTGCAGACCCTCGTCTGGCAGGCCGAGACCTTCGGTTTCCACCTGGCGTCGCTCGAGGTGAGGCAGCACTCCGACGTCCACCGGGCGGTGCTCGATGAGCTGCTCCCTGGGGTCTCCCGAGATGCGCTGCAGCTGGACGCGCTCGCCGGGGGCGGCGCGCCGAGCATGCCCCCAGCGGCATCGGAAAGGGCGGAGGAGGCCCTCGCGAGCCTGCGGGCGATGGCCGAGTTGCAGTCGGTCTACGGCGCCGAGGCGTGCCGCCGGTACGTCGTCAGCTTCACCCGCTCGGCGGCCGACGTCGCTGCGGTCCGCGCCCTGGCCCGGCTGGCCGTCCCCGACGGCCCGCTCGAGCTCGACGTGGTCCCGCTTTTCGAGTCGCGAACCGACCTTGAGGCGGCCCCCGACATCCTCGACGCCCTCCTCGAGCTTCCCGGCTGGCTCGCCTGGCTCGAGCGGCGCGATCGCCGCCTGGAGGTGATGCTGGGCTACTCCGACGCTGCCAAGGACGCCGGCTTCCTGGCCGCCAACCTCGCCCTCTACCGAGCCCAGGAAGTGCTCGCCGGGTGGGCCCGGCGCAAAGGCGTTCAGCTGACGCTCTTCCACGGCCGGGGCGGCGCCGTCGGCCGCGGTGGTGGTCCGGCCGGCCGCGCCATCCGGAGCCAGGCCCCCGGCTCGGTTGCCGGCCGATTCAAGGTCACCGAGCAGGGCGAGGTGATCTTCGGCCGCTACGGCAACGCGGCGATCGGGCTCCGCCACCTGGAGCAGGTGATCAGCGCGGTGCTGGGCGCCTCCACGCCCGAGCACGAGGCACGGCTGGCGGCGGCGAGCGAGCGCTTCGCGGCGGCCGCCGAGCTGATGGCCGAGCGATCCGAGGTGGCCTACCGCAAGCTCGTCGAAGCGCCCGACTTCGCAGACTTCCTGACCAGCGTCAGCCCACTCGAGGAGATCAACCGCCTTCACATCGGCTCCCGCCCGGCACGCCGCGAGCCGGACGGCAAGCGGGACCTGGAAGGGCTGCGCGCCATCCCCTGGGTCTTCGCCTGGACCCAGAACCGCTGCAACCTGCCCGGCTGGTTCGGGCTGGGTACCGGGCTCCAGGCGGTCGCCGAGCGGCAGGGGATCGGGTTCCTCCGCGAGATGCGGAGCGACTGGCCGTTCCTCGAGTCGCTCCTCGACAACGCGGAGATGAGCCTGGCCAAGGCCGACCCGCTGATCGCCGGCCTCTACCTCGAGCTCGGCGACCGGCCCGACCTGGTCGGCGTGATCCGCGAGGAGTACCGCCTCACCCGCCGCCTCGTCCTCGAGATCACCGGGAACGGCCGCCTGCTCGAAGGGCACCCGATCCTCCGCCAGGCGGTCGACCTCCGCAATCCCTACGTGGACGCGCTCTCCTTCCTCCAGCTGCGCTTCCTCCGCCAGCTCCGCGGCGGCGTCTCCGACCAGGCGGCCGCCGACCGCCTGGCCGACCTCGTCCTGCTCACCGTCAACGGGGTCGCCGCCGGGCTGCAGAACACGGGCTGAGGAGTAGGCTTTCCGACTGCAATGCAGGTCGCATCAAGGCAGGCACAGGTCGAAGCCCAAGCCCGGGCGGACGCGATCCTGGCGGCGTTCGGCATCTCCCTCGCGGGGACGGTCTCGGGCGCGGCGCACGGCGGCGCCTTCGTCCCGATGCCCAGCGGGCCGGATCTCAAGACCTTCAACCCGGCCACCGGCGAGGTGCTCGCCAGCGTCCGGACCGCCGGTCTCGATGACCTCGCGGCAGCTTCCGAGGCCACTCAGAACGCGTTCCTGCGCTGGCGCAGCGTGCCGGCTCCGCGCCGCGGCGAGATCGTTCGGCGGCTCGGCGATGCCTTTCGCGAGCGCAAGGAGGACCTCGCCCGGCTGATCAGCCTCGAGAACGGGAAGATCCTCGGCGAGGCGCGCGGGGAGGTCCAGGAGGTTATCGACATCTGCGACTTCGCGGTGGGCCTCTCCCGCCAGCTCTACGGCAACCAGATGCACTCCGAGCGGCCCGGCCACCGGCTGACCGAGCAATGGCACCCGCTCGGCGTGGTGGGTATCATCTCGGCCTTCAACTTCCCGGTCGCGGTGCCCGGCTGGGGCTGGGCCCTCGCCCTCGTCTGCGGCGACTCGGTCCTCTGGAAGCCCTCCAGCCTGACGCCGCTGATCTCGGTCGCCGCCCAGCAGGTCTTCCACGAGGTCACCGCCGGGACCGAGGCCGAGGGCGTCTTCGGGCTCGCCATCGGCTCCGGTGGGACGATCGGCGAAGCGCTCCTCGCGGACACCCGGCTGCCGCTCATCCAGGCGACCGGCTCCTGCGACCTCGGGGAGCGGGTGACGTCGGCGCTCGGGAAGCGGGGCGGGCGGGCGATCCTCGAACTGGGCGGCAACAACGCGGTCGTCATCCTCGACGACGCCGACCTCGACCTCGCGCTTCGCGCTGTCCTCTTCGGCGCGGTCGGCACCGCCGGCCAGCGCTGCACCAGCACCCGCCGGCTGATCCTGCAGCAGGGTATCGCCGACACCTTCCTGGAACGGCTGGTAACGGCATACAAGACGGTCCGGATCGGCGATCCGCTCGATGACGCGACCCTGATGGGGCCGCTCATCTCGGAGGCGGCGGTCGAGGACTTCCGGAAGGGCATCGACGCGATCACCGAGCAGGGTGGCGACCTGCTCTGCGGTGGCCAGGCCATGGCAGGTCGACAGGGCTATTTCGTCCAGCCGACGATCTTCGCCTCCCGGTCGGAGATGCCGATCGTCGCCGAGGAGATCTTCGCGCCGATCCTCCACGCCATCACGGTCACCGACCTGGAGGAGGCGATCGCGGTCAACAACGCGGTGCCCCAGGGCCTCTCCAGCGGACTCTTCACAACCGACCTGCGCTCGGCTGAGACCTGGCTTTCGGCGGCCGGCTCGGACTGCGGCATCGCCAACGTCAACGCGGGGACCTCCGGCGCCGAGATCGGTGGCGCCTTCGGAGGCGAGAAGGCGACCGGCGGCGGCCGCCAGGCGGGCTCCGACTCCTGGAAGGCCTACATGCGACGGCAGACGAACACGGTCAACTACAGCCGCGACCTGCCACTGGCGCAGGGCGTCGTGTTCGAGGTGGACGGGAGCTAGTCGCATCTCTGTCTCCCTCCCCCACGCAGTGGGGAGGGGGAAAAGCCTCTAGCCGCGCGTCAACTGAAACGTCGATTTGCCAGGCGGATCTGCCTAGATCAATCCGCGCGTCGCTAACCCCTTAGCGGTTCACCTCGGAGAACATCGGCTCAGGCTCGGCCGCCTGCTCCGGCTGTCTCACGTGGATCGGTTCCGGGTGAGCGCTTCGAACTTCGATCTTGGCCTCGGGGTCGGCGGCCAGAGCCACCACCTCGGCCTCATCCGAGGAGAGCTCTCGCGAGTTGGTCGTGAAAGCCCCGTCGAGCTCGCCGTGGCGAAGCATCAGGACTCCGCCGCCGGAGCTCGACTTGATCGAGATCGTTCCCGTGAAGGACTGCTGCTTCAGGAAAGCCACCAGCCCCTCGAAGTTGACCCAGGACGCGTACATCTCAGGGTAGGTCGCGGCGCCGGAAGCCAGGTGGTGGAGGCTGTCAACCAGCTCGGCCTGGAGGTCGACGATGTCGACGACGGCTTCGCCCGATTCCATCAGGTTCCGGGCCTTCGCCTCTGCCGGCTCGCCCTGCAGGAGCACGTCGTGGTCGCGCCAGAGGCAGTCGATCATCTTCCCGTTGCGGAAAAGGAGGATGCCGTTCACCCCTTTGCCGAGGACCCTGACGAAGCCCGAGTAGCCGCCCTGGCCCAGGGTCGAGGCCAGCCGATCGAAGGAGATAAGCCGGGCGCTCAGGGACTCGTAGAGGGGCGCTCCACTGGGCACCAGGAGTGCGTCCTCGCCCGGGTCGTGAGGTCGTTTCTTAAGATCCGCCATCTCAGCCATGACCTAACAGTCAGCCACAAGCGGGATCGATAGTGCAACTCTGGGCAGAGTCGCGGAGCTCAGATCGAGTTTGGCTAGGAGATCTCGACCCGGCGGCCCGCGGCCGCCGATTCCACGATTGCGTCGCAGATCACCGCGTTCCGGTAGCCGTCCTCGAAGGTGGCGCCGAGGGGGCCCACCTCACGGCCGTTGGCGATCGCGTCGAGCAGGTGGGCGATCTCGTGCACGAAGGTGTGCTCCCAGCCCAGGATGTGGCCGGGCGGCCACCAGCTTGCGATGAAGGGGTGGCTCGGCTCGGTCACCAGCACCTCCGTCCAGCCACCCGTCCCACCCGGTCCGCCGGCGGCCCAGTGGACCTTCAGCTCGTTCAGGCGCTCGAGGTCGAAGCTCAGCGATCCGAGGGAGCCGTTGACCTCGAAGACCTGGTGGTTCTTGCGGCCGAGGGCGAAGCGGGTGGCCTCCAGGGTGGCGAGGCAGCCGCCCTCCAGCTCGAGCAGAGCCGCGAAGGCGTCGTCGACGTCGACCCGGCCCCGGCCTTGCCCACGCGGAAGCGGCCGCTCATCGATGTACGGCCTCGAAGGAACGATCCCCCGTAGAGCGCAGTCAGGACTCCGAGCTTCATTTGCTGCAGACACTAATGGACGGTTCTCTAGACGTGAGCCAGGGACCGCTCCTTGATCAGCGCCAGCACCTCGTCGCCAGGTGCGTCCCAGATCGACCGGTTGAAGATCTCGACCTCGATCGGCCCCTCGTACCCGGCTGCCTCGACCGCTCCCCGAAGGGCGCGGAGGTCGATCAGGCCGTCGCCCATCATGCCCCGGCCCAGGAGCATGTCGGGTGGCGGGACGAGCCAGTCGGAGACGTGGTAGCCGGCGATGCGGCCGGCGGCACGGCTCACCTGGCCCCGGAGGTCGGGGTCCCACCAGACGTGGTAGGCGTCGACGACCACTCCGACCCGGTCGGTTGGGAAGCGCTCCGCCAGGGTGGTCGCCTGGGCCAGCGTCACGATCACGGAACGGTCGCCGGCGAACATCGGATGGAGAGGTTCGATGGCGAGCCTCACGCCTGCCGCGGCGGCGTATGGCACCAGGTCCGCGATCCCCTCCGCCACCTGGTCGCGAGCTCCGTCGAGGTCGCGGTCGAGGGGCGGGCCGCAGACCAGGACGAGGACAGCGGTGTCGAGGGCGGCCGCCTCATCGACGGCTCGACGGTTGTCCTCCCGGCGGGCTCGCAGCGCATCCGTGCCCCGGGCCGGGAAGAAGCCGCCCCGGCAGAGGCTGGAGACGCGGAGGCCGGCGTCGCGGACCAGCCGGGCGCTCTTGTCGAGCCCGCAGTCGGCGACCTTGTCCCGCCAGAGGCCGATCCAGCCGATCCCGTTCCGGGCGCAGCCGTCGACCGCCTCGGCCAGCGTCCAGCGGTTGGTCGTGATCTGGTTGAGGCTGATCCGGCTCAGATCGCGGAGGGGCGGCGCCAGCACCGCGCGGGTCGCCTCCGCCATCTCAGTCGACGCCCGCCAGGAGGAGCAGCCGGCGCATCCGCTCGCCGGCGAGCTCGGGGTCAGCGAAGAGGTGGGCGCGGTCGGCCAGTGTGAAGAGCTCGGCGAGGTGGAGGACCGAGCGCATGCCCTCCTCCCCGCCGATCATCCGGAAATGACGCTGGTGGCCGTTCAGGTAGGCCAGGAAGACGATGCCGGTCTTGTAGTGGAAGGTGGGGGCCCGGAAGATGTGGCGGGAGAGCGCGATCGTCGGCTCGAGGATCTCTCGGTAGCGGCCGGTGTCCCCCGCGTCGAGCGCCTGCAGCGCCGCCGACGCCGCCGGCGCGATGGCGTCGAAGATGCCGAGCAAGGCGTCGCTGTGGCCCCTCTCGTCACCGGCGATCAGGGTCGGAAAGTTGAAATCGTCGCCTGTGAAGAGGCGCACGCCGGGAGGCAGGCGGCGCCGCATCTCGACCTCACGCCGCTCGTCCAGGAGCGAGACCTTGATGCCGTCGACGTGGCCGGCGTTGGCGTGGATGATGGCGAGGCAGCTGGCGGTCGCGCGGTCGAGGTCGGCATCCCCCCAGTAGCCGGCCAGGGCGGGGTCGAACATGTCGCCCAGCCAGTGGATGATCACCGGTTCACGAAGGGCGCCGAGGACCCGGCCGTAGACCCGGTCATAGTCCTCGGGGCCGGTGGCGAGCCGCGCCAGCTCCCGGCTCGCCATCAGCACCACCCGACCTCCCTCCGCCTCGACGACCGCGCACTGCTCTTCGTACGCGGCGGCGACCTCGTCGATCGTCCTCGCCGCGCCCGGTACCAGGTGGTCGGTGCCGGCGCCGGCGACGACGCTGCCGCCGGAAGCCTTCGCCTCAAGGAGGCTGCGGCGGATCAGCTCGGCGGCGGCCGGCCAGTCCAGGCCCCTGCCCCGCTGTGCGGTGTCCATCGCCTCGGCCACGCCCAGCCCCCAGGACCAGAGGTGGCGTCGGTAGGCGAGGGTGACCTCCCAGTCGAGGTGGGCCGGGCCGCCCGGGATGTTCTCGGCCAGCGGATCGGCCACCACGTGTGCGGCGGCGAACGCGACCCTGCTCCGGAGAGGGCCCGTTGGTCGCTGGAAGGTGCTCGCCGGACCGAGCTGGTAGGGAGCCAGGCTGCCGTCAGCGCGAGGCAGCTGGACGCGCGTCGCGATCCCGCTCACAGGGTGAGCTCCGGGACGTCGAGCCATCGCCGCTCCCGGGAGGAGCGCTCCGCCAGCTCCGCCAGCTGAACGCCCCGGGCGGCTTCGAGGAAGTCCCAGGGAAAGTCCCCGCCCGTCACGACGTGGCCCAGGAAGAGCTCCCATTGGACTTTGAACGCGTTGTCGAAGTGGTCGTTCTCGGCGACCTTGTCCCAGCCCCGGTAGAAGTCGATCGGCTGCGGCAGGTCGGGGTTCCACGTCGCCCGCGGCGTGCTTGCCCTGTCCTGGACCCAGCATTCGCGGAGCCCCGCCACTGCGCTGCCCTCGGTGCCGTCGACGTGGACGGTGAGCAGGTCGTCCCGGCGCACCCGGGTGCACCAGGAGGAGTTGATCTGGACCACCAGCCCGTCGTCGAGGGCAAGGATCCCGTAGGCGGCGTCGTCGGCCGTGGCCGGGTAGACGGCGCCGCGCTCGTCGACACGCTCGGGGATGTGTGTCGCCTCCAGCGCCAGGACCGAGCGGATGGGGCCGAAGAGGCCGTTCACGACGTATCGCCAGTGGCAGTACATGTCGAGGATGATGCCGCCACCCTCCTCCTTGCGGTAGTTCCAGGAGGGCCGCTGCGAGGGTGCCTCGGAGCCGTCGAAGACCCAATAGCCGAAGTCCATCCGGACCGAGAGCAGGCGGCCGAAGAAACCCGTCTCGACAAGGCGGCCCAGCTTGCGAAGCCCCGGCAGCCAGAGCTTGTCCTGGACGACGCCGTTCTTGACGCCCGCCTTTCGCGCCTCGCGGCCGAGCTCGAGCGCGGTCGCGAGGTCGGACGCCACCGGCTTCTCACAGTAGATGTGCTTGCCGGCCGCGATGGCGGCGAGCACCGTGGCCGGCCTGAGCTGGGTCGTGAGGGCGTCGAAGTAGACGCCGTCCGCGGGATCGGCCAGGCACCGCTCGAGGTCGGTGCTCCAGCGCTCGATGCCGTGTTCCGCAGCCAGCTGCCGGAGCTTGCCCTCGTCCCGCCCGACCAGGATCGGGTCGGGCCAGGCGACCCGGCCGTCGGGCAGGGGCACGCCGCCCTGCTCGCGGATCGCCAGGATCGATCGGACCAGGTGCTGGTTGGTCCCCATCCGGCCGGTTACGCCGTTCATGATCACGCCGACCCGGACCCGGGGCGCGCTGTGCAGCTCCGCCTTGCCCGGCGCGCCGGTCGTGGCCTCCTTCACCTGCTTCGCCACCTCGCGCGAGCCTGCCCTGAAATCGTTCTCAGCCCGAGGTGATGATCGGCTGCGTTCGCCTTATCCTGTGCTGCGCGATGGTGCGGCGGGCCAGCCGGGGGACCAACGTCACGATCAGCGACGTTGCCACCGACGCGGGGGTGTCGCCGACGACCGTGTCGCGCGTGCTGAACGGCGGCTACCCGGTCGCCAAGCCCACCCGGCTGCAGGTCGAGAAGGTCGTCCGCGAGCTCGGGTACATCCGCAACGCGCACGCCCAGGCGCTTCGCGGGACCTCGACCGGTGTCGTCGGCGTGATCATCCACGACGTGGCCGACCCCTACTTTTCGGAGATCGTCGCCGGCATCCAGGAGGTCGCCGCCGCCCACCAGCGGCTGGTGGTGCTCTGCAACTCGCTCCGCGATCCGGCGAGCGAGCTGCGGTACGTGCAGATGCTGCGGGGACAGCGTGTCGACGCCATCATCCTCACCGGCGGCGCGATCGAGGACGCCGCCTACCTGCGCGCGATCCGGCAGGACGCGAGCGCGCTGAAGCAGCAGGGCGCCCGGATGGTGATCTGCGGCCGCTACTCGTCGGTGACCACGCCCACCGTCGTCCCCGACAACCGGCGGGGCGGCGAGCTGCTGACGAAACACCTTATCGAGAAGGGCCACCGCCGGATCGTCGAGGTCATGGGACCGCCCAATTTCTCGACCACCGAGGAGCGCTCGACCGGGCACCGCGATGCCCTCGCCGAAGCCGGCGTCGAACGCGATCCGTTGCTTGCCATACATGGCAGATTCACACGCGAAAGCGGTTATGAGGCCACCCGGGCGATGCTCGCCTCCGGGGCGACCTTCACCGCCGTCTACGCCGCCAACGACCTGATGGCGGTGGGCGCGCTTGCGGCCCTCCGCGAGGCGGGGCTCCGGGTTCCCGAGGATGTTTCGCTGGTCGGCTTCGACGATATCCCGACGGTCCGCGACATGATGCCCCGACTGACCACGATCCGGGTCCCCATGCGCGAGATGGGCCGCCGTTCGATGGAGATCGCGATCGGCGCCGGCGACCGCCAGCCGCGCGTCGTGGTGCTCCCTGTCGAGCTGGTCGAGCGGGAGTCGGTCGCCCGGCCGACGCTCCGCTCCCGCCGCTCCGGCTGACGCCGTCCGCCATTGCGTCGCGCTGCCGATAGAAATCGATACCATCTGCTCGGCTACTCTAGTTTCGAGTCGCCTTCGCGGTCAACCGCAGAATTCCCTCCGGGGGGCGGGCGAAGGCTGAGGCGCTCAGCCCCACTGTCGCCGGTTCGCGGCGCCACCTCACACGGTGGGGAGGCAAGTCTTGCTCCTGCGCATCGGCAAGTCTTGCTCCCCCACGCGTGGGCAAGTCTTGCTCCCCCACGCGTGGGGGAGTGCCGCCGTAGGCGGCGAGGGGGCTTTCCCCGACCACCTCTAGATGGGACTTTCCCCGACCACCTCTAGATGGGGCTTTCCCCGACCACCTCTAGATGGGGCTTTCCCCGACCACCTCTAGACGAAGAGCGGCTGCGGGTGCGCCCGGGCCACCAGCTTGTCCATCTCCGCCTCGCTCGGCCGAGCCTCGAACCGGCTC
>DATCPJ010000158.1:0-7895 GCA_036570145.1 Candidatus Dormiibacterota bacterium
ATCCGGGCCATTCGCTGGCGAGTCTAACAGCGGACATAGGGGGGCGGAAGCGCGGCTCGGCTTCCTTATGGCCGGGCTCTAGAATGACCCGGCTGTGTCCGCCCTCACCTACTTCCTGCCACTCGCCGCGAGCCCGAGCCCGTCGCCGTCGCCATCGCCCGCGGCGGTGTCGAGCGCGCTCGGCTCCTCCCTGCCAATCCTCGACGGGGTCATCGTCATCGTCCTGCTGATCGCCCTCTACATCGGCTACCAGCGAGGGATCATCCAGCCCCTGATGACCTACCTCTTCTTCTTCGGCGCCGTGTTCCTGCTCTACCGCGAGCGCGTCCCCTACCTCAACGGGGTCGAGAAGTACCTCCACGCCAATGTGGTGATGGCGATCTTCTTCGCATTGATCATCGCGGTGCTCGCCGGCTACGGGGGGAGCGTGGTCGGCCAGGCCCTCCACCGGATGCCGATCGCCCGCGGCGTCGACGGCTTCCTGGGCATCTTCCTCAACCTCGCGATCGCGATCGCGGTCATCTACTTCGTGCTCTCCGGGATGATCGTGTTCGACAAGGCGTTCAGCCCCTTCGCCAACAACGCCAAGCTGACCAACGCCCAGGTGACGACGCTCACCAACCAGATCGAGTCAAATCCTCTGGCGGCCGTCATCGTCGACCCCAAGGACCTCCAGAAGCTGAAGGACCAGACCAAGAAGGGCCAGACCACGACGCTCTCCACCGTCACCCAGCTCGACAACCTGAACACCTTCTACGGTGACTTCATCCGGCCCCAACTCAAAGGCTCCCGGATCGCGCCCTACATCATGCGGATCGGCCAGAAGATCCCAATCCTCGGCCGCTACGGAGCTTCGGACCTTCCCAAGAAGTAGCGCCGCGCAGGAAGGAGCCGCCCCAGGTCACCAATACACTGAGCGCGATGGCGGCGGAGGCGGCCGTGCGGCCGGGCAAGGGCACCCAGCGCAGAGTCGGCCAGCACGAGCTGGCGCTCATGTCGCTGTACTGGATCGCGATCGGCTACCTGTGGTCCAGCCTCGGCGCCCTGATCCTGCCCGACCTGGTCCAGCACCTCGTCGGCAGGGCGCACAAAGGCACCGCGATCAGCGTGCTGGAGGGCATCGGAACCGTGATGGCGGTGATCTGGCAGCCGGTGGCGGGGTCGATCTCCGACCGCTGGCAGAGCCCGATGGGCCGGCGCAGGCCGTTCATCATCGCCGGGACTGTCGGCGACGTGATCTTCCTCTGCGGCCTCGCGCTCTCCGGCAGCTACTGGGTGCTGGTCATCTTCTACTTCCTGCTCCAGACCGCCTCCAACACCGCCCAGGGGCCTTACCAGGGCCTGCTGCCGGACGTGGTCCCGCCGGAGCAGCGCGGTGAGGCGTCCGGCTACTACGGCGTCGCCAACCTGGTGGGAATCCTGGCGGGCACCGTCGGCGCCGGCTTCCTGCTCCACCAGTACGGCCGGGGCGTCGCCATCGCCAGCATCGCCGCGCTGCTCACCGTGACGATGCTGGTGACGGTGCTGAAGGTGCCCGACGTCGCGCGGCCGACCGAGGCCCAGTTCGAATCGCCCTGGCACGCCTTCGCCCACACCTTCTCGCTCGATCTTCGCGAGCACCGGGACTTCGCCTGGCTGATGGCCTCCCGACTGCTCATCCTGATGGGCATCCTCGGCCTCCAGAGCTTCGCCTTCTTTTACTTCAGCGACGTCTTCTTTCCCTTTGACCGCAAGGAGACCACGCTGGCGACCTCAGTGCTCCTCGGCCTGGTGGTGCTGGTCGCCCTGCTGGTGACCTGGCCGGCGGCGAAGCTCTCCGACCGGATCGGACGGAAGAAGATCATCAGCGGCGGCGGCCTGATCGGAGCGGCCGCGACCGTCGCGGTCGTCTTCAGCCACTATCAGTTGCTGCCGACGGGCGCTTTCCAGCCGCTCGCCGCGTGGCTGCACGTGCCTGGCCTCGCCGCCCAGGCGGTGATGTTCGGCTTCGCGATCGGAGTCGGCTTCGGCGCCTTCCTCTCCGTCGACTGGGCCTTCATCACCGATGTGATCCCGCCCGACGAGGCGGGCCGCTTCATGGGCTTCTCGAACATCGCGACCGCGGGCTCGGGCATCATCGCCCGGCTCAGCGCCGGCTGGCTCCTCGACTACTTCAACGCTGGGCCGCGGATCCTCGGCCTGCCCGGCGGCTACCCGGTGATCTTCGGGCTCTTCGCCGCCTGGATGGTCGCGGGAGCCCTCCTGGTCCTCAAGGTGAGGGAGAAGCCCCGATGATGGATCTCGCCGGCCTGCTGCCCTGGGCCGGGTTGGCCGGGGCAACCCTCGCGGACGCCGACGTCACCATCGGCGGCATCCCCTACGACGGGTCGGCCGTCTACCGGAAGGGAGCGGCCAAGGCGCCGGACCGGATCCGGAGCCTGAGCCCGGTGATGCCGCCCGTGACGGAGGACGGCCGCCACCTGTTCGGGATGGCGGTCCACGACCTCGGCGACCTCGACGCCGGCCTCGAGATCGAGGCCTCCTGGCGCGCCATCGCCGAAACGCTGGCCGCGATCCCCCCGCGAGCGCTGCTGACGATGATGGGCGGGGACCATTGCTCGACGATCCCGATCGTCGCCGCCCAGGCGCGACGCCACCGCGACCTGCGCATCCTCTGGGTGGACGCCCATCCCGATCTCTGCGATTTCTCACGCGGCGGCGCCTGGACGTGCGGCTGCGCGCTGCGCCGGGCGCTCGAGGTTGCCGAGCTCGCGCCCCCCGCGGCTGCCGTCGCCGGCGGGCGCGACTACGACATCGAGGAGCTCGAGTTCATCAAGCAGCACGGGATGCTGCTGATCGGCTCGCCGGAGATGGCCCGCGACCCCGAGGCGGCCGCGCGGCAGGTTGCCGATTGGACGGGCGGGAGGCCGCTCCACGTCTCCTTCGACATCGACGTGCTCGACCCCGCCGCCGCACCCGGGACCGAGATCCCCTCGCCCGGCGGGCTGAGCACCCGAAACGCGCTCGACTTCCTGGCCGCGCTCGCCGGCGGGGCCCACCTGGTCGGCCTCGACGTGGCCGAGGTCGCGCCCCCGGTCGACCACAACGACATCACCAGCCTCGCCGCCCTGAAGATCATCTTCGAGTTCTGGGGTAAAGCGTGGAAACCGCGGACGTAGCCATCGTCGGCGGCGGGGTGATGGGCTGCTCGCTCGCATACCACCTCGCGCGGAGGGGCGTCGACGTCGTCCTTCTCGAGCGCGGCCAGCTCGGTTCGGGCTCCACCGCTCGCAATGCCGGCGGCGTCCGCCAGCAGTTCTCGAGCGAGGTGAACATCCGGATCGGGATGCGCAGCGTCGCCTTCTTGAAGCGCTTCGAGGAGGAGGTGGGAGTGCCGGCCGACTTCCGCCAGGTCGGCTACCTGATGCTCCTCACGCGCCCCCAGGAGGTGGAGGACTTCCGCCGTCTGATGGAGCTCTGGCACGGGCTCGGCCTCGCCGAGGCCCGCTGGCTCTCGACCGCCGAGATCGGCGGCCTGGTCCCGGCCCTGAACCTGGAGGACGTGCTGGGCGCCACCTTCTGCCCGACCGACGGGATCGCCAGCCCAGACGCGGTGACGATGGGCTATGCCGCGGCCGCCCGGCGCCACGGCGCGCGCCTGAAGGAGGGTGCCGAGGTCTCCGCGATCGACGTCAGCAGTGGCCGGGTCACCGGGGTCCGGACGGCGGCCGGCGAGGTCTCGACCCGGGTCGTGTTCGACTGCGCCGGACCGTGGGCGAAGGCGGTCGGGCTGCTGGCCGGCGTGGACGTCCCGGTGGAGCCCTACCGGCGCCACATCTGGGTCACCGACAACATCCCCGAGATCGGCCGCCAGACGCCGATGACGGTCGACTTCACGACCAGCTTCTACTTCCATCCGGAGGGCGACGGGATCCTCTTTGGGATGAGCGACAGAGAGGAGGGGCCGACCTTTTCGACCGAGATCAACGATGGCTTTTTGGAGCGCGTCACCGAGGTCGGACTGCACCGTCTGCCGGCGCTCGAGCGGGCGGGGATCAAGACCGCCTGGGCGGGTCTCTACGAGGTCACGCCCGACCACCAGGCGATACTCGGCCCGGTGGCCGAGAGGGAGGGCTTCTGGTGTGCCTGCGGGTTCAGCGGCCACGGCTTCATGCAGGCGCCCGCGGTGGGAGAGCAGCTCGCCGAGCTGCTGACCGAGGGAAGCTCCGAGATCGACCTCTCAGCCCTGTCCCACGCCCGCTTCGCGGCCGGCACCCTGGCGACCGAGCGGAACGTGATCTGAGACGTATCTATTCGTCGGCTTCGCTCTCAGCTCGCCGCTTTTCGACTTCCTGCCGGTAGTTGGCCGCCCAGGCGACCACCGCCACCTCTCCGACGGTGAAGAGGAAGGTGACCCCGAAGACGGCCAGGCCCACCCAGGGGTTGGCGGTCGCGTACCAGGCCATGGCCCCGAGCAGGCCGTCGACGATCACCAGGAAAGGGATCGCCACCAGCCCGCCGCGCAGGATGTTGCGGCGGTTGATCGGGCGCGGCCGGTTGAAGGGCGGCGGTAGGTCCCGCCACCACTCCCGGCGGCGGTCGCGCGGCGGCGGCGGCTTCCCGGCGCCGTCACCCGGTGCGGTGACCTCTGGTTGTTCCCGCTCTCGGGTCAACAAAGAAGCTATCTCCCCGCGACGAGGACGATGCCGATCACTACCAGGCCGGAGAGGATGAGAGCGCCCGCGCAGCCGAACTGGACCACGCTGTAGGCGATCCCCCCGGTCACCGCGTAGGTCTCCGCGAACTCCGCCCGCCGGCGGCGGGTGAGGATGGCGGCGACCAACGAGACGACCCCGACGCCGACCGCGACCAGGCCCAGGAGCACGCCGAGCAGGATCCGGGAGTCCACGGCCCCTGAAGTATCGACCAGCTACCATCTGCGGTGCCTTGGCTGATCGGATCCTGGTCCTCGGCGCGACGGGGTTCTTCGGGCGCGCCGTGGCGCATGGTCTGCTCGACGCGGGCTACCAGCTGCGCGTCCTTGCCCGCAACGTGGCATCGGCAGGCGCGTTCCGGGTGCGCGGTGCAGAGGTCGTCCACGGCGACGCGACCGACCCAGCCGCGCTGGCCCGCGCCTGCCAGGGCTGCGCCGCGGTCGTGAGCCTGGTGGCGGTCCGGCGGAACCGGCCGCAGACCTACCTCGACGTGAACGTCGAAGCGCCCCGCCTGCTCGGCGAGGCCGCCAAGGCGGCCGGCGTCACCAAGGTTGTCTTCGTCAGCTCGATCGGTGCGCAGCCGGACGCGCGCTTCAAGTACCTCGCCTCGCGCTGGGCGGGCGAGCAGGCGCTGCAGCGGACGGGGATCCCTTCGACCATCCTCCGCTTCAGCCACATCCTCGGCGAGGACGGCGGGATCGTCGGTGACTTCCAGCGCCGGGCCGAGTTCGGGCCGGTGGTGGTGATCCCCGGCAACGGGCTGCAGCACTCCCAGCCGATCATCCGCGAGGACGCCGCCCGCTGCGTCATCGAATCGATCTCTCGGGTGGACCTCTACGGCCAGACGGTCGAGCTCGGCGGACCGGAGATCCTCACCTACCAGCAGCTCTTCGACTTCTTCGCGGCCGCCCGCGGGATCACCAAGCGCCAGGTCAAGGTGCCCGTGCCGCTGCTCGAGCCGCTTGCGGCGATCCTCGGCGCGGCGATGCCGGATCCGATCATCACCGGTGATGAGCTGAGCATGCTCAGTCTGGAGAACATTGCCCAGAGCCTCGACGCGGTACTCCAGAAGTTCGGCTTCCGGCCCAACTCGCCGTCGGCCTGGGCGCAGACGCACTGGAGGTTGCGCAAGGTCTTCTGAGCGACCAGCAGGAGACCATCCGGGCGTTCGTGGCCGTCGGGCTGCCAGACCTCCAGCGCGATCGCCTGGCTGGTTACCTCGACAGCTGTCGGGCGCAGGTGCCGGGCTTCCGCTGGGTGGCTCCAGGCAGCCTTCACCTCACCCTCCGCTTCCTGGGCCAGGTGGAGCTCGGGCTTCTGGAATCACTGGCCGCCGTCCTTCGCGCGCTCACCGTCGAGCCTTTCCCGGTCAGGCTCGGTGATCTCGGCGCCTTCGGCCGCGGCAGAACCGTCCGCGTGGTCTGGTTGGGTCTGGCGGCCGGCGATCACGAGTTGAGCCGCCTCGCCGGCGAAGTTGAAAACTGCACCTCCGCAGTGGGGTTCGAGCCCGAGGCGCGGCCCTACCATCCCCACCTGACCCTCGCCCGCTCACGGCAGAGGAGCGGCGAACCGCTCCCCCAGCTGCCGCCACCGCCGGAGCTGCCCGGTTGGATGGTGACCGGCTTTCGCCTCTACCGCAGCCGCCTCGGACCGGGCGGGGCGACCTACTCGGTGCTGGAGGAGTTCGAAAGCTGAAGACTTCCGGCTATTCTCGGCCGATGGGACCCGACCGGTGGAGCTGAAGGGAAGCGTCGGGATCGTCACCGGGGGCGCGACCGGGATCGGGCGTGCCGTCTGCCTCGAGCTCGCCCGGGCGGGCGCCACCGGCGTGGTCGTCAACTACTCCCGCTCCGCCGCCGACGCCACCGCCACCGCGGCCGAGCTTTCCGCTCTCGGCGTCGAGGGCCTGCCGATCAAGGCCGACGTCTCCCGCGAGGCTGAGGTTAAAGCGATGGTCGAACAGGCGGCAGAGCATTTCGGCCGCCTCGACGTCCTCGTCAACAACGCCGGCACGACCCGCTTCATCCCCTTTCCCGACCTCGACGCGGTCACCGACGAGGTCTGGCAGCAGATCCTCGGCGTCAACCTGATGGGTTCCTGGTACACCGCCCGCGCGGCCGCGCAGCACCTTCGCAAGAGCAAGGGCTGCATCGTCAACATCGCCTCCATCGCGGCGCTTCGCGCGAGCGGCTCGTCGCTTCCCTACGGCGTCTCCAAGGCCGCCGTCGACCAGCTGACGCGCGCCCTCGCCGTCGCTCTCGCACCTGACGTCCGCGTCAACGCGGTCAACCCCGGGCTCGTCTCGACGCGCTGGTTCCGCCAGCCCTTCGGCGAGGATGCCGCCGCGGCGCAGGAGGTGGCGATGGCCAAGCGGACACCGCTCCAGGCGGTGGCGACGCCGGAGCAGGTGGCCCAGGCGGTGATGGGCTTTATCCGGAGCGACATCGTGACCGGCCAGCACCTGGTCGTCGACGGCGGCCTGAACGTGACCTATTAAGGGCGCCTACCGGACGTAGCCTGGCGGCGAACTGATATTCGGACCTTGCGCGGCGCAGGCCAGCGGCCCACCATTGGCAACGGCCCCGAGCGATACGTTCGAAGGCTTGGAACCGTGGTCGCAAGACCGTGGTACCGGGTTCTGAGAGGCGGTCGGTCGGGGTCACTTCTATTTCCGGGCTTTTTCGAGGTAGAGGTTTTCGAGCATGAACCGAGAAGGAGTTTCTGCACGCCTTCGAAAGCGGCCGGCTGTCTCCCGCCGGGTTCCATCACCGCTACCACCTTCGGCTTGTCGTCAAGCAGGCTGACGGTACCTACGTCACCCTCCCGTCGCCCTACCGCGTCGACGAGTGGGCGCGGGCACCCGACCGTCCCTGGGTGGCCTAAGGCAGGGCTACCGTGCGCCTCAGGTACGCGGCGAAAAGGGGCTCGCGGAGGCGGTAGCGACCTTCTCCTTCCTTCACCACCAGTCCATCCTCGCGGAGCCGGTTGAGCGCCCGGCGCACGCCTTCCGAGTCCTTCCCCGCAAGCCCCGCGAAGACGCGGGCGCCGTGGGCGATGCGGGCGACCGCCAGCTGCTCGCGAGGCAGTAGCGCCTCCCAATCCTGGCCGAACGGGGTCGCCAGCCCGTTGAGGGCACGCAGCAGGGCCTCCTCGGCCTCCCCGTAGCCCGCGAAGTGCTGCTGGCGGGCGAACATCAGCAGG
>DATCPJ010000159.1:0-8051 GCA_036570145.1 Candidatus Dormiibacterota bacterium
CGCCGGCGTCGATCCGCGCCACCGCGCCGACGAGAGCGCCGGACGCGAGGCAGGAGACGACGAACCACGCCAGGGACACCACCAGGACGGCGAGCGCGATCTCGATGATCAGCCCGGCGCGGTCGGCCAGCCACTGGGGCAGCCAGGAGAGGTCGGGCACCGGCTGCCTCTCCGTCAGCTGGAAGTTGACGCTGCCGCCGCCTCCCCCGCCCCCGCTGGACGTCTCCCCGGCGAACAGGGCGAGGAGCCAGAGCCAGGGCCTGCGGCGGAGGATCGCGAAGGACCGCGTCAGGAGGTTCTCGTAGCGCACCGCTCCTCAACTCTGACATTGGGGCGAGCCGCCGTACAATTCCGGCCGGTACTCTTGCGCAGCCTCTCCCTCGTCGATGCACGCTTCCTCGCACCGGTCGCCGCACGCTCCGCCGCCCTTCTGGCCGCGCTCAGCCTGGGCGCCTGCGCCCTTGGCTCGGGCTCTCCTGCAGCCACCACCTCGCCCACTCCGGCCGACACCGGCGGCAGTGGCGGCAGCACCGTCCAGGACCTCACCTTCACGGGCAAGCTGCCCGCCCGCTGGACCTCCGCGACCGCCAGCTGCGGGCAGGCGGCCGGCAAGGGCGCGGACAGCTTCAGCGTCAAGTTGACGGCAGCCGACTCCTTCGGCCAGATGGACACCCTGACGATCGTCGTCGGGAGCGGCTACAAGGGAGCCGGCGACTATTCGGTCGACACCACCACCAACCTGGCGACAGCCGCTCCCGGCAACGCCCAGATCGCCGGCAGCACGCCGCAGCTGGTCACCAACTTCGTGGTCCTCGTCGACCAGGCGTCGGGGACGGTCGACAGCACCATGGGCCACGGCGCCGATTCCCTCGACGCGATCGAGCGGGTGGCCGGGACCTGGCGCTGCAAATAGCCGGCTAGGGCTTCAGGCCGGCCAGGAAGTCTCCGATCGCCTCGTTCACCGCCTCCGGGCGGTTGAGGTTGGCGGCATGCGAGCCGCCGGCCACGACCACGACTCCGGCGCAGCCGGCCAGTCCCGCGCAGAGCGCCTCCGCCCTCTCCATCGGGATCGCCGCGTCCTCGTCCCCGTGCACCACGAGTGCGGGGGCGCGGATCTCGAAGAGGCGCTCGGTGATGTCGTCGCGTTCCATCAGGGTCGTGTAGATCTGGCCGAGGCCGGTCGGGTAGCGTGCGATCCAGCCGGCGACCCAGCGCGGGTTTTCCTGGTAGTTGCCGAGGATGATCGCGGCAACCATGCCGCCCATCAGCTCGGAAGGCCCGTCCTCCTCCCAGACCGAGCGCATCACCTCGTACTCGGCGCGCTTCTCCTCCAGCTCGACGCCTGCCTGGGAGTCGAGCAGCACCAGGCCGATCGCTCGATCCGGGTAGCGAAGCGCGAAGCGGAGCGCGATGAAGCCGCCCTGCGACATGCCGCCGATCACGGCTCGCTCCAGGCCGAGGTGGTCGAGCAGGCCGGCCAGGTCATCGGCCAGGTCCCAATAGCTATAGGGCGCGGGATCGTCGGCGGCCTCGCCGTGGCCGCGCTCGTCGTAGGTGATCACCCGGAAGCGCTCGCGGAGGGCCGCCACCTGGGGCTCGAACATCGACCGGTCCATGAAGAAGCCATGGGCGAGGACGAGCGGCGTCCCGGTGCCTCCGGTGTCCTCGTACGGGATGGCACGGCCGTGCACGTCGGCGACAGTCACGCTGTCCTCCTTTCCACTTCTTCAGATTCCCACATGACGGGCGGCGGGGTACCCTTGCGAAGGCTCATGGACCCGGCGGCCGGATTCGACATCGTGGGCCCCAAGGCTTACGTCGGACGGCCGCAGGGCTACCTGGTCGGATTCCTCGCGATCATCGCCATCGTCGCCATCTACTGGGTCGACGTCCACTCGCCGATGACGGTGACTCTGGGGGCGCTCGTCGTGCTGCCGGTGCTCGTGACCGCCTGGCTTGCCGGCGGCCGGATCGCGATCCTGGTGACCGCCGTCGCCGTCGCCTCGCGGCTGCTTGCGGTGGGCCAGGGAGAGCTCAGCCCCACGACCGCGGGCGCCCAGGCCGTCGTCCTGCCGGTGGTCGCGTTGATCGGCCATCTTGCGGCGAGGGGACTGCTCTCGGCCTGGCACGCCGCCGAGCGCGAACACGAGGTCCGTGACCTGAGCTTCCTGGTCACGACGAGCCAGGCGATCGCCGCCTCGCTCGACCTCGACTCGATCATCCGGGCCGCCACCCAGGCGGTCGCCCAGGTCGTCCGCCGCGGCGGAGCAGGGGGCCGCTCCCGTGCCGCCTTTCACGAGCTTGTCGAGGACGGCCGCCTGCGGATCGCGGACGACTACGACGAGGCGGGCTCCCACTACGCCGGCGGCGAGTACCCGATGACCTGGAACCAGGCCGCCGTCCGTGCCGTCGCGCGGAACCGGCTGGAGTTGGTCGGGGAGGGCGACCTCGCGCCGGAGCTGATCGCGCTGGCGGAGAAGGAGGGCTGGCGTGCCGGAGCGCTGGCCCCGGTTCGCGCCTCGGATCGGCTTCACGGGCTGCTGATCGCCACCGCACGGGACCGGGACGGCTTCAGCGACGAGGATCTCCACCTGGTCGAGGTCATCGCCCAGATGACGGGCCTGGCGATCGGCCACGCGGAGACCCTCCAGCGGGAGCGCCAGGAGGCCGACCGGGCGGGCAACCTGGAGCGGACCAAGGCGGAATTTCTGCGCCTGGCCTCGCACGAGCTGCGCGGCCCGCTGACCGTGATCAGGGGCTACCTCTCGATGATTCTGGACGGGTCGCTCGGCTCGGCGGACGAGACCACCATGCAGCCGCTCCGGATGGTCCAGGGCAAAGTCGGCGAGATGGACTCGATCATCACCCAGATGCTGGAGGCGGCGCGCCTGGAGGATTCCAGCCTCCTCCTCAAGCTCGATCGCTTCGACCTCGCTGACGCGATCGAGGAAGCGGTGGCGCATGCCCGCGAACCGGGCCGCATCAAGTTCGAACGGCCGAAAGTCGAGCTTGCCGTGAACGCGGACCGGGACCGAACGCTGACGATCCTCGGCAACCTGCTCGACAACGCGATCAAGTACTCCCCCGCGGGCGGCGACGTCACGGTTACGGCCGGCATCGCTGGAGACCAGGTCGTGGTCGGGTTCGCGGACCGCGGGATCGGGATCGCGGAGAAGGACCTGGGCATGCTCTTCACGCGCTTCGGCCGGGTCGTGGCGGTTGAGCACGCCGCCATCGCGGGGACCGGGCTCGGCCTCTACCTCTCCCGCGAGCTCGCTCGCCGGCACGGCGGCGATGTCACGGTCGAGTCCGAGCTGGGGCGCGGGTCCACCTTCACGCTGACGCTTCCCCTCGCCGCCTGAGAGGTCGCGGCCGGCCTAGAAGAGACGCTCCAGCCGTGGGTTCTCGGTGATCCCGGGGATCCGCCCGCGCTTGGTGCGGGCTTGCCCGTCGACCTCCTTGATGTCGCCCGTGAAGCCGATCGGCGGAGCGGCCGAGATGGTCATCCCGACGCCGAAGGAGTCGACCGGCGCCCCCGCGGCAACGAACTCCTGGATCCGGGCAAGGTCAAGCCCGCCGGAGACGAAGATGCCGACCTTCGGGAAACCGGCCTGGTCGAGCCGGGCGCGGACCTCCTTGACCAGGTCGACGGTCACCCGGCCCCGCTCTCGGGGCGTGTCGAGGCGGACGCCGCGGAGCCTGTCACCGAGAGCCTCGGCCACCCGGAGCGCCTCCTCCGCCTCGTCCTTGAAGGTGTCGACGAGGACGATCCGGAGCACATCCTCGCCCATGTGCTGGTCGAAGGCCTGGGCGGCGCGGACGGTGTCCCCGAAGATCAGGATCATCGCGTGCGGCATCGTCCCCGAGGGCGCCGCCAGGCCGCCCAGCTGGGCGCCGCCGGGTGTGGCCGCGCCGGCGCAGCCGCCGATGACCGCCGCGCGCTCCATCGTCGGCCCGATCAGCGGGTGGACATGGCGGGCGCCGAAGGAGATGACCCGGGTGCCGGCGGCGGCGTCGACAACCTCACGCGCCGCGGTCGCCCAGCCCGAGCCGGAGGCCAGCATGCCGAGCAGGGCGGTCTCGCAGCGCCCGAAGTGGGAGTAGTTGGCCTTGACCCGGAGCACGACCTCGCGGCGGGACATCCGATCGCCGTCCTTGAGGCCCCATGCCTCGTCGCCCGGCTGGAGCACGCAGCGCAGCAGATCGGCGGCCTCGTCGATGCCGCAGATCACGCCGTCGCGGTCGGGAAAGAACTCCATCTGGACGACGGGGTCCAGGCCTTCGCCCGCGAGCGTGACGGCCGCGCGTTCCAGGTACACGTCGGAGGCACGCCCGCCGTAGTACTCGACGAGTTCAGGGGTCAACGGTCCACCAAGCTTATTTCAACCGGTGTGTTGACAAAATCCCTAAACTCGGAGGGTGGCGCTGCCAACTGAAGCCGAAGTCCTGAAGGCCCTCTCCCAGATCCAGGACCCCGATCTCCACCGGGACATCGTGAGCCTCGGGATGATCAAGGACATCCAGATCGCGGACGACGGCGTGGTCGACTTCACCTTCGAGCTCACCACCCCCGCCTGCCCCGTACGTGACCAGTTCCAGACCCTCGCCCGGCAGTACGCGGGCGCGCTTCCCGGCGTGACCGACGTGCGGGTGAAGATGACCTCGAACGTCCGGCCCGCCTTCCTCCAGCGCGACAATTCGCAGCTGATCCCGGGCGTGAAGCAGACGATCGCCGTCGCCTCGGGCAAGGGCGGCGTCGGCAAGTCGACCGTCGCCGTCAACCTCGCCGCCGCCCTGGCGCTGGCGGGCGCCAAGGTCGGCCTGCTCGACGCCGACATCTACGGGCCCTCGATCCCGGCCATGCTCGGCACCCACCAGCAGCCGCTGGTCGAGAACGAGAAGCTGATCCCGATCGAAGCCCACGGGCTGAAGCTGATGTCGATCGGTTTCCTGGCCGGCGCCGACAAGGCGATGGTCTGGCGCGGACCGATGGTCAGCCGGGCGATCCAGCAGATGCTCGGCGACGTCACCTGGGGCGAGCTCGACTACCTGGTGGTCGACCTCCCGCCCGGCACCGGCGATTCCAGCCTCACCCTCGCCCAGACGATCGCGCTCTCCGGGGTCGTGATCGTCGCCACCCCGCAGGACGTGGCGCTCGACATCGCGGTCAAGGCACTCCAGATGTTCCGCACCCTCAACGTCACGCCGCTCGGCCTGGTCGAGAACATGAGCTACTACGTCTGCGAGAACTGCGGGCACGAGGCGCATATCTTCAGCCACGGCACCGGTGAGAAGGCGGCCCAGAAGCTGGGCGTTCCATTCCTCGGGGCGGTGCCCCTGGAGGAGGGGATCCGGGAGGACGCCGACCTCGGCGCGCCGGTCGTGGTGACGAGGCCCGACTCCAACGGCGCCGCCGCGTTCCGTACGATCGCCTCCAAGGTGGCCGCCCAGACCTCGATCCGCTCCTTCCGGCAGCTGCCGGTCATCAACGTCCGATAGCGCCCGAGCCCGACTCCCGGCTCGACCCGTTCCCGGTCGCCGTCGACCTCGACCGTGACAGCCAGCTGCTGAGCATCGCCTGGGAGGACGGCCATCGCTCGGGCTACGCGGCCGGGATGCTGCGCTGGGCCTGCCCGTGCGCCGAGTGCCGCGGCGAGGGCTACGGAACCGTGGGCCGGCTGGAGAAGGTCACCGAGCTGCCACAGCCCGACCTCGAGCTGGAAGCCGTGACCCTCGTCGGCCGCTACGCTCTCCAGCTCGGCTTCCGGAGCGGCCATTCGACCGGCATCTACACCTTCCGCCACCTGCGGGCGATCTGCCCTTGCGCCGACTGCCGGCGCTCCGGAGCTGCAGCGCGCTCCTGAATTCAAGTCCTGATAGTGGTACTATCAGTATTAAATTCGGCAAAAGGCTCCGATCAGCTGGCTCGCACCCCAGGAAGGAGAGAAGCTTTGAAACTCCCGACCGATCACGGCGATGAGCCCATCGCCCTTGAAAGCCCGCTTCGCCGGGCGGTGAGCAACGCCACCGGCACGAGCCCGGAGCCCCCCACCACGGTCGAGGGCGTCTTCGGCAGCGAGGCGGTCGCCGAAGCGGTGGCGGACATGCTGCGGGCGGCCTTCCCCGACCAGGTGGTGACGGTGGAGGACGGGAACGCGCCGCATCGGGTGATAGTCCAGAAGCGTTAGCTGCCCGCGCGCCGTCTAACCTGACCGTGGAATGACGAGGGGGCTCCGCCGCGCCGGGCTGGTGACTGCGCTGTTGATCGCGCTGCCGATGGCGCAGCTGGGGCACCTGGTCACCTACTACCTGCGCTTCGGCCCTGACGCCGCCCTCCGCCAGAGCACCGGCGCCCACGCCTACTTCCCGGTCCTGCTCCAGGTGGAAGCCGCGACGCTGGGAGCGGCCCTTCTCGCCGTCCTCCTGCTGCTCGGCGTGGCGCGCTTCATGGTCGGCCTCCGCAACGAGCAGTTGCCGGAAGGCGGCTGGCCGCTGGCGCCCTTGCTGCTGGCCCTGTTCGGCGCCCAGCTGGCACTCTTCGCCGGCCAGGAGCTGGCCGAAGCCTGGCTCTCCGGGCTGCCCGCGGCGCCCCTGGGCCACCTGCTCGGCTGGGGCGTCGCGGGCCAGCTCCCGGTGGCCCTCCTCACGGCGCTGGGCCTCAGCTGGATCTCAGCCAAGGTGCGGCGCGCGGTGCGCCGACTCCGGCGCTCACGGCCGGTGCCGGCCCTTCCCCGGGGCGCCTTCTCACCCGCGCCGGGGTGGGCTGTGGCCACCACTCCGGGCTTCTCGCGGGCTGGACTGGCCGGCTTCGTCAACCGCGGCCCGCCCATCTCACCTCTCCTTTAGAAACCGCTGTCAGCCTGCCCGGGGCAGGCGTTTCGATATGAAATGAAAGGAAAGGTTCAAGAAGCAATGGCGCGCAACCGCGTTCTCATCCTCCTCGTCGTGGTGGTCCTGTTCCTGGCCGTCGGGGGATTCCTGATCGCCAGGTCCGTCGGCGGCGGCGGCAGGCCGGTCACCATCGACCTCACCGTCAGCGGCAGCACGCTGACTCCCGACACACCGACCGCCAAGCAGGGCGACCGGGTGACCATGACGATCACCGCCGACAAGGCCGAGGAGATCCACCTCCACGGCTACGACATCCCCTTCCAGGTGCCCAGCGCCGGCGGCAAGGTTACCCACACCTTCACGGCCGACAAGAGCGGCTCGTTCGAGATGGAGCTGGAGGCGACCAGCACGCACCTCGGCGAGTTCCAGGTCTCGCCGTGACCACACGGTTCTTCCTCCACGGCTTCGGAGCCCGCTACGACCTCCAGGGACCCCTCTTCCTCTACCTGTTCGCGGCGGCCGGTGTCGTCGTCGTCTCCTTCGTGATGGTCGTCCTCTTCGCCGGCGACAAGCTCGGTGAGGAGGCGGTCGCCTACCCGCGCCGGCACGCCGCCTGGCTGGACGGCGCCGCCAGAGCGGCCTGGCCCCGGATCGCCGGCGGTTTGATCGGGGTATTCGGCCTGCTGGGGGTGATTGTCACCGGCCTGTTCGGGTCCCAGAACCCCTTCTACAACCCGGCCGAGTACATCGTCTGGGTCTACTTCTGGGCCGCCATGGTCATCCTCGCCGGCCTGGTCGGGAACCTCTGGCAGCTGTTCAATCCCTGGGCTGCGCTCTACTCGCGGCTTCGCCGGCCGGCCCGGGGAACGGGCGGTTATCGCAACCACCCGACGCCACGTTTCGGCATCTGGCCGGCGGTGCTCACCTACTTCGTCTTCGCCTGCCTCGAGCTGACCTCGGGGGTGGCCAACCGGCCGGCGGTCCTCGCCTGGCTCGCCCTCGCCTACACCGTCTTCACGCTCGGCGGAATGTTCCTGCTCGGCGCCGAGCGGTGGCTCGGCAGCGTGGAGTGCTTCAGCGTCCTCTTCGAAATCGTCTCCCGCTTCGGGCCGATCGAGACCGAGCGCGGGCCTGATGGCAGGACCAGGGTCTACCTGCGGGTCTGGGGAACAGGGCTGCTCAAGGGTGAGCGCGCGGGCTGGGACCGGGTCGTGTTCGTC
>DATCPJ010000160.1:0-7730 GCA_036570145.1 Candidatus Dormiibacterota bacterium
GCCCCGGCCTTGGTCGTGGCGTGCTCGGCGAGGCGGTTGAAGTCGATTCAATGGGGAGGGTGTTCGGCAGGGCTTGGTCTTGGGGGAGGGTGTTCAGTGGGGCTTGGTCTTGGGGAGGGTGTTCAGTGGGGCCTGCGAGTGGCCCCACCCTGCCCTCCCCAGGGATGGGGAGGGTGTTCGGCGGGATCAATAAACTTGAGGCTCCTTGGCTCCCACCACCTCGCCCACACGTATCCTCGTGGCGGTCGCCTGGCCCTATGCCAGCGGTCCCCGGCACCTCGGCCATGTGGCCGGGTTCGGTGTGCCCTCGGACATCTTCGCCCGCTACCACCGGCTTCGTGGGAACCAGGTCCTCATGGTCAGCGGCACCGATGAGCACGGCACGCCGATCCTCGTCGCGGCGGACAAGGAGGGAGCCAGCCCGCAGCAGATCGCCGACCGCTACAACCTGGTGATCGCGGACGACCTCCGCAACCTCGGGCTCTCCTACGACCTCTTCACCCGGACCACCACGCTCAACCACTACCGGGTCGTCCAGGACATCTTCAAAGTGCTCCACGAGAAGGGCTACCTGCACAAGGAGACGACGATGGGCGCCTTCTCCTCGGTGACCGGGCGCACCCTGCCCGACCGCTACATCGAGGGGATCTGCCCGATCTGCGGCTATCCCGACGCCCGGGGGGACCAGTGCGAGAACTGCGGCAACCAGCTCGACCCGCAGGACCTCAAGGAGCCGCGCTCGCGGATCGACGGCAAGCCGCCCGTCTTCAAGGAGACCGAGCACTTCTTCTTCGACCTCCCCGCCTTTCAAGAACAGCTGACCGAGTGGCTGCGGACGCGGACCTACTGGCGGCCCAACGTCATCGCCTTCAGCCAGAACTTCGTCAACGACCTCAAGCCCCGGCCCGTCACGCGCGACATCGACTGGGGCATCCCGATCCCGCTGCCCGGTTGGGAGGAGCGCGAGGACAAGCGGATCTACGTCTGGTTCGACGCCGTCATGGGCTACCTCTCGGCGGCGAAGGAGTGGGCTCACGTCTGCGCCGGCGATGACGATTGGAAGCTCTGGTGGCAGGACCCGGAGTCGCGTCACTACTACTTCATGGGCAAGGACAACATCACCTTCCACACCGTGATGTGGCCGGCCATCCTGCTCGGCTACGGCGGGCTGGAGCTGCCCTACGAGGTGGTCGCCTCCGAGTTCCTCACGATGGAGAGCCGCAAGCTCAGCTCCTCCCGCGGCGGCGCCATCTACGTCAACGACTTCCTCACCCGCTACGACCCCGACCCGCTCCGCTTCTTCCTGACCATCGCCGGGCCGGAGAACCAGGACACCGACTTCACCTGGGTGGAGTTCGTGCGGCGCAACAACGACGAGCTGGTCGCCAACTGGGGCAACCTGGTCCACCGCGTCCTCGTCAACGCCCATCGCAACTTCGGCGAGGTGCCGCCGGCGGGCGAGCTCACGGCGGCGGATCAGGATGTCGTCAGGGAAATATCAAACGGATTTGACACGGTGGGCGGGCTGATCGAGCGGGCGTCCTTCCAACAGGCGATCAAGGAGGCGCTCCGGCTGTCGTCCCTGGCCAACGGCTACCTTGCGGTGGAGGAGCCCTGGAAGGTGATCAAGAAGGATCGCGAGCGCGCCGGGACGGTGCTCAACGTCGGCCTCCGGCTGGTCGACGCGCTGAAGGTGATCTTCACGCCCTTCCTGCCCTTCAGCTCCCAGCACGTGCACGAGATGCTCGGCCATGAGGGGTTCATCGCCGGACCCCTCGAGTTCCTCGAGGTCAGCGAGGAGGGTGGCCGGACCCACCGCGTGCTGACCGGCGACTACGCCTCCTGGGTCGGCTCCTGGGCCGCACCGGAGCTGCCGGTCGGGCAGAAGCTGCGGGAGCCGAAGGCGATCTTCAAGAAGCTGGACCTCGAGCAGGTCCTGGCGGCCGAGGCATGAGCACCGGCAACGGTGCCCGCCGCGTCATCGGGATGCGCTGCCGCGAGTGCGGCACCGACTACGAGGTCCAGGCGACCCACGTCTGCGAGATGTGCTTCGGCCCGCTCGACGTCGTCTACGACTACGACGCCATCCGGAAGCGGATCAGCCACGAGTCGATCGCGGCCGGGCCGCCCTCGATGTGGCGCTACCGCGACCTGCTGCCGCTCGAGGACGAGGTATCCGTGGTGACCCTCGGGGAGGGCTTCACGCCCCTGGTGCACGCCGAACGGCTGGGCGCCGAGCTGGGTTTGAGCAACCTCTATTTGAAGAATGACTCGATGAATCCGACCAACTCCTTCAAGGACCGGGTGGTGTCGGTCGCCGTCTCCTGGGCGCGGGCCCACGGCTTCGAGACGATCGGCTGCGCCTCGACCGGCAACCTGGCCAACTCGGTCGCCGCCTACTCGGCGCGGGCCGGCCTGGAGGCGTTCGTCTTCATCCCCTCCGACCTGGAGCCCGGAAAGGTGGTGCCGACCTCGGTCTTCGAGCCCAACCTGGTCTCGGTCCGGGGCAACTACGACCAGGTCAACCGGCTCTGCGCGCAGCTCGTCGAGAGCTATCCCTGGGCCTTCTGCAACATCAACGTGCGGCCCTTCTACGCGGAGGGGTCGAAGACGCTCGACTTCGAGACCGCCGAGCAGCTCGGCTGGCGGCTTCCCGACGAGATCATCATCCCGATCGCCTCCGGCTGCCAGTTCGTCAAGCACCGCCGGGCGGTGGGGGAGATGGTCGACGTGGGCCTGGTCGACCCGGGCTCCCGGCTGCCGGCGCTGACCGGCGCCCAGGCGCTCGGCTGCTCACCGGTCTACAACGCCTGGAAGGAGGGCACCGAGACCGTGCTCCCAGTCAAACCCGACACCATCGCCAAGTCGATCGCGATCGGCAACCCGTCCGACGGCTCCTACGTGATCCGGATCGCGAAGGAGACGGGCGGTGTCATCGAAGCGGTGACCGAGGAGGAGATCGTCGAGTCGATCCGGCTCCTGGCGCGGACCGAGGGTATCTTCACCGAGACGGCGGGCGGCGTCACCGTCGGCGTGCTCGCGAAGCTGGCCCGGGCCGGGCGCTGGAAGGGCGACGAGGTCGTCGTCGCCTACATCACCGGCCACGGGCTCAAGACGGCCGAGGCGGTCGCGGGGCCATCGGCGTCCGGCCGGCGATTCGAAATAGACCCGTCCCTGAAATCGTTCCGGGAATTGGTGAACATTTGAAGCCCGGCAGGTTCTTGGAGGTAATTCGATAAGTGGCAACAGTGAGAATCCCCGGCCCGCTTCGGTCCCTTTCCCAGGGCGAGGCCGCGGTCGAGATCGAGGCGGGCGACCTGCGCGCCGCGATCGAGCAGCTCGACTCCCGCTATCCCGGTTTTCGGGAGCGGCTCCTCGACCCGGCCGGCAACCTGCGCCAGTTCGTGAACGTCTACCTCAACGATGAGGACATCCGCTTCGGCGGCGGGCTGGAGACCAAGCTGGAGGCGAAGGACGAGGTTTCGATCATCCCGGCGGTGGCCGGGGGCGTGATCGCGGTCTAAACTCCGCCTCGATGGCGAGGCGGCGGGTTCGGCTGATCTTCGGACGTGACCTGGTCACCGAGCCGGTGATCTACCACCTCGGCAAGAACTACGAGGTGGTGACCAACATCCGCCGTGCCGACGTGACGCGGGAGGAGGGTTGGGTGGTCCTCGAGATGACCGGCGACCCGGACGAGCTGGATCGTGGCGTCACCTACCTGGAGTCGCGCGGGGTGCGCGTGGAGCCGGTCGAAGGGGACGTCGTCGAGTAGTCAAAAGGATTAACCTCGTGCCGTAGTCGGAAGCCTCGTTGTTACTCATTGGGGGCTTAACAATGTTTGGACGGCTGACACGAATCGAGGGGACCCCGGCCGAGATCGAGGAAGGGGTCCGCACCTTCGAGCAGAATGTGGCCCGAACGGCCCGAGACGTTCCCGGCAACGTGGGCGTCGTGCTCATGGTCAACCCCGAGGAGGGCAAGGGCGTCGGGATCACCTACTGGGCCGACGCGAAGGCCCTGGAGGCCAGCGGCGAGGCCATGACGCGGGTCCGGGAGAGCGCGACCCAGGCGGCCGGCACACGGGTCGCCAGCGTCGACACGGGCGAGGTGCTCTCGATGGAGCGCTCGGGCGAGCCCAAGACGCACACCTTCATCCGGCTCAACACGCTGGAGGGGAAGCCGGAGCAGATCGCCGCGGCCCGTGCGGCCTACGAGAAGGACGTGCTGCCGCTCCTCAAGTCCCTCAAGGGATTCCGCGCGGCGACCATGGCGGCTAACTCGGAGACCGGTCAGATCTGGGTCTCCAGCGTCTGGGAGACAGCGGAAGACCGAGCTGCTAGCGAAGCGAAGGTGGCCGACCTGCGTAAGTCCACGGCCGCCACGGCCGGAGCCCCCGGCGCCAAGGTCGAGCTCTTCGAGTCCGTCCACGTCGAATTCAAGGTGGGGGCCGCCGCACCCACCTCCTGAGTCCGACGGACGGGCCGCCTGGCCAGGGGCGGCCGCTAACCTTCGTCGTGAGATGAAGATCGCGGTCGCCCTCTCCGGCGGTGTCGACTCCTCGGTTGCGGCCGCGCTTCTGGCTGCGGCCGGGCACACGGTCGTCGGGATCACCCTCCAGCAGTGGCCGCGCGACTCCGCCTCCGAGTCCGAGGCGCACGGGGGGTGCTGCTCGCTGTCGGCGGTCGAGGACGCGCGGCGGGTGGCGGACGTTGTCGGCATCCCGTATTACGTCTGGAACCTGGAGAAGGAGTTCGGCGAGCGGGTGATCGCGCCGTTCCACGCTTCTTATCTGGCGGGGCGGACGCCCAACCCGTGTTTGAGCTGCAACGCGTTCGTGCGCTTCGACCTGATGCTCTCGCGGGTGCTCGCGCTGGGCTTCGACGCGATGGCCACCGGGCATTACGCGCGGATCCTTCCGGGTCCTCGTGGCGAACCGGAGCTGCATGCGGCGGTGGACCCGGCCAAGGACCAGTCGTACATGCTCTACCACCTGTCCGCCGCGCGGCTGGCCCGGTTGCGCTTTCCGCTCGGCTCGATGACCAAGGTGGAGACGCGGTCGCACGCGGTCGAGTTCGGCCTTCCCGTGGCCGCGAAGCCCGATTCGCAGGAGATCTGCTTCGTGCCGCCCGGACGGACCGCCGAGTACCTGGCCTCGCGGCTGCCTGTTTCGGCTGGCCCGATGGTGGACCGCTCGGGTCGCGAGGTCGGGACGCATCGCGGGACGCCGCTCTACACGGTCGGCCAGCGGACCGGCTGGCTGTCTCTGCGGGAGCCGGGGCCGTGGTACGTGCTCCGGGTGGAGCCGGCGTCCAACCGCCTCGTCGTGGGGCGGAGCTCGGAGCAGGGGGTGTCGTCGGTGCGGCTGGAATCGGTGAGCTTCGTTTCCGGGCTTGCGCCGGTTGAGCCGCTGGAGTGCTCGGCCCGCCTCCGCTACCGGGCGCGGCCGGTGCCGGCGACCTTCGCCGACGGCCTGCTCTCGCTGACCGAGCCCGTCGCGGGGGCGGCGCCGGGCCAGGCGGCGGTCCTCTATTCGGGAACCCGAGTCCTGGGTGGAGGCATCATCGCCGGCGGCTCCTGACCTGTGCCCTCCCCCAAAACCACCCGCCCTGGGGGGTTTGGTGTGTGGGGTGGAGGCTATTCGGGGCCGGTCGGTGGGGCCAAGCAGTGCTGTTAATTTCGGGGCGGCCTTAATAGCCGGAGGCTATTCAAAGCGCGCCCCGCTGCCATACTCCTATCCCGAATATGAACTCGCTGCTCGACCGGCTCGCCGCCCTCGACGCGGCCCGGCTGGTCGCGGTGTCCGGGGCGTGCCTCCTTCTCCTCCTCGAGGCGGCCTGGGTCGTCTCCGCCGCGACCGGACCGTGGACCCGCAGCCAGCTCGTCGCCGCCCTCGCGGCAGCCCTGATCGGGGCTCTGGTGCTCCTGTATCCTTTCCAACTCGGAACTCCGTCCGCCTCGGCGTAGGCAGAAGGTAGCTTGGTTTTGGACACCCTCCACTCGGTGCTCTTCTACGCGTTCGCGGCCGTGGCCGTGGCCGGGGGTCTCGTCACCTCCCTCCTCGGCGGGCGCGCTCGCGTCCTCGGCGTCGGCGCGCTGGCGGTCGGGCTGGCCGGTCTCTACGGCGACCTCGACGCCGGCTATGCGGCGATCGTTGCGCTGCTCGCCGTGGGGGCCTCCGGCCTGCTGCTGCTCGGGCTCCGGGCCCCTGCGGTCGAGGAGCGCACGGGGATCGCCCAGCAGGTGGGCGCCGCGCTCGCCGGCGTCGTGTTCCTCGTCCTTCTCTACGTGGCGTTTGCGGGTCGCTACTTCGGCGGCGCCACGTTCACCGGGCAGTTCAACACCGCCGCCCTCGGCCGCCTCCTGGTCGGCCGCGACGCGCTCGCGCTGGAGGCGATCGCCGCCGCCCTGCTGGCGGCCGGCTCGGTGGGCGGGTTGATCGCCCGGAGCCGGGCTCGATGAGCGTCGGCATCGTCCATTTCCTCTTCGTGGGCGCCTTCCTCTTCGCCGCCGGGACGTTCCTGGTCGCTCGCCGCCCCACCTATGGCGCCGCGCTGGCGGGTGTCGTCCTCCTGCTCGCTGGAGCCGGGCTCGACCTGGCCGCCACCTCGCGCTTCGCCGCGTCCTACCAGGAGCAGGTCGCGGGCCAGGAGTTCGCGATCGTGGTCGCGGCCTTCACCGTGGCCTTCGTCGCGCTCGGCGTCATGCTCGCCCGGCTGGAGATACCGCGCTGATCCTGCACCTCTTCCTGGCGGTCGCAACCCCGGCAAGGCAGAGCGGCGGGTTCAAGTTCGACCCTTCGACCACCCTCAGCTGGGCGGTCCCCATCATCCTGCTCGCGCCGCTGCTCGTCTTCGCCCTGATCGCCGTGAGCGTGCGCAGCCGGCGGGCCGCGTCCAACCTCGCCCTCTTAGCGCCGGTGCTGAGCCTTGCCGGCGTGGTCCTGGCCGGGTGGGCCGAGTTCAGCAAGACGACCCCCTTGGACGGTTCCTACGAATGGCTCAACGTGGCGACCGCCTTCAGCGGCCCCACCCAGTTCCAGAGCTACGTCGCCGACCTCGGGATCCGGGTCAGCCACCTGACTACTCTGCTGATGCTCTGCGCCATCGCCATCTCGCTCGCGGTCGTCGTCTGGAGCCGCGCCGGCAGCCGGGGCGAGCCCTCGCCCGCGCGCTACTTCGCCCTGCTGACGCTGCTGCTGGCCGCGGCCCTCGGCGTCATCGTGAGCACCGACCTCTCCGAGCTCTACGTTTTCTGGGGCGTCGGGGCCGTGGCGACCTACCTGCTGCTCTCCAACACCTGGTCCGACGAGGCTTCGACCCGCGCCGCGCGGCTCTCCGTCGCCGTTCCGGCAATCACCGACGTGGCGCTCCTGGGCGGCGTCGCCCTGCTCTACTCGCGGTACGGGCAGCTGAACATCGACCAGCTGATCCCCGTGCTCCACAGCACCCCCGGCGCGGGGCCCAAGGCGCTCGCGGTGGCCTGCGTGCTGCTCTTCGCCGGCGCCGCCGGGCGGCTCGGCCTGTTCCCCTTCCACGGCTGGCTCACCGGGGCGTCGGCGACGCAGGCGGGAGCGCTTGCCGCCGTGCAGGGCCTGTGGGCTCTGATGGCGGCCGGGCTCCTCTTCAAGGTAATGCCCCTCTTCGTCGCCGCCAACACGGTGCCGCTCCGCGTGGTCGCGGTGACCGCGGGGGTGAGCGCGGTAATCGTGCCGCTGATCGGCCTGGCCG
>DATCPJ010000161.1:0-7900 GCA_036570145.1 Candidatus Dormiibacterota bacterium
GGGCGTCCGGTCTCGACGGGGTAGTTGGGCTTCGGGATTGCGAGTCGAAGGCGTGAGCGTTACAGCGCAAACAACACAAGTGCCAACAAGCACAACCAGCTCGCCCTCGCTGCGTAAGTAGCCTGAGCTAGCTCCCGGGACACGATCCCGGGCGTGGCCCCCGGGAACGCCGGCGAACCGGGAGGTCACGTCAAACAGCCGGATCACCGCCCCGGAGGCGCCTCGGCTCCAGGGCGGGACATTTCACCGAGACTGGCCGCAAGGACCCCGTCGTGAGGGGCCCCAGGGCGAGATCAAAATCACGAACACACTCGTAGAGATCCCGAGGGACGCTGCTTCGGACGCGGGTTCAACTCCCGCCGCCTCCACCAATTTCCGTATTCGAAAAGGGTCCAGCGGATACCCTGCCGTGACCCCGCCTCGCCTGGCCGGAATCGACACACTTACCTCCACACCCCTGCGCCGACTCATGGCGCGGAGCCTCAATTTGAGACAGTGCCGTCGATCCGGAATACGGGGTGATTGGCGCTCGCTTTGGCGAAGTCTTCGTCGGACGCATGGGCGGCGACTGTCAGGAAGGCCCGGCCACCGCGCACGTGGCGAGCGAACTCACGCACGATCGGTACACGTTCGTCGACGGGCACCTCTCTCAGCTGGACCCGCTCGCTCTGCCGACCACGCTCAACGATGCCCCATCCTGCTGCGCGAACATTCTTTACCCAGTCCGACGTCTCCCATCCGGCAACGATGTAGCGGTGGCCGTCAACCTCGACCATGGCGACCGGCGTCGTCCGGAGAAGTCCGGTACCGCGTCCTGGGACCGAGAGCAGCCGCTGCGGGCCGGGGCCGAACCCACGCCGGAGCAAGGGAACGTTGAGCCTGTTGGCGAGCTTCAACCAGAGCGGCGGGCGGCGATCGGACCGGCCCGTCACACCGTCAAGCTCACAAAGGGTCACTTTAGAAGCAGCGGGCGCCTTCGAAGCCGCAACCGAGCTGGTGGTCGGAGCGGGAACCAAGTAGCCGCGACGCGGGTTTAGCTGGACGGCGTAGAAATCAGTCGTCGCCTGATTCTGATCGGCCGTTGCGTTCCAGGACGCCAGTGGTCCCGACTTGACTGGCGCCGCGGCCCCCCGCCGCCCAGCCGGTCGCCCGCACTGAAGGCTCCGCCCTTCTCGTTTGCTCCCGATTCGTATGGGCACAATTAGCCGAATGGCCGCCAAGTCGCCTCCGCCGCCGCCGCCAAGCTCGAGCCGAAACGGCCCGGCTGGGAAACCGAAGCCGCCGGTCTCGCCCTTCGCGCAGTTCCGCAGCGTCCGCTTCTGGGTCACGCTCGGGATCGTGCTTGCCGCGAACATCCTGATCAGCAACTTCCTCTTCCAGCCCTCGCAGCCGAAGTCGGTGACGATCGCCTACAGCTCATTCATCCAGCAGGTGACCGACAACAACGTCGTCAGCATCACCAGCGTCGGCACCACCATCACCGGAACCAGCAAGCAGGCGGTCAAGGACGTCAACGGCAAGGACACCGCCACGCGCTTCACAACCGAGATCCCGGTCTACGCGGGGACCACCCTCGAGCCGCTGCTCGAACAGCACAGCGTGACCCAGCTCGCCAAGCCGATCACGGACCAGACCCCCCTCTGGCAGACGCTCCTCTTCAGCTTCGGACCGACGATCCTCTTCCTCGGCCTCTTCCTCTACATCAGTCGCAGAATGGCCGGCGCGGGCTCCGCCGGCGGCATCCTCGGTCAGTTCGGACAGAGCCGCGCCAAGCTTTACGACGCAGAGAGCCCGCCGACGACCTTTGCCGATGTCGCCGGCATCGACGAGGTGAAGGCCGAGCTGCTGGAGATCGTCGACTTCCTCCGCGAGCCGCAGAAGTACGAGCGGCTGGGTGGGACGGTGCCCAAGGGGGTGCTCCTGGTCGGTCCCCCGGGGACCGGCAAGACCCTGCTGGCGCGGGCGGTAGCCGGTGAGGCGAAGGTGCCCTTCTTCAGCCAGTCCGCCTCCGAGTTCGTCGAGGCCATCGTCGGTGTTGGCGCCTCGCGCGTCCGCGATCTCTTCAACAAGGCCCGCGCCGCCGCGCCCGCGATCATCTTCATCGACGAGCTCGACGCGATCGGCCGCAGCCGCGGCGCGGCGATCCGGCTCGGCGGCAACGACGAGCAGGAGCAGACCCTGAACCAGATCCTCACCGAGATGGACGGCTTCAGCTCGCGCGAGGGCGTGATCGTGATCGCGGCCACCAACCGCGCCGATGTCCTCGACCAGGCCCTCCTCCGCCCTGGCCGCTTCGACCGCCGCGTGATGGTGCAGCCGCCCGACCGCCGGGGCCGCGCCGCGATCCTCAAGATCCACACCCGCCACGTGCCCCTCGGGCCCGACGTGGACCTCGATGAGCTGGCGGCGCAGACCCCGGGCCTGGTCGGGGCCGACCTGCGCAACCTCGTCAACGAGGCCGCCCTCTACGCGGCGCGGAGAGGATCGTCCGTGGTGACGATGTCCGACTTCACCGAGTCGATCGAGAAGACGCTGCTCGGCCCCGAGCGGAACATCCTGCTGACCACCCTCGACCGGGAAAGGATCGCCTACCACGAGTCGGGCCACGCCCTCCTCGGGCTGCTCGTGCCGGGCGCCGACCCGGTTCGCAAGGTGACCATCATCCCCCGCGGCATGGCGCTCGGCGTGACGGTCCAGAGCCCGATCGACGACCGCTTCAACTACGGCGAGGACTACCTCCGGGCCCGGATCGTCGGCGCGCTCGGCGGCCGCGCCGCGGAGAGCCTGGTCTACGGCGTGGTCACGACGGGAGCCGAGAACGACCTCCAGCAGGTGACCCGGATCGCCCACGAGATGGTCGTCCGCTGGGGCATGAGCCCCATCGTCGGGCCGCTCAACTACGCCGGTGAGGATGGGAGCGCCTTCCAGAAGCCCTACAGCGAGGCGACGGCCAAGCAGATCGACGACGAGGTCAAGCGGATCGCCGACGAGTGCTTCGTGCAGGCGTGCCGCCTCCTCAAAGAGCATCGCGACAAGCTCGACGACCTGGCCCGCGCGCTGATCGAGCACGACTCGCTCGACGAGAAGGAGATCCTCGCCGTGACCGGGCTCACCCCGCCGTCCAAGCCGCCGCTCGCGACCTCCACCTGAGAACCCAAGGCGGGATGGGCTTCCTGGCGGAGATCGACCTCGAGGCGCAGCCGGCCGATTCGGCGCTGGTCTTCGCCTTCCACGAGGGCCGGCTGCTGGTCCGACGGCACGAGGACCGGGCGGCGCCGGTCGCCTACGGTGCTGTGGCCGGCGCCCTCAAGGGCGCGATCGCCCGCATCTACCTGGGTCGTCTCGACGGCCGGCCCTGCTTCGCGATACCGCTGGCGACCGAGCCGGAGATGCCGCCGGGGCACGCCTTCCTCGGTCTTCGGGAGCTCTTCGGCCAGCTGGAGGAGCCTATCCACGGGGTCGCCGGGCGCGCCTTCCAGATCGTCGAGTGGTACCTGAGCCACGCCTTCTGCGGCCGCTGTGGCAGCCAGACCGAGCTTGCCGCGGGGGAGCGGGCGCGGGGTTGCCCGCGCTGCGGGGCGACGTACTTTCCCCGCATCAACCCCGCCGTGATAATGCTGGTCGAGCGCGAGGGCCGGATGCTGCTGGCCCGCAACAAGCTCTTCCGGGGACCCTGGTACAGCTGCCTGGCCGGGTTCGTCGAGCCGGGCGAGTCACTCGAGGAGGCGGTCGCCCGCGAGGTGCTGGAGGAGGTCGGGATCGAGGTCGAGGGTATCTCCTACTCGGCCAGCCAGCCCTGGCCGTTTCCGAGCCAGCTGATGATCGGCTTCTACGCTCGCCACCGATCCGGTGAGATCAAGGTCCAGGACTCAGAGATCCTCGACGCCGGCTGGTTCAGCCCCGGCGAGCTGCCCCAGATGCCGGGCCGCTTCAGCCTCGCCCGCCAGCTCATCGACGGATTCCTCGAGAACTCTCAGCTTCGGGCGCGCAGGGATTCCACGTAGCCGGCGATCGACTGCAGTGCCGCCTCTGACTTCCAGGCCGCGTCGACCTCGGCGTCGAAATGGCCGGAGCGACTCTCCAGCGCATCCCAGAAAGGCGCGCGGAGCTCGCGCTTGACGAGCTCGAAGCTGCGAGCTGGAACCGCCGCCAGCGCCGTGGCGACCTGCACCGCCCGGGCGACGACGAGGTCCGGCTCCGCCAGCTCGTCGACCAGGCCGAGCTCCATCGCCCGCTGGCCGGGCACCGTCTCGGCAAGGTTCACCAATCGGCTGAGTGGCCTGCCGCCCGTCGCGAGGCGGACGATCTCGATCGCATCGACGGGGAAGGGGACCCCGACGAGAAGCTCGGTCAGCCCGATCCGCCCGGTGCCGCTCGTCATGACGCGGTGGTCGGCCGTCTCGACGAGGATGCAGCCGCCGGCGATCGCGTGCCCGTTGACGGCGGCGACCAGGGGTCGTGGAAAGGCCATCAGCGCATTGAAGGTCTTGCGCAGGGCGGGCAGGAAGCGGTCCAGGTAAGCCCGGCCGCCGTCGACGACCCGGAACAGGTCGACGCCGGCCGAGAAGATGGTGCCCGTCCCCGTGAGGACGACCGCCGGCGCCTCGCGCAGCCGGTGGAGATGATCGGAAAGCGCCGCCAACAGCTCCAGGTCGATCGCGTTCGCCTTGCCGTGCGTCATCCGGAGCACCGTCACGGTCCCCGCTCTCTCGGAATTGATCGAGGCGGTCATCTGTTTGGAAAGATACGGTGCAAAGGTGAGCCAGGCTTCGGACGTCGGGCGTGTCGAGCCGGTCCTGCAATCACCCGTCCCGCCGGCCCACCCCGGGCACAGCCGCCGCTACATCTTCACCGCGGCAGGGGTCGTCGCCCTGGGGTCCGCCGCCTCGATCCTCTCCAGCACGGTCGTCAACGTTGCCGTGCCCGACCTGCAGGCCACCTTCCACGCCGGTCTGACCGACGTCCAGTGGATCCTGACCGGCTACTTGCTCGGCCTTTCCGCGGTGATCCCGATCAGCGGCTACGTGTCCGACCGCTTCGGCACCAAGCGCGTCTACCTGGTCACGCTGGTCGCTTTCACAATCGCCTCAGGCCTCTGCGGGCTGGCCTGGAACCTGCAGTCGGAGATCGCTTTCCGGGTGATCCAGGGCCTTGCCGGAGGCATGGTGATGCCGGTCGGGATGACCATCATCATGCGGATGGCCGCGCCCGAAGAGCGCGGCCGCCTGATGTCAGTCCTCGGCGTTCCGTTGATGCTCGCGCCCGCCCTCGGCCCGACCGTCGGCGGCTGGCTGATCCAGGTGTTCGACTGGCGCTGGGTGTTCTGGGTGAACCTGCCCGCCGGGCTCCTGGCGCTCGTCCTCGGCTACTTCTTCCTGGAGTCGGGGCGGATGCCCTGGGTCGACCGGAAGGTTGACGTGGTCGGGCTCTTCCTGGCCACCCCCGGCGTGGCCCTGGTCATCTACGGCCTGACCCAGGCCTCGGTTTACGGCTGGTCCTCCTGGCAGGCTCTGCTGCCGCTCGGCGGCGGCGTGCTGCTCGTCGCCGGGTTCGTCAGCTGGGAGCTGCGGCAGGAGCATCCGCTGCTCGACATGCGGGTCTTCCGCGACGCCGGCTTCGCGGCCTCGATGGTGGTCGGCGTGATCATGGCGAGCGCGCTCTTCGGAGCTGTCTTCCTGATCCCGGTCTTCATGCAGGAGGTGCAGGGCAAGGACACCCTCCAGGCCGGCCTGCTGCTGGCGCCGCAGGGCCTGGCCGCCGCCGCGGCGATGACGATCTCGGGGACGCTGACTGATCGCTTCGGCGCCCGGCCCATCGTCTTCACCGGCATTCTGGTGCTGGTGGCCGCAACCCTCCTCCTGGTCCAGGTGACGCCGGCCACCGACAACTGGAGCTGGATCCTGATCACCTCCGCCAGAGGGGTCGGCATGGGCTTCGCGATGATGCCCAACTTCGCGGCGGCCTACGTCACGCTTCCCAATGCGGCGATCGCGCGGGCGACCGCCGTGAGCAATACCCTGCAGCGCATCTCGTCATCGTTTGGGATCGCCATGCTGGCAACCATCGTCGAAGGCAGAATCACGGCACATCTGCCCGCCCACCAGGCGATCGGCGCCGGCGCTCACCTCTCCCAGGCGGCGCTCGCCGCCGCGGCCCGCGTCGCCGCGGCCAAGGGCTTCGACGACACCTTCTGGGTGGCGGCCGGAATCGCCGGCCTGGCGCTGCCCGCCTCGCTGCTGCTCCGCCGCCCGATCCCGCAAGGTGAGAGGGTGATGGCCGAGCAGCGCGGCGGCTCGGTGCGCCACCCGGACCTCTCGCCGCGAATCCGGGCAGCCTTCCTGGTCCTGCTGGTCGCATCGATCGCCTTCCTGGTCTTCACGATCGCGAAGACGGTGAACGCTCTGTAAGCCAACCCTCCCCGCTCTGCGGGGAGGCGAACCGACGTCGTCTTCAGCTCACCAGGTTGGTGACCAGCTCCAACTCACGCATGACCTCGTCCCGTGGCTTCGATGGCATCCAGAAGACCACCCTGTCGACGCCCAACGCCTCGTAGTCCGCGATGGCCTCGGCTGAAGGCCGGCTGCCGTATGCCGTCACCGGAAGATGGCCACGGCCCGACTCCTCGCAGAGCCGCCGGAAGTCGGGGACCTGGGTGGCGAGCCGCGACCGGCCGGCGTTGGGGATCCAGCCGTCGCCGAACTCGATGACGCGTTTCAGCGTGTGCTCGGTGTTGCCGCCGACGTAGACCGGCAGCGGTTTCTGGATCGGCTTGGGCCAGGACCAGATGGGATCGAAGTCGACAAGCTCGCCGTGGAACTCCGCCTCGTCGCGCGTCCAGATCTCCTTCATCGCGAGCGTCCGCTCCCGGAGCAGCCGCCAGCGAAGCTTCGGGTCGGTGCCGTGGCTCTCCATCTCCTCCCGGTTCCAGCCACCGCCGATCCCGAAGATCACCCGACCCCCCGAGACCAGGTCGAGGCTGGCGACCGCCTTCGCCGTCGTGATCGGGTCGCGCTCGACGATCAGCACGATCCCGAATCCGAGCAGGAGGCGCTTGGAGTTTTCCGCCGCCACCGTCAGGGCGACGAACGGGTCGAGGGTCCGCTGGTAATACTCGGGCAGGTCGCCACCCGCCGGATAGGGCGTGCGGCGGCTCACCGGGATATGGGTGTGCTCGGGCACCCAGAAGGACTCGAAGCCGCGATCTTCGACCTCGCGGACGAGCTCGCCGACACCGATCGACTGGTCGGTTGGAAAAATTGCGATGCCGAACTTCATTGGCAAGGTGCGCTTTGTAGCGTATCGTGCGGCCCGCAATGGAGATCACGATGCGCTGGCACCGCCTGCTGCGGGCCCTCGCCTTCCTGCTCGGCGGCCTCGTCTTCTCCGCGGCGATCATCTTCATCTTCAGCAACCTGTCGCCGATCCAGGTTCACTGGCGCATCCCGGCGACGGTGGGTTACAGCTACGACCTGACCCTGCCCGGGGTCAACACCTGGCTCCTCGCGCTCGTGCCTCTCCTCGTCGGCCTCGTGGCCGGCTACCTGTACCAGACGCCGGCGCGGATGCACCACGTCCGGGAGGCTCTCCGTCACCGGCACCGGGTCCACGAGCTCGAGCACGAGCTCAGGGAAGTCCGCAAGAGCCTCGACAGGGTGCTCGCGATGCCCGAGGACGGCAGCCTGGCGATTGCGGCCGAGGTGTTTCCAGCGCTCGAGCACCACCTGGCCGAGCCGGTCGACGACGCCGAGCGCGATCCCCGGCTTGCCGATGAGCCATCGGCCGTCGAGGTGCTGTCGGCGACCCCCGTCAGAGAAAAGGTGAAGCCGGTGGCGGCGGCCGTGGCGCCGACCGAGGCCAAGGCGGCCAGGCCCCGCCGGAGGTTTTTCGGCGGGCTGAGGAC
>DATCPJ010000162.1:0-3240 GCA_036570145.1 Candidatus Dormiibacterota bacterium
GGCCGGAGGGGCTTGCCACAGTGACCGATGAACCCTCGGTAGACGAGCTCCTCGACAACCTAGACAAGGTCATCGCCCGCCTCGCCGAGGCAAAAGAGCCGATTGAGGACCTGGTCATCGCTTACGAGGAAGGCCTCCGCCTGCTCGAGGACGCGCAAGCGCGGCTGGAGCGGCTCGGCAAGGTCGCTGGGGTCCCAGCGTGAGCTGGCGTTACGTCGTGCTGCCACTGGTCGCGTGGGCGATCGCCCAGGGCACCAAGGTGGTCCGCGACTCGGTCCGCCGGCGCCGCGTCTACCTGCGGGGGCTGACCGAGATGGGCGGGATGCCGAGCTCGCACAGCGCGATGGTGATGGCGCTGACCGCGACCATCGGCCGCTTTAACGGAGTGACTTCGCCGGTCTTCGCGCTCGCGCTTATCTTCTCCTTCGTGGTGATGTACGACGCCGCCGGGGTGCGGCGCGCGGCAGGGCGCCAGGCCGCGCTGTTGAACCGTCTCGTCGACGACCTCTTCAGCCAGCGCGGCGTGAAGGAGGAGCAGCTGCGCGAGCTGCTCGGGCACACGCCGGTCGAGGTGCTGGCCGGCGCCGCGCTGGGGGTCGCCGTGGGCGTCCTCTTCCCGGCGTGAGGTCGAGGCTGGACAAGGCCCTCGCCGAGACCGGGCTGGTCGAGTCGCGGCAGCGCGCCCAGGCCCTGGTCATGGCCGGCAGCGTCCGGGTCAACGGCGTGATCGAGCGCCGCCCCGACCGGCTCGTGAAGGCGGAGGACCAACTCGAGCTCGACGCCGAGGACGCCTGGGCGAGCCGGGGCGCCCTCAAGCTGCTGCCCGTGCTCGAGAAGTTCGCGATCGAGGTCGAGGGGCGCGTCTGCGCCGACATCGGCGCCTCCACCGGCGGCTTCACCGACGTCCTCCTGCGACAGGGGGCCGAGCGCGTCTTCGCGGTCGACGTCGGCCGTGGCCTGATCAACTGGCGGCTTCGCCAGGACGCCCGGGTGGTGCTGCTCGAGAAGACCAATGCGCGCGACCTCGAGGCCTTCCCCGAGCCGGTCTCGCTGGTGCTGATCGACGTCTCCTTCATCGGCCTCGAGAAGGTTCTCCCCGCCATCCGCCGGGCGGCCCCGGCGGCGGACGTGCTGGCGCTCTTCAAGCCCCAGTTCCAGGTGGAGCGGGGGCAGGTCGGCAGCGGTGGCATCGTCCGCGACCGGGACGCGATCACGGCGGCCCGGGCACGCTTCGAGGATTGGTGCCACCAGAACGGCTACGAGGTGATGGGCCACACGCTGGCCGGCATCCCCGGCGCCGACGGCAACCAGGAGCACTTCTACCGGCTGGTGCCGGTGTGAGGGCCTGCATCGTCCATCACCCGAAGGTCGCCGTCGACCTCAGCCACGTCGAGGGCCTCCTCGCCACGGCCGGGATCGAGGCCTGGCGCACGGAGCGACACCACCCGGCAAAGGAGCTGGACGAGCTGCTCGCGGCCACCGACCTCGTCCTCACCCTGGGCGGCGACGGCACCTTCCTCCACGGCGCCCGGCTCGCCCTGCCCTACGACATCCCCGTCCTCGGCGTCAACCTCGGCCGGCTCGGCATGCTGACCGAGCTCGAGCCGGCCGACCTGGAGTCGGGCATCGCGCGCTTCATTGCCGGCGAGTACCGCCTCGAGGAGCGGACGGCGATCAGCAGCGGGCTGCACCGCTCGGGGCAGCTCGTCCACTCCTGCCTCGGGCTCAACGAGACGATGGTCCATCGGACGCCGTCCCTGAAGCTGATCCGGTTCGGGATGTGGATGGACAGCCAGGAGATCGGCACCATCGACGCCGACGGCGTCCTGGTGGCGACCGCCACCGGATCCACCGCCTATGCCCTCGCCCTCGGCGGCCCGATCCTGGAGCCAACCCTGCCCGACCTGGTGGTGGTGCCCATGAACCCCTTCGCGCTGACGGTCCGGCCGATCGTCCTGAACCCTGGTGTCCACGTCCGCGTGCAGCTCGCGGCCAACCCCGCCAGCGTCACGACCGACGGCTACATAACCTGGTCCGCCCATTCCGGGGACGAGCTCCGGGTGGCCGCCTACGCGAAACAGCTGAAGGTAGTCCGCTTCCGTGGACCGGAGGAGTTCTACCGCCTCCTTCGTCAGAAGATCGGCTGGGGCGCGCCGCTGGTGCCCCGGCCGCACGTCGACATGGATGCTGAAGTCACTCCGGGTTCGTGACCTGGCGCTGATCGCGAGCGCGGAGGTCAGCTTCGGCCCCGGCCTCAACCTGCTGACGGGGGAGACCGGCAGCGGCAAGTCGCTGGTCGTCGACGCCCTGACCCTCTCGCTCGGCGCCCGGGCCAGCACCGACCAGGTGCGCCACGGCTCCGAGCGGGCGCTGGTGGAGAGCGTGTTCGAGATCTCCGACGTCCCCGCCGCCCTCGCCCTGCTGGAGGAGATGGGCTTCGATGCCGAGGCGGAGCTGGTGCTGAGCCGGGAGATCGGCGGTCGCGGCGCCTCCCGGCTCAACGGCCGTCCGGCGACCCCGGGCCAGCTCCGCCAGCTGGGTCGCCTGCTGGTCGACGTCCACGGCCAGCACGAGCACCAGTCGCTTCTCGATCCCGACGCCCAGACCCGCCTTCTCGACTCGCTCGCCGGCGCCGAGGCGGCCCTTGCCGCCGTGTCCGGCGCCCACGCCGCCTGGCGCGCCGCCCTCGACGCGGTGGCGGAGCTGGAACGGATCCGGGAGCGGGGAGCGCGGGACCGCGAGTTCCTGGAATGGCAGCTGGGCGAGCTGCGCCGGGCGAACCTCCGGGCCGGCGAGGACACCGAGCTCGCCGTCGAGCGCTCGGTGAGCCGCCACGCCGTCCGCCTGACCGAGCTCACCCAGGGCGCCCGCGACGGCCTCGAAGCCGAGGAGGGACCCGCCCGGGCGGCGGTCTTCGTTCGTGGCGCGGCCGAGCTCGACGGCCGGCTCGGCGGGCTGGCCGAGCGGCTGGAAGCGGTGGGGGAGGAGATCCGGGACATCATCGAGGAGCTCCGCCGCTACGGCGAGGGGATCGACGCCGATCCTGCCCGGCTGGAGCTGGTCGAGTCGCGGCTGGCCGAGCTGGAGGCGATCAAGAAGCGCTTCGGCGGGAGCCTCGAGGCCGCCCTCGCCGAGCGCGACCGGGTCGTGCTCGAGCTGGGCCAGGGCGAGGACCTGGAGGGCGCGATCGCGGCGGCGGCCGGTGAGGCGGCGGCCCGCCGGACGGCCCTCGAGGCGACC
>DATCPJ010000163.1:0-4779 GCA_036570145.1 Candidatus Dormiibacterota bacterium
TCTGTCCTCCGAGAGGGCCGTTAAAGCCGCCAAAGCAATCGACGCGCGGTCGATCCGGAACTCTCGGTAGAGCTCCGGCGCGGTCCCCCACTGTCCGTACCCGCTGACTAGCAACGGGTATGACCGCACGCGATGGGTGGACGCTACAACCCCAGCCACCTGATTAGACTTCGAGCACAAACGCGAGTTCGCGCAGCTGAAATCCCGCGCCGGTGCGGTGGTGGTCCAAACAATGACCGGCTCTACGCTCGACATGAGACTCGATGTAGGGTGCGCGCGAAAACGCGGAGACGAATTCCTTGACCGTCTCATCGTTGAGGACCCACAGTTTCTCGTGCTCGGCAACGCCGTAGTACACCGGCACATCGATCTTAGAGGCGAATTCACGAGCCTCCCCCGGCCAGCGATCGACAACTTCGAGCAGTTCCTGGACGGGTACGGCGCTGGCTGAAGCAAGATGATCCGTGAAACCGCTGGTTTCAAATGTGTCTTCAGGTCCGAACATGAACGCCCCCCGCTGCTCAGGAGCGAGAGTGACCGGTTGTCCGGCGGGCATCGAGTGCCAGACATCCGCGACACCCGGGGGGAGGACGTCCCCGATCCCGCTGATCACCAGGCCGGCGAGGGGCCAACGTTGGCGCTCGCTGCTCATGATCATCGCGATCGCCGCGCCGATCGAATGCCCGAGAAGCACGACGCCCGAGTGGCCCGATCCATGGGCTTCCCAGAGCTCTCCGATCGCCTTCGACAGCACCTCTGCGTTGCGCCTGAATGTGATGTCCTCGCCATTCAGGGCGGCGCTCGAGCCATAACAAGGGCGATCCAGCGCCACCGCGGAGATGCCGAGCGCCGCCGCCTTCTCCAGCAGCGACGCCCCGGGGATGTCGAAGTAGCGAGACGTGTAGGAGCCGCCGTGGATGCAGACGAGCAACGGACCGGCGTTGCGGAACGGCGTCGCGATCCCGCCGATCCTGAGTCCGTCACCGGAGAGCGCGAGTTCTTCTCGGTCCATGAAAAGTTCCTCCAAATGGCCCGGCTGGCGAAAGACGGGCATCTGCCCCACCCCGACTGGCGTCGGAGTCGCGAACGTACTAGGAACCGAGCGCGCTTGTCAACGTTGTCGTTGGTTTTTCGACTCTACTGTTGGACGTTGCGCTCAGCTTCGCGCAGGAATGCGTCGAGGACGTCGTTGAACTCGCCGGCCAGCAGCTGTGGAAGGTGATGCCCGGCATGGATGACACGGTGCTCGCCCCCGGTCGAGGTAGCTAGCCCGTCGGCCATGGCGCCGAACGCCGGCGCGCCGGCGCCGGTGATCGAGAGGGTGGGGATGCCGGCGGTCGCCACGGCTGCTAGCGGGACGGCGCCGTCCCAATCAGCCGGCGAGCGCATGGTGGCAAGACCCTCCGCCATCGCCACCAGGTGCTCGATGCTCGGAGGCGGGAGGAGGTCGATGGGGATCCCGATCAGGGCGCTGAACTGCATCAACCTGGGCAGTGGATCGAGGTCGGACGTCTCGATCCGGACCTGCTCTGCTACGAATCCCTTCACGTCCGGGTGGTCGGGGGCCGCTGCGAGGAGTGGCGCCTCGACAAGAGTCAACGACCTCACAGCGCCAGGTCGAAGGCCAGCGGCAGCGAGCGCCACCAGGGAACCGTACGAGTGCCCGACAAGGTGGGAGCCATCGCCGAGCATCTCGGCGACCCAGACGGCGTCCTTCTCCATATCCTCGGGTCCTCGCGATGGCGACTGGCCGTGGCCAGGCCGATCCGGCAGCACCAGGCGCCAACCACGATCGGCAAGCGGGCGCTGGCCCGCGAAGATCTGCGGCCCGCCGCCCGGGCCGCCCTGTGGCCCGCCGTGGATCATGAGCAGCTGGGGGCCGGAGGTACCCCATCGCGTCACGTGGATCGAGGTCATGGTTCCCTTCTTTCTCCCTTGAGCTGGGTTTCGAGCCGATCGAGGTGGGCCCGGATTCCGGCGATGGCGTCCGGCGGCGAATCGCCGACCTCGGGCGGTCGCGGCTGAACCAATCCGCTGACCGCCACCTGAGCGATCTGCCGGGCGACAACAGCGGGGTCCCGTCGCCGGGCGGCCGGCCACCATGCGACCCAGTTGCACATGCCGAGGAGCGTGAAGGTGGCGGCATCGAGGTCGACGACTCGGAACTGGCCGCTTCGGGCGCCCTCCCGGATCGCATCTCTCACCTCGGCAACAAGCGCCTGGCGAACCTCGTGCCAGCGCTCTTCGAGCGGCGGCGGAAGCTCGGTCTGCGCGGTCAGGAGCAGCTTGAAGCGATTGGGAGCCTCGATGATCGGCTCCAAGAGCGCCTCGATGATCACCTCGAGCCTGACAACCGGGCCTTCGCCGCGGGCGGCGCGGATCCGCTTCAGTGCGGCTTCGCTTCGCGACAGGAGGCTGGTCACGAGGCGAGCGAGCAGCTCCTCCTTGCCCGGGAAGTAGTGGTAGAGGGAGGAACGCTGGAGCCCGAGCTCCGAGGCGACCTGTTCAAGGCTGGTCGCGGCGAACCCGCGTTGTGCGAAGAGGCGCGCGGCCTTCTCGAGGATCTCCGTCTCCACCAGCACTCTCCGGAGGTGCCGTCCGGCCGGGGGTGGTAGCTTTTCGGTGCTCTGCATCTCGCCGCGAGAATAGCCCATCGGGCGGGTCGGTTCAACGCGGTCGTCGAGAATTTGACGAGACCGTCGAGGTTCGCCTAGACTCTCGCGACCGTGGGGATCGCGCGCGTCAATGTCCTTGGCGGTGGCCCGGGTGGTCTGCTGGCCGCGCGCCTCCTCGCCACCCAACCGGGATTCGAGGTCAGGGTCCAGGAAAAGCTGGGCGAAGGCGCAAGTCACGGTTTCGGCGTGGCACTGACGCATGCGGTCCTCGACCGGGTTTCGGAGGTCGATGCCGAGGCCGGCCGGCGCCTGCGCGGGCTCACCCGGCCACTGTCGAGATGGACGCTGCGCCGGGGCTCCGAAGCGGTGACGGTCGACAACCGGGGCGGGGCAGCCATCGGACGGACCGCCATGCTCCAGGAGCTGCGTCTGCTCGCGACGGAAGCGGGCGCTCGCGTCTCCAACGGCGTCGTGGCGAGTGTGTCCGACGCGACTGAAGCCGACATCGTGATCGGCGCTGACGGCGTGGGCAGCGCGACCCGGAACCAGTTCGCCGAAGCGCTGGGCGCGACCAGCGAACAGGTGCCGCTCCCCTACATCTGGTGCGGCGCCCCGATCAGCGGCGATTCGATGAACCTCACCCTGGAGCGGACCGGGCATGGGATCTTCACTGCCCACGCGATGCCATATCCCGGCGGACGGAGCACCTTCCAGGTCGATACGACCGTGGCGGCGCTGGCCTCGGCGGGGTTCACCGCCGACGCCGGCCAGGTGACGGAGGAGGAGGGTCGCGCCACCCTCGAATTCCTCGAGACCACCTTCGCCGACCTCCTCGGCGGCCGGCGCCTGGAGAGCGGCAGGGCGCACTGGAGCACGTTCAACGTCGTGCGCTGCCAGGCCTGGTCGCACCGAAACGTGGTCCTGGTCGGCGATGCGGCGCACACCGCGCATTACACCGTGGGCTCGGGCACCCGGATGGCGATGGAGGACGCCCTGGCGCTGGCGCGCAACCTTGTGGCCAGCGGTGGATCGACCGCCGCCTTCGCTCCCTACGAGGCTGACAGGCGCCCGGCGGTCGAGCACCTGCAGTGGCGTGCCGAACGGTCGCAGCGCTGGTGGGCATCCCTGGAGGAGCGAATCGATCTGCCCCTGTCGACCATCATGCTGAGCTACTTCACCCGTACCGGCAGCTCCGCGCTGGCGGACGTCGCGATGGGCAACCCGGCGATCGTCGATGCCGCGCTCGAGCGGGTGCGCCGCCCGGGGTCGTCACCCGGGATCAACGGCCTCGAGGGTCGTGCCCTCGCCGGCCACCTGCTCGAACCCGGCGACGTGAGCCGGTTCGTCCAGGTGCCCTGCGACGCGATCGCTCCCTGGTCGGCCGGGGCCAGGAAGCTGGCGGCGGCGACCGGAGCTCCTGTCCTGCTCACCGGGAGCACCGATCGGCGTCAGGTCCTGGATCGCTTCGATATCGCCGAGGGGCTTCGGGCAAGCACCGGGGCCTCCGTCGCGGTGGAGGTCCCGGCCCAACTCGCCGCCGACGCCGCCGTCGCGATCGCTACCGAACGCACCGACTTCGCGCTGCTCGTCGAGGAGCGATGAAGGTTCCCGATCGATTCGGAACCATCGGCAGCGAGTTGGCCTCGATAGCCGAGGCACACCCCGACGTCGAGGCCGTCGTCGATCCATTCCGGCGCCTCACTTTCGCCGAGCTCGCCCGCAGGACCGACTCCATCGCGGCCGGCCTCCGCCGAATCGGCCTGCAGGCCGGCGACCCGGTCCTGCTGCAGGTGGGCAATCGCGTGGAAGCGGTCGAAGGGTGGTACGGGATCATCAAGGCGGGCGCTCTGCCGGTCTGCACCCTCAGCGCCCACGGGCACTATGAGCTGGAGGCGATCGGTAACGCCATCGGCGCGCGCGCGCACCTGGTGGACGGCGATGTCGCGGGCGGTCGGCTCCTGTCTCTGGCCCGAGACCTGCGCCGGTCGGTTCCAACCCTGCGCTACACCTTCACCGCCCGCGGCGAGGCCGCTCAGGGCGATGCCGACCTGGCCAATCTCGCCGAATCCGACACCGCGGCGGGCGCGCCGACTCACCTCACAGGCGATCCGGACGCCATCGCTGTGATTCAGCTGTCGGGCGGGACCACCGCCCTTCCCAAGCC
>DATCPJ010000164.1:0-1533 GCA_036570145.1 Candidatus Dormiibacterota bacterium
AAGCCGACGATGATGAAAAGACGACCTCCCCCGGGTCGGGGTCGTGCTGGTGCTGCGGTGGCCAAGTGTTACGTCACCTCCGAATGTGTGTTCTCCAAGAGTGCCGCCATTGTAGCGATGGGGTCCCGATATCGCTCTCCCCGAAGCGAGAGAGCCCCTTTCGGGGCTCTCTTTTGAAGGTGCTACTACGTTTGGTTCTCGTTAGCCGAGAGCGGCTACGACGTTCGAGAACACGTTCTTGATCTGGTTGCCCATCGTAAGAAGGATCACGATGACCACGATCGAAACGAGGACGAGGATCAGAGCGTACTCAACCATGCCCTGGCCTTCCTGACGGGTCGTAAGACTGCGGAGCTTCCAGTAAAGACTCAACATTGCATTCACCTCCTTCTTCCAGAACTACGGCTGTTACTCATCTAGACGGCCCCTGACCAGGTTTCTTGCGGTCCTGGCGCCGTCCGGGGCGGTGATCCTACATGGGCGTCCCGGAGGAGGTCAATTCCTTATCCAAAAGCGTGCCCTGGCGGTCAGGCTGGGGGGCGGCTGCTAGATTGACGCCGGGAATGGCCGCCGCTGGCGTCGAGGAAGATGTGCGATCAGACGGGCCGATTCCGGTACCAGCGCCATCCCGGCTCCGAACCGCCGGCTACTGGCGGGAGCTCGTCTTCGGCCGCCTCCTCCCTGCCGTGTTTTTCAGCTTCTTCCTGGTCAGGTATCTGCTCACGCTGTGGGGCAGCCTGCATGCCATCCACCGGCCGTTCGACTACCTCTTCGTGCTCCAGCAGCTCCTTGCCCTCGCCTACTTCACGATGCTCGTGGTCCTGTACAGCACCCGGCCGCCCGCGCGCGACACGGACCACCGGTTTGCCGTGGTCGTGATCGCCTTTACCGGCACATTCTCAGCCATGGCCGCGAGCTTCCTCCCCGGCGGCGGGCGGCATGACTGGCTGGTGATCCCGGCCGACATCATCGCGACGATTGGTCTCGCGTACGCCGTGCGGGGCCTGGCGTACCTTCGGCGCTCGTTCTCCATCGTCCCGGAGGCGCGACGGCTCGTGACCGGCGGGCCGTATTCGCTCAGCCGGCATCCCGTCTATCTGGGCGAAATCATCACCGCCATCGGGATCAACCTCGCCACCGCAGGCTGGGCCAGCGCCCTGGCCGTCCTCTATTTCGTCATCTGCGAGCTGCTCCGCATGCGCTGGGAGGAAGGCGTCCTGTCGCGCGCCTTTCCAAACGATTACCCGACGTATGCCAAGCGGGTGCCGCGGTACGCGCCCAACCCCCTCAAGGCCCTGAGCTGAGCGGCAGCGTGCGACTCACGGAGTGGCTCAGCGCCAAGACGCTGCTGATCGGTGGCGTGATGCTGGCGATCCTCATGCTCTTCATGGAAGGCTTCCAGGATCCCGACTTCTGGTGGCACCTCCGGGTCGGGCGCTGGATCATCGAGAACGGCAAGCTCCCGTCGCACGACCTTTTCACGTACACCGTTCCCGATCACGTCTGGACCGACCACGAGTACCTGACGGAGCT
>DATCPJ010000165.1:0-8737 GCA_036570145.1 Candidatus Dormiibacterota bacterium
CCGGAACCCTCCTCTTCAACCCCGGCGCGGTCTACCAGGTGACCCCCGAGGAGGCGTTCCGCCGGCTGTCTCGAAGGCCCGGCTGGTTCGAGGCGAGCTGGCTGCGGGTGATGCGCTACCGCCGCGTCTGGCCAAGGCCCACGGTCGGAATGCTGGAGATCGGTTCCGAGGGTATCGTCACCTCGGTCCTGCCCCTCTAGCGACACACCGCTCAGATAGCCTTACGCCCCGTATGCTCGCCCGCCGGCTCCTGCTTCCCCTCGTCTTCCTCTCCGGTATGACGTCGCTTGCGGTGGAGTTCGGCGCCTCCCGGCTGATGGCCCCCTACTTCGGTACCAGCCTCTACGTCTGGGGAGTGCTGATCGGGCTGATCCTGGTCTACCTCAGCATCGGCTACGTTATCGGGGGCAGGCTGGCCGATCGCTACCCGCGCGACCAGGTGCTCTTCCAGATCACCGCCGTCGCAGCGCTCTGGATCGGCCTCATCCCGCTCGTTTCCTACCCGATCCTGCTCGAGAGCCAGCAGGGCTTCGCCACGGTCAGCGCCGGCCTCGTGCTGGGGACCCTGCTCGCGGTGATCGCGCTCTTCGCGGTGCCCGTGATCCTTCTCGGCTGCGTCTCGCCCTTTGCCATCCGCCTCCTTCTCCAGGACGTGGCGACCGGCGGCAACACCGCCGGGGCCGTCTACGCGCTGAGCACCGCCGGGAGCATCCTGGGCACCTTCCTGCCCGTCTTCTGGTTCATCCCGACCTACGGCACGCGGCCCACGCTGATCGGCTTCAGCCTGGCGCTTCTGGCACTCTCGGTGGCGGGCCTGTGGCCCCGGCGCCGGATCTTCGCGGTGCTTGGGATGGTCGTCCTGGCGGGTGGGATCTAAGTCCAGTCGATCGGCATCAAGCCCCCCGCCTCGGGCAGGCTGCTCTACGAGAAGGAGTCGCCCTACAGCTACATCCAGGTGGTCCAGGACGGTGGCCAGACCGAGCTCATCCTCAACGAGGGCGAGGCCATCCACTCCATCTACAATCCCGACCAGGCAACCACGGGCGGTCCCTGGGACTACATGCTCCTCGCCAACTACTTCCGTCCCGCGCAGGCGACCGAGCCGAGGCCGCTCGACGTCGCCATCATCGGCCTCGCGGGCGGCACCTCGGCCCGCCAGTTCCACCTCGCCTATGGCGATTCCGTCCACCAGGTGGGGGTAGAGATCGACCCCGACATCCTCTCCGCCGCCTACCGCTACTTCCACCTCGGCGAGGCGCATGTCACGCCGGTGGTCCAGGACGGGCGCTACTGGCTGGCGACCGACCACCACAAGTACGACGTGATCGTCATGGACGCGTACCGCCAGCCCTACATCCCCTTCCACCTGACCACGCGGGAGTTCTTCCAGCAGGCGAAGGACCACCTGAAGCCCGGTGGCGTCGCGGTCGTCAACGCCGGCCGCACCAAGACCGACTTCCGCCTGGTCGGAGCGGTCGCCAGCACGATGGCCGCCGTCTATCCCTCGGTCTACCTGGTCGACGTGCCGTCCTTCAGCAACACGCTCGTCTATGGCTCGACCGAGCCGATCACCAGCGCCGACGTCGAGCACAACCTGGCGCTCGCGCAGGAACCGCTCGTGCGGCAGGTCGCGGCCAGCGCTCTGGCCGACGGCAACCTACGCCGGTCGCCCTACCACGGCCAGGTCTTCACCGACGACCTGGCGCCGGTCGAGCGGCTGATCGACCAGATCATCCTCGGCTTCGTGACCGGAAAGGGCTAACCGCGCTCCATCCGTGGCTTCTCGCCGGCGATCTCCTCGCCCGGCTCGAAGCTGTGCAGGCGAACCCTGCCGGTCGCAATCAGCTTTCCCGACTCGTCGACGATGTCGCACTGCCAGACCTGGCTCCGCCGGCCGCGGGTGAGCGGCGTCGCGGTGGCCGTGAGGTGGCCCTCGCGGATGGCCCGGATGAAGCTGGTGTGGTTTTCCAGGCCGGCCACCGCGCGGCCGTTCTGGGAGGCGAAGAGGTGGGCGCCCACGGAGGCGAGCGTCTCGATGATGCCGCTGTGGACACCGCCGTGGACGATGCCGTAGCCCTGGTGATGGCGCTCGGTGATGTCGATCGTGGCGACCACCCGTTCGGGACTCGCCTCGACGAACCGAAGGCCCATCTCCTTGACCCAACCCGATGGGGCGGAGTTGATCATCTCCACGAAATCGGTGGCCACGGCTCTAGAAGTTAACCGGAAGCCGACCTGGGAATTGATTTTCCCCCTCCCCGCTCGCCGGGGAGGGCAGGGTGGGGCCAGTTGCAGGCCCAAATCCTGACCCGAAATCAGCCGCTGACGCCGGATGCAGGTCGCTGCGAGGCCCCACCCCGCCCTCCCCATTTAATGGGGAGGGAGATCGACGACGCGAATGGGGAGGGAGATCGACGACGCGAATGGGAGAGGAGATGGAATCTGACGAAGAAGGGCCCGCCGGTTTCCCGACGGGCCCTTCCGCTTGCTCGCGGAGCTTCCCGCCTCCGACTCCGGAAGTCAGAGTGAGAATGTCGGTTGCGTTCTAGAGGACAGTCCCCTCAAACACTTCCGGCGGGCAAACGAGGCGGTTGGCTCCACGACTACTGTGATCCAACAACACCTCACCTCCTTTGCCTCCAGGGCAGTGAACTTCCGGGCCAGTATACACTCGGCCCCGATGCCTCCCCCGTCCCACCGAGGCATGCTTTCGGAGATCGGGATTGGCCCTGCTTAGGCTCGTCAAGCGGCTCCTCAAGAAAGCCGACGGCCGCTACCTGATCCTCTATTCGCGGAAATCGTGAGCGAGCTCCGCTGGCACCCGCTGCTGCGGGAATGGGTGACCGTCGCCCCGGTCCGGCAGGACCGCACCTACCACCCCGACGCGGCCCACTGCCCGCTCTGCCCGACCCGTCCCGGAATGCGCGAGACCGAGATCCCCGAGCCCGATTACCACATCGCCGTTTTCGAGAACAAGTTCCCCTCCTTCACCCACGACCAGGGACGCTGCGAGGTCGTCTGCTACACGTCCCGGCACGACTCCAGCCTGGGCCAGCAGAGCGTCAGCCACATCCGCGACCTGATCGAAGTCTGGCAGGGGCGCTACCGGGAGCTGAGTGCCCTTCCCGAGGTCAAGTACGTGTTCATCTTCGAGAACCGGGGCGAGGAGATCGGCGTGACCCTCTCCCATCCCCACGGCCAGATCTACGCCTATCCCTTTGTGCCGCCCGTGGTGGAGCGCGAATTGGAGTCGAGCGCAGCCCACTACGAGGAGGATGCCACCTGCCTCTACTGCGGGATCCTGGAGGGCGAGTGGCAGGGCGAGCGAATGGTCGCCGAGAACGACCGCTGGCTCGCCTTCGTGCCCGAGTTCGCCCGCTGGCCGTACGAGGTGCACCTCGCTCCCCGCGAGCATGTCGGCGACATCACCGAGCTCAGCGCGGGGCAGGCCGACGCGTTCGCCCACGTGCTCAAAGTGCTCCTCCAAAAGTACGACGCCCTCTTCGGCAAGCCGCTTGCCTACGTGATGGCGATGCACCAGCGGCCGCACGGCGAGAAGAGCGGCCACTACCACTTCCACGTCGAGTTCTATCCGCCCAACCGGACGGCCGACAAGCTCAAGATGCTGGCCGGCTCCGAGCTCGGCGCCGGCGCCTTCATCCTCGACGCGCGCGCCGAGGAGACCGCCAGGCAGCTGCGTGAAGTCAGAGTCTGACCAGCTTTTCGTGGAGCACTTCGGCGGCGAGCCGCGGTGGCGAAGTCGAGCCCCGGGCCGGGTCAACCTGATCGGCGAGCACGTCGACTACATGGGCGGGCTCGTTCTTCCCGCCGCCGTCGACCGCTTCATCTGGCTGAGCGGCGCCCCCGCCCGCCGCTGGGAGCTGGCCAGCGAGGTCGAGGGCGGCGAGGACTACCTTCGCGCCATCGCCGCCGAGCTGGGCGCCGGGCCCCAGCGGGTCGCCGCCGCATCCAACCTGCCGGCCGGCTTCGGGATGAGCTCGTCCGCGGCGCTGCTGGTCGCCGCCGCGGCCGGGCTGGAGCCGGAGCTGGACGGGCGCGAAGCGGCGCTGGCTTGCCAGCGCGCCGAGCAGAAAGCCACCGGCGTGATGGTCGGCGTGATGGACCAGTTCGCCTCGGCGATGGGTAAGCAGGGCCACGCCCTCCTCCTCGATTGCGCCTCGCTCGATTTCCGCTACGTCCCCTTCCCGGGGGCCATGCTGATCGTCGTGATCGACTCCGGGGTGCGTCGCGAGCTTGCCCACACGCCCTACAACCAGCGCCGCCAGGAGGCCGAGGCGGGGATGCCGAAGCGGGTGCGCCACGTGGAGAGTGAGATCCAGCGCGTGCGCGACTTCACAGTCGCACTCGAGGCGGGCGATAGCGCCCGCTGCGGGGAGCTGCTGAAGGAGTCGCATCGGAGCCTCCGCGACGACTTCGAAGTCTCGACGCCGGAGGTCGACGCCATCGTCGAGCGAGCCTGGGCAATCCCCGGCTGCTTCGGGGCACGGATCATGGGCGCCGGCTTCGGCGGCAGCATCCTCGCCCTGGTCAAGCGCGGCGCCGAGGCGGATTTCGAGGCCGCCATAGGAGCCCCAACGGTCGTGTGCGCAACGGCTGATGGGGCATTCGTCCAGTGAAGAATTGCCTCTCGCTGCCCCTCCGCCGGCCGCCGGCCCGGCCCGGCGGAGCCGTTCGTTGGGTCCTCGGGATATGAACGACTGCCTCTCATTGCCGCTTCGCCAGGGGTCCGGGGGGGTCCGCCGGCTGGAGGGCTTCGAATCCCTCTGGATGCCGCTCGGCGAGGGCGAGTCGGTGGGTCTGCCGGCCGGCCGCGGCAATGGTTGGGAGCCCGCCGAGGTACCCGGCCAGAGGCTGGCCATCGACGGGCGGAGCTCGCTTTGGTACCGCTGCAAGTTCGCCCGCCCCGATCATTCCGGCCGGGTGATGCTGCGGGTCGGCGGCGCCTTCCTGGCCGCCAACGTCTGGCTCAACGGACGGCTGCTCGGCTCCCATTACGGGTACTTCGCCCCCTTCGGGTTCGACATCACGTCCTTCCTGGCGGCCGACAACCTGCTCGTCATCTGCTGCGAGTCGCCGATCGAGACCGATCTGACCCGTAAAAAGCACGTGATGGGCATCTTCAACGACGGCGACAGCCGGCCCTATCCGCCGAGCGCCTACTTCAGCCTCCCCGAGCCCTACCGCTGGGAGGTTCCGGTCGGGCTCTGGAGAGGAGTCGAGCTGGAGTACCTCGGACCCGTCGCCCTCGACTGGCTGCGGCTCCGACCGCGGCTCGAGGCGGGTGACGTGGGCGTGCTCGAGGCGGAGGCGCGTCTGCGCAACCTGGACGGCCGCGACATGTCGGGCGAGATCTCCTTCGAGGTCATCCCGGAAAGTGGCCGGCCCCTCCGCCTGGTCCGCGAATACCGCATCCCCGGCGGCCTCGAGCTGACCGTCCCGTTCAGCGTCACCGTGCCCCAGCCGCGCCGCTGGTCGCCCTGGCGGCTGGGCGAGGCGACCCTTCACCAGGCGGTTGCCACGGTCACCGTAAGCGGCCGCGAATCGGTGCGGGTCAGCGAGGACTTCGGCTTCCGCGACGTCCAGGTTCGGCCGCGCGCGGAGGGCTGGGAGGTTCGCGTCAACGGCTCGCCGTTCTTTTTGCGGGGGGCCAACTATCAGCCCGAGCTGCGCCTCGACCGGCTGACCTCGGAGCGGTTGCGAGCCGACCTCGAGCTGGCGAAGGAGACCAACCTCGACGCGCTCCGGGTCCACGGCCATGTTCTACCGGAAGAGTTCTACCGGCTCGCCGACCGCGCGGGAATGCTCGTCTTCGCCGACTTCCCGCTGACCGGCGCCTATGCCTACCACGCGGCTCCCGAGGAGGGCCGGTTCTTCGAGGCATCGGTTCGCGAGCAGGTGCCGGAGCTCGTCGAGCTGCTTCGCAACCGGCCTTCGATCGCGCTTTGGACCGCCCACGACGACCCGCCCTGGATCGCCGCCAACGCCTCCCTCGCCGACGTCCACTCGGTGCGCCAGAACTACTCAATCGACCAGGAGGCGCGCGGCCTCTTCGAGAAGCTCGACCCTTCCCGCCCGGCGCTGGCCGGATCCGGCGAGCTCGACAGCCAGGTCAGGGCCGGCTGGGGAGCAGGGGGCTGGGAGGAGATCTCCGAGCTCGAGCCACGCCTCGTCTCCGAGTACGGCGCCCAGGCGCTGCCCTCGGCCGGCTCACCGGTCTGGGACGACCTCGGCCGCGCCTGGCCCGTCGCCGACGACGATCCCGCCTGGCTCTACGCCGGCTTCCAGCCATTCGCCTGGACCCAGAGTGGCGTCGGCCTTCCCTCCGATCACGAGTCGCTGGCCGCCTACATCGAGGCCGGGCAGGCTTACCAGGCGTGGCTCCTCCGCTACGCGACCGACCAGTTCCGGATGCGCAAGTTCGAGCCCTGCTGGGGCGCCTTCGCCTACCAGCTGGTCGACCCCTTCCCGTCGATCGGGTTCGGCGTCGTCGACTACGCCCGCCATCCCAAGGCCGCCCTCGCCGCGCTCCGGCAGGCGATGGCTCCGACCCGGCTGATCATCGAGCCGCTCGGTTTCGACGCAGGCGCGGGTGCGCTTCGCTACTCGCCGGGCAAGGCGGTTGAAGCCCGGCTGGTCGTGGTGAACGACGACTTCGACGCCAGCGGACCGGCGCGGGTCCGCTGGAGCCTTCACCGCGAGCGGGCACCCGACCGTTCCGGCATGGCCTTCGTTCGCGACGCCCTCGTCCGCAAGTCCTTCTCGGGATCGATCGACTTCGAGCTGCCGGCCGCGGTCGAGCCCGCCGTCCAGGTGGCAAAGCTCAGCCTCCCGGCAGGTGGGGAAGGCGTCTACCGGCTCGCCGGCGAGCTGCTCGTGGGGTCCCGGATGGCCGACTCGACCGAACTCGACCTCGAGGTCTCGGCCGCGCCCTCGCCCGAGCGCCGGCGGCGCCCGCTGCCCGGCTACCTGGCCGATCGCCTGGTCGACCCCAAGAGCCTGCGGTCTGACGCTCGGGGGTTGAGCGTGGAGCTCCTGAACCAGACCCGGCCTGCCGCCCTGACCGCCGTGCACGGCCTCGCGCTGGACGGCCACCCGGTCGACACGCACCACGTCCTGGCGGAGATCAGCGGCCGGACGCTACCGCTGCCGAAGCGGCTGGAGCTGCCGGTGGGCCGGCGGGTCCGCCTCCTGGTCGACCTCGGAGCACCCCTTCACCCGGGCCGCCACACCCTGGAGCTTGACCTCACCGTCGCGGGCGTCGCCAGCGGACGGCTTCTGATCGAGGGCTTCGTCGCGCCCGAGGAACTACGGCCGGCGGGCTCACCCCGTCCCTGACACAGGGGACGTCCCGCTCGTCACAGATGGGCGATCTTGACTCGAAAATGTCGGCTGCCATACTTCCTCAGGCGGGACGCTTGAAAAGTCCTCGCTGGCGCGCGCACACCGACAGCAAACGGAGGCCCTCCCAGTAATGGATCCAACAGTTGCAGTAGTCGTCGTAGTCGTGCTCTTCCTCGTGCTGGTCGTGGGGAGCGTCTTCCTACTGCGACGGCTGGGACGAGCTCGCAAGAGTAAGGCAGCCGCCATGCCTTCACCCGGTGCGCCCGTCACCGCGGGCCCTCCGGCGGCGGCGGCGGCCGCGTCCGGAGGCCGTTTGGCCTCCCCTGGCGGGACGGCGTCGACGGTGCCGCCCGCGACTTCCGCGGCCGCCACGCCGGGTACCTCGGTCCCCACCTGGGCTCCGCCTCCGGCGGCCACCCCGTCGGCTCCGCCATCGCCACCGGCCGCGGCCTCCGGCTGGGAGGCTCCGGCGGGAACAGGAGCAGCTTCCCCGGCGCCTCCCGCGGCATCGGACTGGCAGGCGCCCTCGGCCGCCCCCGCCCCCGCTCCGGCCCCGGCCCCGGCCTGGGAAGCGTCCGCTCCGCAGACCCCGGCCGCCCCCGCAGCACCGGTATGGGAAGCCCCGGCGGCCCAGCCGGCCGCTCCCGCGGGCCCAGCTTCGACACCGGCACCGGCCTGGGAAGCTCCCGCCTCCCAGGCTCCGGCCTCTTCGCCGGCCACAGCCTGGCAGGCGCCGGCGACTCCGGTCGAGCCTCCCGTGTCAACCTGGGCCGCACCAGCCGCTGAGACTCCGGCTGCGCCCTCCGCGCCACCCGCGCCGGCCTGGGAGGCTCCATCGGCCGCCGCCGAGACCGATGCGCCCGCCGTCCCCGCCTGGGAGGCGCCGGCAGGCGCGACGCCGGCCTCGGCCACCCCTGCCTGGGAGTCACCGGCCGCCGACGCGGCCGCGGCCGGAGCATCCGTCGCCGAAACGGCGGCAGTCGAGGAGCCGGCCGCCGAAGTGCCTGTCGTCGAAACGCCGGTAGCCGAGATACCTGCAGCCGAAGCACCGGCCGAAGCGATGACGGCTGAAGAGATGACGGCCGACCAGATGACAGCCGACGCGCCGGCCGACGAAGCTTCCCCGGCCGAGGCGCCCGCCGCCGAGGCGCCGGCATGGGAGGCGCCCGACGCGGACGTCGGTGGCACGATGCAGATGCCCGCCTACCAGCCGGAGACAGCTCCTGCCTGGGAGGCTGCGGAGCCCGTGACGCCGGCCGCGGCCGAGACGCCGCTCTCTGCAGAGACGCCGGCAACGGCCGAGACATCGCTGCCGCCGGAGACTTCGGCTGCGGCGGAAGCACCCGCTGCCGCCGAGACGCCGGATGCGGCTGGG
>DATCPJ010000166.1:0-1835 GCA_036570145.1 Candidatus Dormiibacterota bacterium
CGTCCGGGTCGAAGCCGCCTCGCTTGTTCCCGACGACCATGAAGCCGCCCAGCCGGCTCGCCATGAGCATCGGCTCGACCAGCACGTTGGAGAGCTTCAGCCCGGGAGTGAAGAGGCGCGCCACGTGGGTGATCCGCTCGCGATCCTCGGCGTAGAACTCCTGGTTGGCGGCCAGCGGGTTGATCAGCTGGTCGCCGCCTTCCTTCCGCGGCAGGAGGGGCTGGGGACGGCCGCTGCTGAAGCCGGAGCCAGGCAGCTGGGGTACGAACTGGCGGCCGTCGGCCGTCGAAAGGTAGTAGATGCAGAAGTCGGCGCCGACCTGCCGCGCGGTCGCTGAGGAGAGCGTCGCCAGGTCGCCGAAGTTGATGCCCGGGTCCTCGGTCGCCGCGAGGAACATCCGGTGCTGCTCCTGGAGCTCCTCGTTCAGCGCCTCGACCTCGCGGACCCGAGTTCGCATCGCCTCCGTCACCCGCTCGTAGCCGAGCGTCGTGAGCACGCCGCCAAGGCCGAGGAGGAGGAGCCCGACGGTGTTGATCCCGAAGAAGGCAAGGGGCGCGAAATGGACCTCGATGGCCGTGAAGGCAATCGCCAGGAGGCCCAGGCTGACGGCGACCTTCCACTGCCGAAAGAGGAGACCGCCCGCCCAGGCGGCGACCCCGGCCAGGATCGCGAGGAGCGCCGTCTCGCCCCGGTATCCCTGGATGTTGAAGCTTGCCCCCGCGAGGACGGCCAGGCCGGCCCCCGCGAAGAGGGCAAGCTGAAGGCTGAGCCCGCGGCCCCTCATGGCGGCGCCAATTCTACTGAAGGGTTCGCAGTTCGTGGGTAAGCTTCACGCGTGGTTTGGAGATCAGCCGGATGACCGTCTCCGAGCTCCTCCGGGTCGCCGAGCACCTCCCGCCCGAAGACCGGGAGCTGGTCGAGAAGGCCTACCGGCGCGCGGCCGCGGCTCACACGGGCCAGCACCGCCTCTCGGGAGAGGACTACGTCAACCACCCGCTCGAGGTGGCGAGCATCCTCGCCGAGCTGCACCTCGATGCCGCCACCATCGTCGCCGCCATCCTCCACGACACCGTCGAGGACACCGACCTCACCGGCCAGGAGCTGACCCGGGAGTTCGGTCCCGAGGTCGCCAAGCTGGTCGAGGGCGTCACCAAGCTGGGCCGGATCTCGATCCGCTCCGAGCAGCAGCACCAGGCCGAGAACATCCGGAAGATGCTGCTGGCGATGGCAGAGGACATCCGGGTCGTCCTGATCAAGCTCGCCGACCGCCTCCACAACATGCGCACGCTCGAGTTCCTGCCCGAGCCGAAGCGGGTGAAGATCTCCCGCGAGACGCTCGACATCTACGCCCCTCTGGCTCACCGCCTGGGCATCTGGCAGATCAAGTGGGAGCTCGAGGACCTCGCCTTCCGCTACCTCCAGCCGAACGACTACAAGGACGTCGTCAAGCGCATCAACCGGCAGCGGAAGGACCGCGAGACGGTCGTCTCCGACCTCCGCGAGATCCTCGCCGTGGAGCTCGAGAAGATCGAGATCGACGCCGACATCTCGGGCCGGCCGAAGCATGCCTACTCGATCTGGCAGAAGATGAGCCGCGACCTCAAGGACTTCGCCGAGATCTACGACCTGCTCGCGATGCGGGTCCTCGTCAACTCGGTCAAGGACTGCTACGGGGTCCTCGGGGTCGTCCACTCACTCTGGAAGCCGATGCCGGGGCGGTTCAAGGACTACATCGCGATGCCCAAGTCGAATGGCTACCAGTCGCTCCACACGACCGTCATCTCCCACTCGGGGGACCCGATCGAGATCCAGATCCGGACCCACGAGATGCATCG
>DATCPJ010000167.1:0-4079 GCA_036570145.1 Candidatus Dormiibacterota bacterium
AGGAAGGTCGGTCTCCTCGACGTCCGGACGGACGATGTAGAGGATTTCGTAGTCGCGCTGCAATTTGGGTTGGAAATTCTCCTCTCCGTGGATCAGGCCCCGGGCTCAACGGAAACACTCCGGCCGGGACCAGAAAGGAACATGGGTATTCTAACAGGCACCGGTGAGCCGGCCCGCCCGCCTGCCGAGTCCCTAAGCAATGCCCCGCCTGGAGTTCAGTTGAGCAAGACCAAGGTCCGTAAAGGCGCCGCCCGCAGGTATTCGCGCGTCCAGACCCGCAAGGCCTGGTACGAACACCTGCCGCTGCTCCCGATCGTCGTCGGCGGCCTCCTGGTGGTCGGGATGATCGTTCTGATCGTCGCCTACGCCCGGAGCGGCGGGGGAACCTCGACTGATCAGACGATCGATGGCATCCCCTGCCAGACGAGCGAGCAGCTGGCCGTCCACTATCACGCCCACCTCTCGATCCTCATCAACGGCAACGAGACCACCCTTCCCGCCGGCGTCGGGATCGACCAGACGACCCAATGCCTCTACTGGATGCACACGCATGCGACCGACGGTGTCATTCACATCGAGGCGCCCAAGAGCACGGCCGCCCGGAAATTCACGCTCGGCAACATCTTCGACATCTGGAAGAAGCCCCTCAGCAACACCCAGATCGGCGCGACCGTGCTGACCAAGGACCAGAAGCTGGAGATCTTCGTCGACGGAAAGCCGTACACCGGCAACCCGCGCAACATCGTCCTCGGGGCCCACACCCTGGTCGTCCTCGAGGTTGTGCCGCCGGAGGTCACCCCGCCGCCGACCTTCGCCTTCCCGGCCGGGGAGTAGCCGCAGCGTGGCCGCGCCCTAGCCGCCCAAGAGGACCCGCGCGGCTCGGAGGTGCTCCAGGGCGGCCGCGCCGTCGCCGTCCCGGAGCAGCGCGACGCCAAGCTTGGCGTGGGCCTCGGCATCCAACCGGTGGCTGCCGCCGGTAAGGATGGCGTCGAGGCGCTGGAGCCGGTGCTGGTCGCCGTGGGCGGCGATGACCGGGCGCTGGTTCTCCAGGAGGCGGGTCGCCTCCTCGCCGCGGCCGAGCCTCAGCATCGCCTCCCCGGCGCAGAGCCGGGCGTCGACACCGAGCGGCCACTCCTTGGCGTCGAGCGCCGGCTCGATGACCGAGAGGCAGCGACGGAGATCGCCCCTGGCCAGCTCCAGGCGCGCCTTTTCGAGTGCGATCTGGCGGTCGAGGCTGGGAGTGGACCCATCGAGGAGGTAGTCGACCGGGGTGCCGAGGCGATCGGCAATCACCCGCAGGACACGGACCGAGGGCCGGCTTTTGTTCAGCTCGACCTGGTTCAGGAAGGCACGGCTGAAGTCGGCGCCGGCCACCTTGGCGAGGCTCATCCCGCGCTCCATCCGGAGCTTGCGGACGCGGTCGCCGAGGCTTTCGCCGGCATTGCGATCGGGCGTCACGTCAACGCATACTTTACATGCGGCGGCTACATGTAGGCGCGCGGATCGAGGCTCCGGCTGATCGACGTGAAGTTGCGGAAGCCGGTGGCGGTGAGGATTCCGCTGTCCTCAACCCGTACGCCTCCCAGCCCCTCGAGGTAGAGGCCGGGCTCCACCGTCACGACGTCTCCCTCCTCGAGGGCGACATCGGTCGGCCGCAGGTTGGGCAGCTCGTGGACGTCGAGACCGACGCCATGGCCGGTCGAATGGATCATCGTCGGCGTCCCCGCGGGCGCCGCGAAGCCCTTGTAGGCGGCGCCGAAGCCGCCTTCCTTCAACACCCGGCAGACCTCGTCGTTGACCGCCCGGCCGGTCACCCCCGGTCGGATCATCGCGATGGCGGCGTCGAGGGCTTGGAGCACCACCTCGTACATCCGCCGCACCTGGTCCGGCACCTCGCCCACGACGATCGTCCGGGTCAGGTCGCCGTGGTAGCGGGAGACGCGGCCGCGCGGAAAGATGTCGATTATCACCGGGGCGTTGGCGCGGATCGGCCCCTTTCCTCGGTAGTGCGGCATCCAGCACTCGGGGGAGCCCGCCACGATCATGTCCTCGCACCCGTAGCCGATCTCGTTGAGCGCGGCCTGCGCCGCCGCCATCAATCGCTCGGAGGTGAGCGGCCGGCCGTCAAGCTCGAGCATCCCGCCGACGACATCCGACGCGCCGAGAAGGCCGGCCACCTCGGCCACCGCCGCCTCGGCGGCCCGCTGGGCGCCGTGGATCCATTCCGCCTCGTCGGCGTCCTTATGGCGGCGCTCGCGGACGAAGAGCTCCTTTTCGATCTCGACTGCCACGTCCTGGGCGCGCAGCTCCTCCAAGTAGCCGGCCGCCAGCTTGGCCGACACCCGCACGCGGTCGATACCGCGCTCCTTGAGTAGCCGGGCGGCCAGCTTCGCCCAACTTCGGTAGGTGTCACGGTCCTCCTCCCAGCCGTGGTCGGCCCGGTCGATCACCTTCTTGGCGGTGCTGGTCTGCCGGCCGCGCTCGAGCTCCAGGATGTTGAGCACGAGAAGGTCGTCTCCTTCGCCGAAGCGGAGGTAAAGGGCCGGGTCGTGGGCCAGGAAGCGGGTCGCGTAATAGAAGTCGGAGTCTTCTCCACTGTTGACCAGGACCAGGGGAGGTTGCTGTTCCACGTTTTACATACCCACCTTCATCTGCTCGATTGCTCTGGAGAAGAGCTGCGCCAGGGCCGCCGGCGCCGCCGACTCCACGCGAGCCTGGACCGCATCGGCGAATGCCTCCGGGAAGCTGGAGCGGAGAAGGCGGAGCTGCTGCTCGTAGACGATCGGGAGAGCATACGTCCGCGGCGTGAAGCTCCCGTCGAGGTTGAGCCGGCCCTGCAGCTGGTAGCCGTCGAGATAGCCGAGCTCGAATCCAAGGCTGCGCAGCTCATGGAGGTCACGCCGGAGCGTTCGTTCCGACACGCCGCACGTGTCCGCGAGCTCGGCGGGGTGCTGGCCGGGATGCCGAACGACCTCGGAGAGGATCGAGAGGAGCCGCGTGACCCGCTGCGCGCGGTTCATCCGTCAGCAGGCGGGCTGCTGAAGAAGGTCGGCGAGAGACCGTAGGCCAGCTCGGCGCGAAGCGACGCGGCCGTTTGGCGTCCAGGCGCTCGAGGCGAAGGAAGCGCCGAGGACCGCAGCGCGCGCAGCGGAGCTGCGTAAGCGAGCACCGCAGAAGCTGACGCGCGCATCGGGCGCCTGGGCGCCAAAGCTCCGGCGGCCTTCTTCGGCAGCCGGCCTTAGCCGATCTCTTCCCAGGAGGGCGTCGGTCCGGCGTCGAAGTCCGGCTCGGCCTCGTCCTGGTTGGCGGCGGTCTGGTGGAACCGGTTCGCAATGACCTGGTAGGCCATCGCCTTGGGGATCCCCAGCTTGGTCAGTGACTTGACCTCGTCGGCCATAACCTTGTCGCGGGCCGACTCGATGGCCGCCACGATCTCGTCGACTGTCGCCTGTCGCTTGGTCATGAACTCGTTGATCTTACCCCAGGGGATGTCCTGACAAACTGCCCGAAGGGCCTGTCTATCGCTCGATCTAGACTTAACCTTCGTGCCCAGGTATGGCCCGGACAAGATCCGCAATGTAGCGATCTTGGGCCATTCACACGACGGCAAGACGACCCTCGCCGAGGCACTGCTGCACGCTACCGCGACGATCGCCCGGATGGGTTCCACCGACGCCGGCACGGCGACTATGGATTTCGAGCCGGAGGAGGCCCGGCGGCGGATCTCGATCGGACTCGGGGTCGCCGGCGTCGAGCACGACGGCCATAAGGTCAACCTGGTCGACACGCCAGGCTTCTTCGACTTCGCCGGGCAGGTCGTGAGCAGCCTACATGCGGTGGAGGGCGCTCTCGTCGTCGTCAGCGCCAACGCGAGCCTCGCCGTCGGAACCGAGATCGCCTGGGACCACTGCAACAAGGACCGCAAGCCACGCCTCGTAGTCGTCAACAAGATGGACAAGGAGAACGCGGACTTCTTCGGCACCGTCGAATCCCTGCGCCAGGTCCTCCGACCCAAGCCCGTCCCGATCCAGGTGCCGATCGGCTCCGAGGCAGCCTTCAAAGGCGTCGTCGACCTCCTC
>DATCPJ010000168.1:0-29207 GCA_036570145.1 Candidatus Dormiibacterota bacterium
GGTGCGGCGGCGGCGGGCGTTGCAGCTTCGACCGTGCCGGCGCCCTCGACCTCGATCTGGGCGATCTCGGTCCCGATCGCGATCGTCGTGCCCTCGGCGACGGAGATCTTGATGAGGGTGCCTTCGAATGGGGAGGGGATCTCGGCGTTGACCTTGTCGGTCACCACCTCGACCAGCGGCTCGTCCTTCTTGACGAAGTCGCCTTCCTTCTTGAGCCACCGATCGACGGTCCCCTCGGTGACGGATTCACCCAGCTGGGGCATTTTGATCGGGGACACACCCATCAATGGGCCTCCTGAAGAATCTCTGACGGTGACGCCGACCTGAATATACAGGGAGCACGTTCGACTCCCACCTGTCCACCGCGCGGATCTGCCCGAGCGGGATCGAACAGGTACCGGCGGCTAGAATCTTTGATCGGCCGGCGACGTAGCCAAGTGGCAAGGCAGAGGTCTGCAAAACCTCCATCCCGAGTTCGATTCTCGGCGTCGCCTCCAATCCGAAAGCGAGGCCTTTGAAGGTCGGCTGGGGGAAGCAACGACTCCCGCCAGGTCGGCGAGCTCCTCAGCCCGCCTGTGCCTCTACGACGAAGGGGGCGGCGGGGAATCGGACAGGCTTCCCGGAGCCTGTCGCCGAGCCGAGGCAACCGCACCCCGGACCGCCCGGGCGAGCTCGCGGGCGCGCTTGACCTGGCCGAGCTCGTGTGTGCGCTTGGTTCTCTCGGGCAGGTTCATCGAGATCGTTTCCATGTCGCGGACCAGGTCCTCGACTACATCGGCGAGGTCGAGAGCGGCCTTCTCGAGCCGGATCAGGCGACCACCCGTTCCGCCTGGATCATCCATCCCGGAAGACCGTAGGCGTTCTCGCGCCTGCGATCAGTGACCTCAGGTCGTGCGGCCGATTACGGCAGAACCCTTACCGAGCGCGCTTGATCTGTCGGGAGGGACCCCGTAACGTGAGCCAGGTCAAGCGGGGCGGCTAGGACGGTGTGGTGGTGTCCAAGTCGCCCCACTCGGCAGTGTAGTTCCCGTTGCTTTCGATGGAAACACTGCTTTGCTGAACCGGGTCCGAACCTCGCTGACCCGAAGTCACTCCGAGGCGCGACCGCGGTCATTGAATTCGGCGGGACGGGCTGGTTAGGCTCCGCGTTCGGAGGCGCGGTCCGCCCAAGCAGGTTCCCCCCGCTGGCGGACTGCCCTTTTTTGTGCGGTCAGCAGCGTTCCCCTGACCTGTTCTCGATTCGAGGCACGCGAGAAGGAGCCTTGAAAGGTGATAGCACCTCACTAATAAAATGCTATGCTGGCGCGGTGAGCTTGGGGTCGCGGTGGCGAGTCAGGCGGTGGCGCCCCGCTCACGGTCTGATCGCTGCCACCGCAGTCATCGTGGCGATGGCCGGCACGGTGGCGACGGCGGCGGCAAGCACCGGATTCGGGCCCTCACAAGTGCAGCCCTGGGTCGTCGCGCCGGGATCGCAGCGGGAGGCTCAGCCGGGGTTCGGGGCAGTCTCCTCGGCCGTCGCCTACCTGGACGAGCCGCCAACGCCGCTGGGTGGGTTGTTGCGTGAGCCCCTCAAGATCCGCTCCTTCTGAAACCCACCTGAATTGAGCTCCGAGGCACTCGATGCCGCGCTGGCGTCGTCGGAACCTGTGCTCGTCGCCGACGACCGGGGTCAGTACATCGCTGCCAATGACGCCGCGAGCGAGCTGCTCGGCTACACCCGGGAGGAGCTGATCGCGCTTTCGGTCTGGGACCTGACGCCGGGAGCCAACGAGCTCGATGGTCTCCTGCTCTGGCAGGACTTCATCGGCATGGGATTCCAGGCGGGGGTCTACTGGCTGGCAGGCAAGGACGGCTCCCTGATCGAGGTCGCCTACCAGGCCACCGCCAACGTCACTCCCGGGCGGCACGTTTCGGAGCTCCGCCGCCACGACTCGATCAACGCGCCCTTTGAGCGCTCGAGGTTTCCCGGCCGCCACCGAACGCAGGCGGCCGAAAAATAGAGAAGCCCGGGCAGAGGAAGGGAACTTTTCCCTCTCCGCCCAGGCGTCGCGAGGTGGGTTGTCGCTTCTCGACTAGTTGGTCGGGGTCGTCGTCCCGGCGCCCTCTGCCGCTTCCCGAGCGGCGCTCTCGCCGGCCTCGTGGGTCGGGTCCTCATTGGATCCGCCGCCCGGTCCGCGACCGACGTGGGCGGTGCCGTTGTCCTCGGCGGTCTCTTGGGCGGCGGTTTCACCCTTCTCGTGGGTAGCATCCTCGTTGGACTTCGGGGTGGTGGAGGGAGCGGTCGTGGATGGTGTGCTGGTGGCGGACGGGCTCGGCGTTGCCGCCGACGCCCCGATCACGCTCGCGCCAGAGAGTGCGGCGCCGATGACGCCGCCGGCCAGCATCGAACCGGCGACCGCGGCGCCGGCGATTGCGACTCGAATCTTGCTCACGTGTTGCAGCTCCTTCGGAATTGTTTCCATCGCCCGGCGTCGGTGAACCGGGCTGAAACGAAATGGTGAGGGGCGAACCTGAAGCTGGGCTGAGGATCGGCTGTGAGTTTGCCCAGACTTTTGGCGCTGTTTTTTGCAGTCGGGCTGCTAGCGTGCCTCCCACCGTGGAGGTGGACCCGGTGCTACGGGTGCTGCTAGCCGACGATCACGGAGACATCGTCGACATGCTGCGCTTCGCCCTCTCGGTCTACGGCTCCTTCGAGGTCGTCGGATCGGCGCCGGATGGAAGACAGGCGGTGGACCTCGCGATCGATCTCCAGCCCGACGTCGCGGTGGTGGACCTGATGATGCCTGCCCTGAGCGGGTTCGACGCGATACCTCTGATCCGCTCGGGCGCGCCCGCGACCCGGATCGTCGTCCTCTCGGCGGTCGACGATGCGGGAAGTCGGAGACGGGCGATCGAGGCCGGCGCGGATCTCTTCCTCGTCAAGGGCGTGCTGCCTCGCGAGATGGCCCGCATGCTCCGCGAGCTCGTTCTCACCGGTCCGGCCATTTCACGCTGAAGTAGCCTTCCTGCCGTGGACCAGGAGAACCTGCGGGATGCGCTCGCGCGCCTCCCCGCCGGCGTGGTCCTGGTCAGCACCCGAGACAGCGGCGGGTTTCGCGGCCTGACCGTCACCAGCTTCACGTCGGTCTCCCTCGACCCGCCCCTGGTTCTGGTCTGCCTCGACCGCCTGGCGGCGACCCGCGACGCCGTCGTCGCGCACGGCGCCTTCACCGCCAGCCTGCTCTCCCGCGGCCAGCAGTTCCTGGCCGACCGGTTCTCGGGCCAGGCCCCGGCGGCCGATCCCGCCTGGCGCGAGGTGCCTCACCGGCTGGGCGAGAACGGGCTGCCGGTCGTCGACGGCGCGGTCGCCTGGGTCGAGTGCCAGGTTCATTCGCGCCAGCCGGGGGGCGACCACGAGATCGTGGTCGGGGCGGTCACGGCGGTGGGGAGGGGTGGAGGCGAGCCGCTGGTTCACTGGGAGCGCGGCTACTGGGGACTCAGCAAGACCTAATAGGGAAGGTCGTCCTCCTCCATCCCGAAATGGTGGCCGACCTCGTGCAGGATCGTCCGCCGAACCTCCTCGACGAGCTCCTCCCAGGTGTCCGCCTCGGCTTCATGCTCGGCCTTGTAGATGGTCACCCGCTCCGGCAGCCACTCGCCCGCTTCGAAGGCGGTCGCTCCCTCATAGAGGCCGAGGAGCCCCCCTTCGGAGCGCGGCTCGATGACGAACTGGGTGTTGTCGAGGTAGGGCTGAAAGGTCTCCGGGATGGAGTCGATGGCCGCCTCGACGGCCGTCTGGAAGCGGTCCATGCTCACCTTCATTTCGCTTCCCTTTATGTTGAGGGGCGAGATGGCGAGTGTGCGCAACGTCCTGGTCGTCGGGGGAGGCACGATGGGCTCCCAGATCGCGCTCCAGACCGCGCTCAGCGGCCGCCATGAGGTCTTCCTGGTCGACGCCTCGGACGAGCAGCTCGAACGGGCTCGGGCGCAGAACGAGAAGCTGGTCGCACGGGGCGTCGAAAAGGAGCGCTACAGCAAGGAGACAGCCGACCGGGCGCTGGAGGCGATCAGCCTGGGCACCGACCTCGACGCTCCCGCGCGGGGCGCCGACCTCGTCATCGAGGCCGTCTTCGAGGACTTCGCGGTGAAGAGCGACATCTTCGCCCGGGCCGACGCCGCGGCGCCGGCTCACGCGATCCTCGCCAGCAACTCGAGCAGCATCGTGATCAGCCGCCTTGCCGCCGTGACCGGGAGGCCGGACCGCTGCTGCAACCTGCACTTCTTTCACCCGGTGACCGTGATGCCCCTCTGCGAGGTCGGCCAGGGCCCGGAGACCTCGGACGCGACGATCGCCACCGCGATGGAGTTCGTCCGCGGCATCGATCGGGTGCCGGTGCATATCCGCCGGGAGGTGCACGGCTTCGTGGTCAACCGGATCCTGGTCGAAGCCATGGAGGAGGCGCTGCGCCTGCTCGAGGGCGGCTATGCGACCTTCCAGGACATCGACATCGCCGTCCGCAAGGGCCTCAATTGGCCGATGGGGCCGTTCGAGCTCCTCGACTTCAGCGGCATCGATGTGTTCTACGGCGTGCTCGAGGACCGCCACCGCCTCGGCGAGGGCCCCGAGCCGAGCAGGATCCTGCGCGAGAAGGTGGAGCGGGGCGAGCTCGGTCGCAAGACAGGCCGGGGCTTCTACGACTATGGGGAGGGAAAGTGAATGGACACCGTCAACCTGGGCCGCCACGGCCTCAAGGTCAGCCGGCTCTGCCTGGGCACGATGGTCTTCGGCGCCCAGTGCGACGAGCCCGCCTCCATCGCGGTGATGGACGCTGCGGCCGAGCTCGGCTTCAACTTCTTCGACGTCGCCGACGTCTACCCGGTGCCGCCCAGCCTGAAGACCGCGGGGTCGACGGAGGAGATCGTCGGACGGTGGCTCAAGGGCCGGCGTGGCGAATTCGTGATCGCGACCAAGTTCAACGGCCCGATGGGACCGGGTCCTAACGACCGAGGGGCGTCCCGCAAGCACATGATCGAAGCCTGCGAGGCATCGCTTCGCCGGCTGCAGACCGACCGGATCGACGTCTACTACATCCACCACTTCGACGACAGCGTTGCGCTCGACGAGACGATGGAGGCGTTCGACCGCCTCCACGCCGACGGCAAGATCCTCTACGTCGGCATCTCCAACTTCACCGCCTGGCAGCTGGGCCTGGCCCAGGCGATCGTCGCCGAGCGCCGGCTGGCGCCGATCGCCGCCCTGGAGCCCCGTTACAACCTGCTCTTTCGACAGGCGGAGCGCGACCTGCTGCCGCTGGCCGAGGCCCTCGGCATCGGCGTGATGCCCTACAACCCGCTCGGCGCCGGGATGCTGACCGGCAAATACCGGAGGGGTTCGGAGCCGCCCTCGGAGTCGCGCTTCGGCTGGGGCGACTACGGGCAGATGTACCAGGGCCGCTACTGGTCGGAGGAGATGTTCGGCGTCGTCGACGCGCTGGTCGAGGTGGCCGGTGCGGAATCGATGACGCCGGCCCAGGCGGCGCTTGCCTGGATGCTGACGCGGGAGGCGATCACCTCACCGATCGTCGGCGCAAGCCGTCCGGAGCAGCTTCACGACACCGTCAAGGCGCTCGATCGAAAGCTCTCGCCGGACGCTGTCGCCCGGCTTGACGAGGCATCCCGCACCTTCGTCTGATGTAGGTGGCGGGTGTGGCAATCAGGTCGACAACGGATCCGCTCAGCCGGCGACCCGGCCGGGTCGCCTGCGCCCATTGGGTCGACCCGATCGCCGCACCCGCCACTACAGTTCGGTTGCCCCCGTAGCCCAACCCGGCAGAGGCAGCCGACTTAAAATCGGCACAGGTGCGGGTTCGACTCCCGCCGGGGGCACTGAAGCGGAGGCGCCGTCCTGACAGCCTTGACAGTCCCTTTTCCGACAATCAAGCTAGTGGGCGGGTTGACGTATGGATAACCGCTCGGGGCGGTATTGGTCAGGCGACCCGCTTCGTCTCCCTCCGGTTCGCGCCGAGGAGCTTGCGACCGTGACGGGCGATCGGAGGCCGGGCGCCAAGTTCTGCTCCGGCTGCGGTTCGCCGCTCGAGGGTTCGCTGGTGACCCGTGGCTTCTGGGTGTACTGCAGCATCGAATGCGCGATCCGGACCGAGCGCGAGGACGAGCGACCGCGCTAGCGCAGCGTCAGTAATCGTCCTCCGACTCGCCGCCGAGGCCGGCCACCCCGACCAGCTGCCCCTTGTAAAGGTTGGACCCGCCCTCGGTTGACTTCTTCGCCCAGGACTCGTTCTCGATCAGCCGGAAGCCCCACTCAGGGTTCGCGGCGTTGCGGCGGCGGGCATCCTCGCGCGCCTTGGTCATCAGCCGGATGCCTTCAAGGCCCGGCAGGCGTCCCATCTTCTCGTCGATCGTCTCCACGTCACGCAGCCCGGCCTCGTCGTTGAAGAGGTAGAGCGAGATCGCGTCGACCTCCTCCTGGTTCTTCAGGCCCTGGCCGACGACCTGCCAGAAGAGCTTCATGCCGATTTTGCCCACCAGCTGGGCGCGCGGGTTGTCGGTCATCCACTCCTTGGCCGAGTTGTAGTAGAAGGCGAAGTGGCGCCGCTCGTCCTTCTGGATCCGGGCCAGGAGGTCCTTGAGGACGGGATGCTCGCAGTTGCGGGCGAGGGCGCCATAGGCGGTGGCGGTGCTCAGCTCGTTGCAGGCCCCGATCGAGAGATAGAGCGCGGCGAAATCGTCCAGCGCCCAGGACGCGAGCATCGTGGAGAGGATCGAGAGGCTGTTCGAGACGCCCATGTCGGAGCGCAGGTTGCGGATCCGGGTGTCGTTCTCGAGCGGGATCCCGTACTCGACCAGGAAGCGGGAGAGGTTCTCGCCGTGCCACAGTTCCTCATACGCCCACAGGCTGAGGAAGGTGGTTATGACCGGGTTCATGCAGGCACGGGTCACCAGCAGGTGGGAGAGGTAGAGGGGAACGTGGTTCTCGACATCCATCGCGTAATGGAGGAAGAAGAGATCGCCCTTGCTCAACGGGTAGTCACGGATCCGGTCCCACTGCACGCCCGTGGTGTCCAGCTTCCGCGACTCTTCCTTGTACCGATCGATGCTGAAGCTCATCTGCTCTTGAGCCATCCTCCCAAAAAGGAAACTAGGTGGCTGAGGATACCCCTTCCGGCCATTAAGGGCAGGAGTTGAGCCAGGGTCGCTAGAATCCAACCCAATGCCCGATCGGAAGTCGGAGTACGACCCGGATGAGCTTCCGGTGATCGAGCCTGACGAGGACCCCGAGTACGAACCCGAGGACATCCCCGCCGCGCCGACCTCGCTCATGTCCGGGCCGGCGCACGCCAACGGCCTCGGCGATCGCGAGTTCGAGTACCGGACCGAGGTGCTCAGCCTCGAACAGCTGACCGACGGCAGCACGCTGCCCGACCAGCTCGCCGCGGCGTCCGCCGAGGGCTGGCATTACGTCGACGTGGTCGATGCCGGCGCGAGCCGCGTGGTGCTCTTTCGGAGGGCGAAGAAAACCGAGCGCGAACGCCGCAGCGTGGGCTTCGCGCCGCCGGGGCGGTCCTGACCAAGGTCCCTATGCCCGAAGCACCCGCGCCGACGCAGCAGCGCAAGCGCGTCCTGATCGTCGAGGACGAGTCGGCCATCCGGACCGTGGTCACGGAGATCCTCCGTCGCGATGGTTTCGAGGTGATCGAGGCCTCGGCGGGCCAGGTCGGTATCCGGACCGCGGTCGCTCGCGAGCCGGACATCATCCTGCTCGACTGGGTGCTCCCCGACATCTCCGGGCTCGACGTCTGCCGCGAGATCCGCCGGCAGGGCGTTCTCTGCCCGGTGCTGATGCTGACCGGGCGCTCGTCCAAGGTGGACATGGTCGTCGGGCTGGAGGTGGGGGCCGACGATTACATCACCAAGCCCTTCGACGCCAGGGAGCTCACCGCCCGACTCCGGGCGCACCTCCGCCGGGCGGAGGGCACGCCGACCGCCAGCCGCCGAGAGGGGCTGCTGGTGGTCGGCGGGGTCCAGGTGGACACCGAGAGCCGCCGGGTCCGGATCGCGGAGGAGGAGATCCAGCTGACCATGACCGAGTTCAACCTCCTCGCGCTCCTCGCCGCCAACGCAGGCCGCGTCCTCACCCGCGCGCAACTGCTGGAGAAGGTCTGGGGCTACCTCGCCGACGTCGACTACCACTCCGTCGACCCACACATGCAGCGGCTTCGCCGGAAGCTGAACTCCAACGAGTCGGCGCGGGTCGCGCTGGAGGCCGTGCCCGGCCTGGGCTACCGCCTCACGCCGCTGGCGTAGCGGGGCCGGTGCCCGCGACCGGCCACCTCGGCCGTGCGAAAAGCTCAAGCTAGGTCGATGTCCGACTGGCGCCCAACGGGCATTTCCCACCATTCGGTGTGGCCCCTAACCGATTGGGACGCAGGAGCGTTAAAAGGATCGTGAATGGCTGACCCGCGTCCCATCGGTGTGTTCGACTCCGGGGTCGGCGGCCTGACGGTTCTCCGCGAGATCCACGACCGGCTTCCCGACGAGTCGACCATCTACCTCGGCGACCTGAAGCACTTTCCCTACGGGCCGCGCTACCAGGAGGAGGTCAAGGGCTTCGCGTTCGACATCATCGAGTACTTCCAGGAGCGCGATGTGAAGCTCGTCGTGATCGCCTGCAACACGGCGACGGCGGCGGCCCTGAACCAGTCCCGTGAGAAGTTCGACATCCCGATCATCGGGGTCATCGGTCCCGGCGCCCAGGCGGCCGTGGAGGCGACCAAAAAGAACCTGGTGGGCGTGATCTCCACGGAAGGCACGCAGTTGAGCCAGGAGTACCTGCACGCGATCAAGGACGCCAACCCCATGGTGGGCGTGTACCAGAAGGCTTGCCCGGACCTGGTCGAGATCGTCGAGGACGGTGACGCCGACACGCCGCGGGCGGAGGCCGCGCTCCGGCGCGACCTGGCCGAGATCGTCCAGCTGGGCGCCGACGTGCTCGTTCTCGGCTGCACCCACTACCCGCTGCTCCGCGGCTCGATCGATCGCGTCTTCCCCGGCACCTTCCAGCTGGTGGACTCCGCCCAGACGACGGCCGCCAAGGTCGAGCGGCAGCTGAAGCACGCCGGGATGGAGGCGGAGCCGGGGTCACGGCCGCACCACGAGCTGATCGTCACCGCGGTTCCCCGCCGCTTCAACGAGGTCGCAACCATCCTCTTCGGCCAGGAGGTCCCCGAGGTAATCGAGGTCGATCTTTGGGACGGGCGCTAGAAGCCGGCCTCTTCGGGCCGGTCGCAGAGGACCTCGACCGCGTCGAGGCTCAAATCCGGGAGTCGATCGCGGCCGACGGACCGCGGCTGGCGGCTCCCATGGGCGAGCTGTTCGCTGCGGGAGGGAAGCGGCTGCGTCCGGCGCTGGTGCTGCTGGCCGGTCGACTCGGCCGTCTGTCCGAGGCCCATTTCCACGCCGCCGCCGCGGTCGAGCTGACCCATGCGGCGACCCTCGTCCACGACGACGTGATCGACCACTCGGCCGTGCGGCGTGGCCATCCGACGGTGGCCGCCGCGCTCGGTGACGCCCCGGCCATCGTGGTCGGCGACTACTACTTCGCGAAGGCCTACCAGCAGGCCGCAATGACGGCCGACCCGGCCGTCGTCGACGCCATCGCCGGCGCCGTGATGACGATCTGCCGCGGCGAGCTCGCCCAGAGCGAGGGCCGGTTCCGCTACCGGCCCTCGCTTGCCGAGTACCGGGAGCGGATCGAGGCCAAGACCGCCGCCCTGCTGGCCGCCAGCGCCTGGATCGGCGGCCGCCTGGCAGGGCTTGGCGACGACCACCAGAAGTCGCTGCGCCGCTACGGCCTCCAGCTTGGGCTCGCCTTCCAGATCGCCGACGACGTGCTCGACTACACGGCGGGCGAGGCTGAGCTCGGCAAGCCCGTCGGCCACGACCTGCTGGAGGGCCACGCCACCCTGCCCCTCCTCCTCGCCGAGCTGGCGGAGCGGCTTCCCGACGGGATTCCGCTGCCGGCCGCCAGGGTTGCCGAGGTGGTTGCCGCGGTCCGCGCTTCGGGCGGCCCGGAGCGGGCGCTGGCAGAGGCGCGCAAGCATGCCGAGAGGGCTCGCGGCCACCTCGGCGGCCTGCCCGACGGGTCCGCCCGGGAGAGCCTCGAGCGCCTCACCGACTACGTCGTCGAGCGAAAGCTGTGAGACGGGTCCATCTCGTCGGCATCGGTCCTGGGAGCCCCGGGTTGGTCACCATGAGGGCGGCCGAGGCGATCCGCGCGGCTGACGTGATCCGCCACCCACCAGGTGTCGATGTCGCCATCCTCGCGCTTGCCCGGCCGGGCGCCGTGATCGGCCTGTTGACGGAGCCGGATGAGATCGTCCAGCTCGCCAAGCACGACCACCGGGTCGCCGTCCTCTACCGCGGCGACCCCTTCGCGTTCGGTGACGGCGGGGAGCTGGCGGAGACGCTGCAAGCCGAGGGGATCGAGTTCGAGGTGGTGCCCGGGGTGCTCGTCGAGGCGGCCGGCCCGGCGATCAGCGGCATCTCACCCGACCTGATCGGCAAACCCGGGTCCAACGGCGACACCTCGGCGTTCCGGATCGCCGCAGGCGAGATGCGGTCACGCATCGCGGACCTGCTCGCAGCAGGCCATCCACCGGACGGGAACGCAGCCGTGATCTTCAACCCCGGCGCCCCGGGCCAGCGGAAGGTCCTGGCCACGCTCCGCAACCTGGCCGCATTCGGGAGCGGCGACCAGGAGGGCGACCTGGTCGTGGTCGTCGGTCCGGGGGTCGAGCGGGGGAGCCGCCTCGACAGCCTCGCCGGCCGGCCGCTCCACGGGCGCCGCGTCCTCGTGACCAGGGCCCGACACCAGGCGGAAGAGTTCCACCGCCACCTGGCCGAGCTGGGCGCCTGGGTCATCGACATCCCGACCATCGAGGTTCGTCCGCTCCGGGTTGACGCCCCGGTCCGCGACGCGATCTCGCGTCTCGACGACACCCACCTGGTCGTCTTCGCCTCCGCCAACGCGGTCGAGATCTTTTTCGACATGCTTTTCGAGCTCCGCCGCGATGCCCGGTCGCTTCGCAACTCGCGACTCTGCGCGATCGGTCCCGAGACGGCCCGCGCCCTCGAGGCGCACGGCCTCCGTCCCGAGCTGGTCTCCGGCGAATACACGGCGGAGGGACTTGCCGAGACGCTCGGCAACTGGGACCTGACCAATGCCCGGATCCTGGTGCCGAGGGCGCGCCAGAACCGCGACAGCCTGCCCGCCATCCTGGCCAAACGAGGAGCCGTGGTGGAGATCCTGCCCGTCTACGAGCTCGCCTGCCCGGCCGGCGCCGTCCCGTCCCTGCACAAGCTCTTCGCCAAGGAGCCGGTCGACGTCGTGACCTTCACCAGCTCCGCCACCGTCGTCAACTTCGCCGGTGCCTTCGCGAGCGATGAGCTCGCCACGCTGCTCGAGACGACCAAGGTGGCCTGCATGGGCCCGGTAACCGCCGACACCGCCCGCAGGCTCGGGATGCGGGTCGATATAATCGCCGGCGAATACACGACTCGCGGTCTGGCGCAGGCCATCGCGAGCCACTTCAACGCATGAGCCAAAGCCTCCCCGAACGCCAGGTGATCTCCCGCCGGCGGGCCCGCCGCGCCCCGGCGCCGGCCCCGGCCGAGGGCGCCCCCGAGCAGCTCCCGATTAGCTGGGGCTCGCTCCTCGCCTTCGCCATCGTCGTTGCGCTTGTCATCGGCGCCGGCTATGCCCTGGGCCGCGCGATCGCGGTTCAGCCGACCGGCGCCTTCGCCAACTGCAAGACCGCCGCCAAGACCGGCCCCCACACCTTTGCCGGGCCTCCCCGGATGTGCATCGACACGAGCAAGACCTACCTCGCCAAGCTGAGCACCACGGCGGGCGAGATCGACATCGCGATGCCCGCCGCCAAGGCCCCGCAAACCGTCAACAACTTCGTCGTGCTGGCGGTGAACGGCTACTACACGGGCCTCACTTTCCACCGGGTCGACACCTACTTCGTGCAGGGCGGTGACCCGCAGGGCGACGGCCACGGCGGGCCGGGCTACACGCTCCCCGATGAGACCAACGACCTGCCCTGGACCACCAATGCGGTGGGGATGGCGCGCGACGCCGGAGGGCCGGTCAACGGCAGCCAGTTCTTCCTGCTCAAGACCGACTGGCCGGGAACGGGCCCCGGAGACACTGCCTTCAACAACTTCGGGACAGTGCTCGGTGGAACCCAGATCGTCACCGCGATCAAGGCGGGCGACCGCATCCTTTCGATAGCGATCACGGTTCAGTAAATTTCCTTGCCGGATCCGGGCGGCGCCGGGCAATCGTGGCAAGATAGGCTCCAGACATGGGTTTACTGAACCACTGGTGGCTGATCCTCATCCTGGTCGTCGTGCTGATCATCTTCGGTCCCGGCAAGCTTCCCCAGATCGGCGGGGCGATCGGAACCGCGATCAAGGAGTTCCGCAAGGCGACCACCGAGCTGAAGGACGAGTTCGCCCGCTCGACCGAGCCGCACGACCCGGAGGCCCCCGTCACCGGGGCGGGCTACCCGCAGCCGGCGGCGAGCACCGCCACGGGGCCTGAGCCCGAGCCGAAGAAGGAAACCGCCGAGGCTCCCAAAGCCTGATAGCGGTGCAGTCACACCGCTAGATTGGCTCGGCACGACGGGCGGGCCGCCAACGAGCTTCGGCCGGTGCGGATCCAGCTCGGAACCAACGTCCACGCCGAGGGATCCTGCATCGTCGAGTTCGGTCGCACCAGGGTCAATGTCACCGCGACCGTGGAGGACCGGGTGCCCGCCCACCGCCGCGGCACCGGCCAGGGCTGGATCACCGCCGAGTATTCGATGCTGCCCCGTGCGACGCACGACCGGGGCCATCGGGAGGCGACCCAGGGCCGGATCGGCGGCCGCACCCACGAGATCCAGCGCCTGATCGGCCGGTCGCTTCGGGCGGCCGTCGACATGCGCCGCATCGGGGAGCGCACGATCACGCTCGACTGCGACGTCCTCCAGGCCGACGGTGGCACCCGGACCGCGTCGATAACCGGCGCTTTCGTCGCCCTGGCGGAGGCGATCGGCCGGATGCGGAAGGCCGGGATGCTCACCGCCGACCCGATCCGGCAGCACGTCGCGGCGATCTCCTGCGGCATCGTCGACGGCGTCTCGGTGCTCGACCTCGACTACGCGGAGGACTTTTCCGCCGAGACCGACCTCAACTGCGTGATGGGCGAGGACGGCAGGCTGATCGAGCTCCAGGCCACCGCCGAGGGCCAGCCCTTCAGCCGCCCTGAGCTGGACGAGATGCTGGCGCTCGCGGGGAAGGGGATCAGCGAGCTGATCGCCGCCCAGAAGGAGGCCCTGAAGGCCACTTGAGCTCCCGGCGCCTGGTCCTGGCGACCGGCAACCCGGGCAAGCTCCGCGAGTACGAGGAGCTCCTCGGGCCCGCCGGCTACGAGATCGTCCCCTTCGCCGGCGAGGTCGAGGAGACCGGCTCGACCTACGCCGAGAACGCGACCCTCAAAGCCCTCGCAGCGCTGGAGGCCACCGGTATGCCCTCGCTCGGCGACGACTCGGGCATCGAGGTCGACGCTCTCGGAGGATTTCCAGGTCTGCGCTCGGCGCGCCTCGGGCCAACCCAGGTCGAGCGCACCGCCACCCTGCTCGAGATGCTCGCCAGCGAGCCACGTCCCTGGACGGCGCGCTTCACGGCGACGATCGCGCTCGCCGCACCGGGGCAGCCGGTGCGGTCGGTGGCGGGTGAGCGCCGCGGTGAGGTGGTGCCCGACTGGCAGGGCGAGGCCGGTTTTGGCTATGACCCGGTCTTCCTGGTCCCCGAGGCGGGCCTGACCTTCGGCCAGATGGACGCCGCGACCAAGCATCGCTGGAGCCACCGGGGAGCGGCGATCAAAGCCCTTCTCGAGAGCGGCTGGCTGTCGTGAGCTGAGTAGACCGAAGCCAACCTACTTTTCGGCCGTCTCCTTGAGTCCCTGGGCGGGGGCTGCCTCTTCTCTCCACCCAACCGGACTGTCGGTAGACTTTCGCGGCAGTCTGAGCTCCGGACGGCGGGCGGTAGCTTAGCCCGGCAAAGCGCCTGGTTTGGGACCAGGAGATCGCGAGTTCGAATCTCGCCCGCCCGACATCGGCCGCCCGGCTCTGTAACGCGCGGGCCCATTGCGGCACTGAGCCTGGAGGAGAAGTGGCCAGGCTCAACGTTTCCAGACTCCTGATCGTGGTCGCGCGCCCTCTTCTCGACGGCGAGCTTGAGCGGACCTGATGTCGATCGCCTACCGCTGGGGCAGCGGAGCCCGCCATTATCCCTTGCCCGGCGTGGCTAGCCTCACCACCGATCCGGAACTGGAGGCCCTAAGGGCGGGCGACGAAGCCGCCTTCGCGGAGCTGCTCGACGGCTATCACGGACCGCTCTTCCGGCTGGCGATGGGCCACCTCCGCGACCGCGATGCGGCGGAGGACGCGGTCCAGGAGACCTGGCTCCAGGTTCTCGCCGGGCTCGATCGGTTCGAGGGCAGGTCATCACTCAAGACCTGGATCTTCGGGATCCTCCTCAACGTGGCGCGATCCCGCCGCCGGCGGGAGTCGCGGCTCCTGCCCTTCACCTCGCTCTTCCGCCGCGACGAACCGGGTGGCGGGCCGATCGTCGACCCCGACCGCTTCAACAAGGAGGGACGCTGGACGTCGCTGCCCGACAACTGGGCGGGCCTGCCCGAGTCGCGGCTGCTCAGCCGCGAGGTCCTCGGCCGGGTCGGTGCGGCGATCGACGAGCTGCCGCCTAAGCTGCGCGAGGTGATCGTGCTGCACGACGTCGCCGGGCTGCCCTCCGCGGATGTGGCGGCGCTGCTCGGCATCTCCGAGGTGAACCAGCGGGTCCGCCTCCACCGCGCCCGCGCCTACGTTCGCCGGGTGCTGGAGGAATATCTCCGATGACCTGCCGCCAGGTCGTTCAGCTGTTGACGGACTACCTCGAGGGCGCGCTGCCCGCTGCAGAACGCGCCCTCGTTGAGGAGCACCTCGCCGGCTGCGATGCCTGCACCGCCTTCCTGGCCCAGCTCCGAACCGCGGGGCGGGTTGTCGCCGAGCTTGCCGAGGTCGACGTTCCCGCCGATCTCCGTGCGGACCTTCTCCGGGCCTTCCGGGATTGGCGACCGGCCGCCTCGGAATGAAGGCAACGTGTAACGAATGCCACTAAACGGGCACAGTAAGGGCATGGAAAAGGCAATCTTCGGAGCCGGGTGTTTCTGGCAGGTCGAGATCGACTTCGCCAACGTCGACGGAGTGACGGCAACCGCCGTCGGATACTCGGGCGGGCACGTCGCCGCCCCGAGCTACCAGGAGGTGTGCGGCGGCCGCACCGGCCACGCCGAGGTCGTCGAGGTCGAGTTCGACCCCGCGAAGGTGAGCTACGACCAGCTGCTCGACCTCTTCTGGGAGAGCCACGACCCCACCCAGGTGAATCGCCAGGGCCCCGATATCGGCCACCAGTACCGGAGCGCGATCTTCTACACCACGCCCCAGCAGCATGAGGCGGCGCTCGCCTCGAAGGCACGCGTCCAGTCGCACACCGGCCGGCCGATCGCCACCGAGATCACGGCGGCGAGCGAGTTCTACCCCGGCGAGGATTACCACCAGCGCTACCTCGTCAAGCGCGGGATGGCCACCTGCCGCGTTCCGGCGACCACCCGATGACCACCCGGGTCAACAAGACCGAGGCGGAATGGCGGGCCGAGCTGACGCCGATCCAGTACCAGGTCCTCCGCGAGAAGGGAACCGAACGGGCCTTCACGGGCGAGTACGAGCACGTCGACACGATCGGCGACTATCTCTGCGCCGGGTGTGGCGCCAAGCTCTTCGAATCGGGGACGAAGTTCGACGCCCACTGCGGCTGGCCCAGCTTCTCCGCGCCGGCGGCGGGAGCGCCGGTCGCCGAGGAGACCGACCGCAGCCACGGCATGGTCCGGACCGAGGTCAACTGCGCCGAGTGCGGCGGGCACCTGGGCCACGTCTTCGACGACGGCCCGGCGCCGACCGGCCTGCGCTATTGCATCAACTCGGCCTCGATCAAGCTCGACCCGAAGCAATAACCTTCACCCTCTTTCCGCTGATGAGGGTCACCACCGTCGACTACCACTGTGCCGGAGAGCCGTTTCGGATCGTGCTCGCCGGCGCACCCGACCTGCAGGGATCGACGATCCTCGAAAAGCGCCGCTGGGCGCTGGAGAACTGCGACGAGATCCGCCGGCTGCTCGTCAACGAGCCGCGCGGCCACGCCGACATGTACGGCTGCTTCGTCACCGAACCGGAGGACGGGGCGGCCGACCTCGGCGTTGTCTTCTTCCACAACGCCGGCTACAGCACCGCCTGCGGCCACGGCACCATCGCCCTGGTCAGCTGGGCCGTCGAAAGCGGCCGCATCCCGGCGGTCGAGCCGGAGACGCAGGTTACCGTCGACGTGCCCAGTGGGCGGCTGCCGACGGTGGCGAGGGTGAGAGCCGGGGAGGTCACCAGCGTGCGCTTCCGGAACGTGCCCTCCTATGTCCACGCGCGCGGCCTGAAGATGGGCCGCTTCACGGTCGACATCGCCTATGGCGGCGCGTTCTACGCGATCGTGCCGGCGGCCCAGGCGGGGCTGCGGGTGGAGCCCCGCCACCTGCCCCAGCTGATCGAGCTCGGCCGGGGTCTGAAGCAGCACATCGAGGCCGAGCATGTGGTGCGGCATCCCATCCACCCCGAGATCGAGGGCATCTATGGGGTGATCTTCACCGAGGGCGACCGCAACGTGACCGTGTTCGCCGACGGCGAGGTCGACCGCTCACCCTGCGGCAGCGGCACCTCCGCCCGTCTCGCGCTCCTCGACGCAACCGGTGAGCTGCCCCGGGGCGAGACACTGACGCACCGGAGCATCGTCGGCTCGACCTTCCTCGGCCGCGTGGTGGGGGAGGACCCGGGAGGTGGCGTCATCACCGAGGTCGAGGGAAGCGCGCACCTGACCGGCCGCCACGAGTTCGTCCTCGAGGCGAACGACGAGCTGGGAACCGGCTTCCTTTTGCGTTAGTCCAATTCGGCGAAGCGGACCGCCAGGCGGGCGATGTGCTTCGCCGCCCGGTCGAAGTCCTTCAGGCGCATGAACTCGTTCGGGCTGTGGGCGCGGTTCATGGCCCCCCAGCCGACGCCCGGCGCGACGACCGGGACGCCGCGCTCGGTGAAGAGATACATCGGGGTGGTCCCTCCGGAGAGCGGCGCGATGCTGGGCGGCTTGCCGTAGATCTCGACGCCGATCTCGCCGTTCAAGCGGACGACCGGGGCATCGGGGTCCGTGATGCCCGGCCGCTCGGCGCCGAGCACCTCGATCGCGACGCCTCCGAAGCCGCCGGCGTCGAGGTGGCGCCGAAGCTTGGCGCTGATGTCGTGGGGGTCCTGGTCGGGGACGAGGCGGAAATCGACCTTGGCGGAGGCGCGCGCCGGGATGACCGTCTTGGAGCCCTCACCCTGGTAGCCGGCTCCGATCCCGGCGATGTTCGCGGTGGGCGAGAAGTAGGCACGGCTGACATCGGTCACGCCGCCCAGGAGGCCGTGGAGGCCGAACTCATCGCGGATGTCGGCCGCCCCCGGCGCCATCGCCGCGAGGAGCTCCTCCTCGCGCGGGCTCGGCGGCCGGACGTTGTCGTAAAAGCCTGGGATCAGGACTCGCTCATCGGACGATTTGAGGCTCGCCAGCGCCCAGACCAGCCGCCACGCCGCGTTCGGCAGCAGGTTCGCCTGGCCGGAATGGGCGTCGCGCGAGAGAACTTTCACGGAGAGCTCGACATAGAGGAGGCCGCGGGCACCCAGTCGGACGATGGGCGTCTCGTCGACCTCGATCCCGCCCTCCTCCCAGACCGCGGCGTCGGCCCGAAGCCGGCCGGCGTTCTGCTCGACCCAGGCCGGGAGGTTGGGGCTGCCGATCTCCTCCTCGCCCTCGGCCAGCCAGGTGACGTCGCAGGGGTAGGAACCGGTGACGGCGCGGACCGCGTCGAGCGCCGCGAGACGGCAGACGAACTCGCCCTTGTCGTCCTTCGAACCTCGCGCAAAGACCGCGCCGTCCCGCTCGGTGAGATTGAAGGGAGGACTCTCCCACAGGTCCAGCGGCTCCGGCGGCTGGACGTCGTAGTGGTTGTAGAAGAGGAGGGTTCGGGTCCGGTTGGTCCCGCCCGCATGGCCGAGGACCACGGGGTGGCCGCCGGTGGGAGAGACCTCGACGGCGAAGCCGCGCTTCTCCAGCATCCGGGCGACGAGGGCGGCGCATTGGTCGATGCCCTCGTGGCGGGCCGAGACGCTGGGCACCGCGCAGAGCTCGCCGAGCTCCGCGATCCACTCGCCCTGGTGCTCGGAGATGTAACGGTCGATCGCGGCGAAGTCAGCCATGCGCTGTTCTAGTGTCGCCGCCAGAGGAGCTTGTGCATGAAGGTGAGCGCCTTGAGCGTACCGTCCGGCGCGAGAAAGCGGCTGCGGGAGCGCTCAGGGCAGTCACACCTCTAGGATCAGCCAGCAGTGAGCGACGAAGGCCACACCCATGAGATCGCGACGCTGCCCGGCGTCGGCCGCCCGCCCGGGAAGGACTGCGGACGAAGGTCCTGCGGATCTGCGCCATGAGGACGGGCAAGAGCTGAGCGGTCTCCTCGAGCTTCTTTTCGAGGAGCCCGGCCTGCCGGTTGAGCAGCTGCCGCCGCCGCTCGCCGAGCTCTACGACGGCGAGCTCGGCTTCGCCAGGCCGCTTCTCTACGGCAATTTCGTCACCTCGCTCGACGGCGTCACCGCCGTCGCACCCACCGCTTCGGGGCAGGGCGGCCTGATCAGCGGCGGACTGCCCGCCGACCGCTTCCTGATGGGCTTGCTGCGCGCCTTCGCCGACGTGGTGCTGATCGGGGCCGGCACCCTCCGCGCCGAGTCGGACCACGTCTGGAGCGCCGGCCGTGTGTACCCGCCGGCCGCCGATGCCTACCTGCGGCTGCGGGAATTCCTCCTCCTGCCGCCCACCGCCCCGCTCGCCGTCGTCACCGGCAGCGGCGCGCTCGACCCGGCGCTGCCGGCGCTCGCCGGCGGGCTGATCCTGACGACCGCGGCCGGCGCCGCCCGCCTCGCGGGACGCACTCCGCGCGGGGTTCGGGTCATCGCCCTCGGCGCCGGCGAGACGGTTTCCGGAGGTGACGTGGTCGCGGCGCTGCATGCCGAGGGCTACCGGTCGATCCTGACCGAGGGCGGACCTCACCTCTTCGGGCAGCTGCTGGCGGCGGGTCTCATCGAGCAGCTCTTTCTGACCCTCTCGCCGGCCCTGGCGGGGAGGCAGCGGTCGGGAACCCAGATCGGGCTCGTCGAGGGCACCTCGTTGCTGCCCGGGATCGACATCCGGGGCCGCCTCCTGAGTGCCCGCCGAAGCGGCTCCCACCTCTTTCTCCGCTACGACCTGGCCTAAGATTGCCGCCGATGGGGGTGGCCGACTCGATCTTCCTGATCTGCCTCATCGCGGGCGGCGGGCTGCTGCTGGTGAGCGTCGTGGTCGGCGACCTGCTCGGCGGCGTCCTCGACTCGCTCCATGCCGGGGTTGACATCGGCGGCGTCGGCCTGATGCCGCTGGTGCTCGGCTTCATCTCGATGTTCGGCGTCGGCGGTCTCTTCTGCACCCAGGTGTTCCACACCGGGACCGGTGTCGCCACCATCGTCGGCATCGTCACCGGCTTCGCCGGCGCCGGGTTCGTGTTCGTGCTGTTCGGGGTGCTCGCCCGGGGCCAGGGCGCCGAGCCCTTCAGCCTCACCGACCTCGTCGGCCAGACCGCCAGGGTCGCGGTCGGCATCCCGGCCGGCCATTTCGGCACCGTCCAGCTCAGCTACGGGGGCCAGTCACACGAGCTGACCGCCACCGCCGACACCCAGATCCCGGCCGGCGCCTCGGTGAAGATCGAATCGATCGCCGGCTCCAATGTCGTCGTCGCGCCGATCGGCGCCACCAGCCCGCAGGAGGCCAGAGAACCATGAGCGGACCACTGCTCGCGATCGCCGTCATCCTCATCGTCGTCCTCCTCCTGGCCTACGTGGCAAGCCGCTACAAGGTGGCGAACGCCAACGAGGCTCTGATCGTGGCCGGCTCCCAGGGTGCCAAGGTCCGCGATGAGAAGGGAAACGTCATGTCCGCCGCCGGCGACCGCGGCGTCAAGGTCGTGGTCGGCGGCGGGACCTTCGTCATCCCGATCCGGAACCGGGTCGGGCGGCTCAAGCTGACCGCCCGGCAGATCTCCGTGCAGCTCCAGGACGCCGTCACAAGCCAGGGCATCAAGGTCCAGGTCCAGGGCGTGGCGACGTTCAAGATCGGGCGCGACGTGGAGTCGCTCCGGAACGCCGCCGAGCGCTTCCTGGAGGCGAAGGACGACCAGGTCGACTCGATCGTCAAGAACGTGCTCGAAGGCTCCCTTCGCGCCATCGTCGGCACGCTGACGGTGGAGGAGCTGATCCGGGACCGCCAGAAGCTGCTCCAGCAGGTGCAGGACGCGGCAAAGGGCGACCTGGCCACCTCCGGGCTGCAGATCGACGCCTTCACGATCCAGAGCTTCACCGACGAGTCCAATTACATCGGGCTCCTCGGCCAGCAGAACCTGGCCGTCGTCGAGCGCGACGCCCGGATGGCGAAGGCCACCGCCGACCAGGAGGCGGCGGTCCGGGAGGCCCAGGCCCAGCAGGTCAAGATCAACGCGCAGCGGGACGTCTCCCTCAAGCAGGCGGAGATCGAGCAGCAGGTCCAGTCGGCGCAGGCAACCGCGGCCCAGGCCGGGCCGCTCGCGCAGGCGGTGGCTCAGCAGGCCGTCGTCCAGAAGCAGACCGAGCTGGCCCTGCTGGAGGCGGATCGGACCCAGAAGGAGCTCCTCTCGACCACCGTGCGCCCGGCCGAGGCCGAGGCGGAGGCCGCGGTCCAGCGTGCCCAGGGCCAGAAGAAGGTGACCATCGCCGCCGCCGAGGCCCAGGCCGAACAGGTTCGCCTCCAGGGCGGTGCCGAGGCGGCCATCGTGTTCACCAAGGGCGAGGCCGAGGCGAAGGCCCTGGCGATGCGAGCCGACGCCTACAAGCAGTTCAACGAGGCGGCCATCATCCAGACCATCCTCACCGCGCTGCCGGAGATCGTCCGTGCCGCCGCGGAACCGATGGGGCACATCGAGAACCTGACCGTGCTCAGCTCGGAGGGCGCGAGCGACCTCGTCAAGAACTCGACCCGAACAGTTGTCGAGTCGGCAGCGATGATCAAGGGCCTGACCGGGGTTGACGTAGCGGCCCTGGTGGGCGCCGCGATGGGATCGACAGCGGCCAGCCCCGGACGGCACCACGACAATGGCGCGCCGGCCGAGCCCGCCGTGGTGGTCGCCGATGCGGCGCCGATCGCCACCGAGACTGATTTCAAGGCGCCTCTCACGGCCGAGTCGGACCCGCCGGAGGAGCCCAAAGCCGCTGAGGCGGCGGAGCCGATGGAGCCCCGTTCGACAGCCACGCTCGAGCCGGCCGACATGATCGAGGAGCGGGCCGCCTGGATGGCCGAGCAGCTCCGCGCCGTGCCGGACATCGCGCGCTATGCCCAGGTCCAGCTGAAGGATCTCGCGGCTCGTGGCCCGCGGAGCCTGGGCGCGATCTGGAGGGTTGCCGGCGACGACCTCGTCCGCGCCTACGGCGAGTGGACGGTGGCCCAGCTCCTCGAGAAGTTCAAGCCCTAAGCCCGCACAGCTTCGGCCAGCAGGTTCCGAACCTCGGCCAACCGCGGCGCGGCGCTGATCTCGAACGCCGGGTCGGCGGAGTGGGCCGCAAGCTCGGCAAGGGTGCCGCCCTTGGCGGCCAGGCCGGCCGCCAGGGTGCCGATGGCGGCCGCGTCCGCCGGGCGCTCCTGGCGGCGCGCCTCCAGGGCCAGGGCGACGAGGGGTAGGACCAGGCGGCTCCGCCAGCGCGCTCGCTGAAGTCCCGGCAGGGAGGCGAGCAGGGAGTCGCGGGCCGAATCCTTCCAGCCCTGCAGGTAGGCGAGGCACACCCGGCCGAGCTGGAGCCCGGCGTCGAGGTCGGGATCGGCGATCGCGGGCGCCATCTGGGCGGCTGCCGTCAGCGCCGACTCGGCCGAAACCAGGTTGCCCGAAGCCAACGCCAGGTGCGCCGCGAGCAGCGTCGTGCTGGCGGCGAAGGCGCTGCTGCCGTCGATCTTGCCGGCGGCGCGGCCGGCCCAGCCGATGCAGGTCCCGGCGAGCTCCCGGTCGCCGGCCAGGTAGGCGACCCAGGCGAGTTCGGCGAAGACGTTGGCCAGGTGGCTCTGGCTCAGCCGGTCGCGGGCGATTGTCGCGGCCTCGCCGAGGTGGCGGTTGGCCATCGGCAGGCGGTCGAGGTCGGAATCGATGAGTACGGCGCGGAGCAGCGTCGCCCAGGTGACCTCGGGGTCGCCCTGCTCGCGGGCGCTGGCGAGCGCTTCGTGGAGCTTGATCGCCGCCCCATTGAGGTCTCCTGAGCCGACCAGCGCCTCGGTGAGCCTGAGCCGGGCATCCAGCTCGGCCTGGCGGCGCTTGCCCCGGACGAGCGGGCGGACGGCGCGGGCGTAGGCCGTGGCGGCCCCGGCCGCATCGCCTGCCGCCATTGCCGCGTCGCCGTCATGGAGCGCCGTCTTGGAGGGCCAGGCGAGGAGCACCAGCCTCGCGCCGAGAATCGCCTCGACGACATCGGCCGCCGCAACGACCACCGCGCCGGCCATGATCGTCACCGTCGAAGCGTCGACCGTCAGCGTCTGCTGGCCGAGGATCTCGGGGGCCAGGCCGATCCCGACAGCCAGGACTCCCACGCCGACGCCGGCCGAGAGAAGGGCCGGACGGGCTTTGCCGTCGACACCGCTGAGGGCGCGAACGCTTACGCCCAGCCCGGCCAGCAGCGCGGCCAGTGCGAGGAGCGCCGAGGCCAGGGCCACCGTCGCCATTCCCATGGTCTAACGGAGGGTATCGCTGGTGCTTGCGCGGCGCGCACCCGATTCGGCTCAAACGAGGAGCTTGCCGTTCTCCATCAGCAGGTCGCCGTCGACGGTGATCCGGCCGCCCTGGCGGAGGTCGCAGACCATGTCCCAATGGATTGCCGACGCGTTCAGCCCGCCCGTCTCCGGGTAGGACGCTCCCAGGGCGAGGTGGACGGTGCCGCCGATCTTCTCGTCGAGCAGGATCGAGCCGCTGAACTCGCGGATGCCGTAGTTGGTGCCGATCCCCAGCTCACCCAGGACGCGGGCGCCGTGGTCGGCGTCGAGCATCTGGAGCAGGAACTCCTGGTTGGTCCGCGAGGTCGCCGAAACGACCCGGCCCTCCTCGAAGACGAGCTGGATCCCTTCGACCGCCTTGCCCTGCCAAATTGCGGGATAGCTGAAGCTGACGACGCCGCGGGTGCGGTCCTCGATCGGACCCGTGAAGAACTCGCCGTCGGGAAAGTTGAACTTGCCGCTCGCCTCCTCGAAGACGCGGCCCCCGACCTCGAGGAAGAGGTCGGTGCCCTCGCCCTCGATGTGGACCAGGTTGCGGCCCTCCATCCACTCCAACAGCTTGGCGTGGCGGGCCGCCATGGCCTTCCACTCGCCGACCGGGTCGGGTTTGTCGACCAGGCAGGCGCCGAAGTAGAAATCCTCGTACTCGGCCAGGCTCATCCCGGCGTCGATCGCGTACGCCTCGGTGGGGACCAGCGTCACCATCCAGCGCAGCTGCTTGGCCGCCGTGCGCTGCATCGAGATGTCCATCAGCGGCTTGCGCGAGCGCGAGACGACCGCCTGCTTGGCGGGCTCCACCCGGGAGAGCTGCTTCGTGTTCCCGTCGGAGAGGATCGCGAAGCGGGCGTCGACGTTCTCGCGCAGCCAGCGGTCCGGCTCCCACAGATATTCGAGCTGGGCCTGGCTCGCGTTGGCGTAGAAGATCTGTGCAGCGTGCGGGTAGGCCGTCTCCAGCCGCACCAGGACACCCCTCTTGAGAAGCCGTTCGTAGAGGGCGAGCACCAGCGGCTCGGCCAGCGTCGTCCCTTCGATGACCGCCCTCTGGCCGGGCTCCATCGGAATCGAGTACTCGGTCAGGATGTCGGCCAGCTTGTCGACTCGTTCGTCTCTCACCTGCTGACTAACATAGCCGCCGTGCCACTTCCCATCGAGCCGGACATGGAGCCGATGCTGGCGGCGGTGCAGCCGTCGGTTCCGGAGGGCCCCGGCTGGTCGTACGAGCCGAAGTGGGACGGCTTCCGGACGCTCGTCTTCCGCGCCGGCGACAAGGTCGACCTGGTCAGCCGCGGCTCGCGGCCCATGGCGCGCTACTTTCCAGAGCTGCTTGGGGGCATCCGCGCAATCCCGGCCGAGCGTTTCGTGCTCGACGGAGAGATCATCATCGTCGGCGAGGACGGCCTCGACTTCGACTCCCTCCAGCTGCGCCTTCATCCGGCCGAATCGCGGGTCCGGATGCTCGCCGACAAGATCCCCAGCCAGCTGGTCGCATTCGACCTCCTGGCGATCGGCGACGAGGATCTCCGGCCGCTCCCGCTTTCGGCCCGCCGCCAGCGCCTGGAGGCACTTCTCAAGGACGTCAAACCGCCGATCCTGCTGACGCCGTACACGCGCGACCCGGCGGTGGGCCGGGAATGGCTCGCCCTCTTCGAGGGGGCCGGCCTCGACGGCATCATCGCCAAGTCATGGGAGCAGCCCTACCTTCCCGGCAAACGGGGCTGGGTCAAGGTGAAGCACGAGCGGACGGCCGACTGCGTCGTGATCGGCTACCGGCTGTACAAGGACGGCAGCTCGCTCGGCTCGCTCCTCCTCGGCCTCTACGACGACAAGGGCAGCCTCCACTACGTCGGCCACACCTCCAGCTTCGACGCCGCCACGCGGCGCAAGCTCCTCGAGTCTCTGCAGCCGCTTCGCGAAGGAGCCGAAGAATGGATGAAGAAGGCGGATGGGGGAGAGGACTGGTCTCGCGGGGGGGTAGGCCGCGCGGAGGCTTCGCCGAGCACGGCCGGCAGGGGGGCCCTCCCCCCTCCAAGACAGCCGGGAGGTAAGAGCCGCTGGTCCACCGGCAAGGAGTCGGAGTGGGTGGGACTCCGGCCTGAGCTCGTCTGCGAGGTGGCCTACGACAAGCTGCAGGGCGGGCAGCGCTTCCGGCACGCCACCGGGTTCCGGCGCTGGCGACCCGACAAGCCCCCCGAGCTCTGCCGCTTCGACCAGATCGAGTCAGTCGCCAAGTTCGACGTGGCCGCGATCCTTACCCGCTAAACGGGGAGCCTTCGCCGCCGGCCCGCCGGGGCCGTAGTACCGCATCGCGGCCTTGCCGAGGGCGCTGACGGTGATCCAGTCGAAGCCGGCGCCCACGGCCATCCCGATCGCCAGTGGGGCTACCCGGCCGATTGTGGAGAGGGCGCGAGAGCCAGCCACGCGGGTGAGGATGCGGGCGAGGATGTGGCCGCCGGCGCGTCCCAGCCATTCCTTGGGGAGGGCGCGGAAAGCGGCTACGGTGATCTTCTCCCCGCCGACGACGAGCAGGTTCTCGCGGAGCTTGACCGAGCCGCCGGCGATCCCCACCACGACCAGCGCCTCGAGCACCCGCTCGTCCGAGTCGCTCAGCTCGTGGCCGTAGATGATGGCGATCGCCATCACCAACTCGGTCTCCTGCTCGAGGGCGTAGAGCGCCTGGCTGGTCGCGGCGCCGAGAGCGAGCAGCGTGCCAAGCCCGGGAGCGATCGCGGCAGCGCCGCTGGCCGCCCCCGTCGCCGCGACCCGGACCCGGGTGTCGCGGATCAGCTTGCCGGCGAGCTCCTCCTGATTGAAGGAGGGATGGGCCAGCCGGAGGGCCTCGACCTTGGCCCGGATGGCGGGCTCGCGGGTGCGGATCGCGCCGGCCAGCGCGTCGAGGAGCTGGCGCAGCTGGGGCGGAAGCCGGTCCAGGTCCATCCTCTCCAGCCTAGAGCGCCACGCTCTTGTTGACCCATTCGGGCAGCAGCTGGCTGAACTGGATGGTCACCCAGGCCAGGTGGTTGGTCAGCAGCAGCAGCCCCATCAGCGTGAGCACCCCGGCGGAGGCGAAGTCGATCATCCGGCGGCGGCGGTTGAGCGCCCGGACGGCGGGCGCCGCCCACTCGAAGCCGGCCGCCAGGAGGAGGAAGGGCAGGCCGAGGCCGAGGCTGTAGAAGAAGATCAAGAGCAGGCCCTGGCCGGAGGCGCCGTGATCCAACCCGGAGGTCAGGATGGCGCCCAGGGTTGGTCCGACGCAGGGAGTCCAGCCGGTCGCGAAGCCGAGGCCGAGGAGCAGGCCTCCACCCACGCCGCCCCCGGTGGGCGCGGTCTTCATCAACCGGTGCTCGCCCTGCAGGAAGTCGAGCCGCAGCACGCCGAGGAGCTGCAGCGCGAGGAGGATCACCAGGACGCCGGCGATCGGCTCGAGGATCGGCAGGAAGGGGCTCAGGACGGTCTGGAAGGCGTAGAAGAAGAGGACGAAGACGAGGGTCAGGCCCACTACGAAGGCGATCCCGGCCAAGATCAGGCGGGTGCGCGGCGGAGCCTCCTGCTCCCCCGCCCTGCCCCCGAGATAGGCGATGTAGGCCGGGACGAGGGGGAGCACGCAGGGGCTGAGGAAGGAAACCAGCCCGGCGAGGAGGGCCAGCAGCGGGCTGATGTGGTCGAGCATCAGGCGGGTGGGCCCTGGAGCCAGAGCACCTGGTAGGGGGCCAGCTCCAAGGCTGAGCCGCGGTCGAAGCGTTCGGCGCTGATCACGTCCTCCCAAACTCCCGGTGCGCCGACCCGCCAATCGGCTGTCGCGACGCGGGGGGAGTCGGTGACGTTGTGCAGTGTCACCAGGACCTGGCCCTCCCGCGGTCCCCGGGCGATGGCGAAGATGCCCGGTCCGGCTTCAAGTATCCGCTGCCCGGAGCGGGGATGAAAAGCCGGCTGCCGCCAGCGGACCTCGAGCAGCCGGCTGTAGCGTGCGAAGACCTGCGCCTCGTGGGTGGCCGCGTCGGACAGCGCGGACTCGATCTCGGCCAGCTTCAGCCGCTGGTGGTTGAGGTCTCTCTTCCAGCCGGACCGCGCGAAGCCGGACTGGTCGTTGGCGGAGCCGAAGAGGCTGTGGAGGTAGATGCCGGGAACGCCCGCCAGGGCCAGCATGATGGACTGCGAGCAGATGAAGCGGTCGAGCTTCGTCGCCCAGGTTTCGGCCCTGTCGTTGGGATCCGAGAGCGCGTCGAAGAAGGTCGTGTTGAGCTCGTACGGGCTCGCGCTGCCGTCGGGGTTGGCCTTGTCCGACACCTGCCCTCCGTGGGCCAGCACGCGACGCGCCAGGCGGTCGATCTCCGCCTCGGAGAGGAGATCACGGGCCGGCACCACCCCGATCCCGTCGTGGGAGGCCAAAAAGTTGAAGAAGGCGGTCCGCTCGGAAGGGGGGTCGAGGCTGCCGGCCCAGGCCGTCAAGCGGGCTGCGTCGCCGCGTGCGAAGGCGTCCAGGACAAGCGGAGCAAGGGGAAACTGGTAGACCATCTGTGCTTCGTCGCGCCCATCGCCGAAGTAGCTGACGTTGTCGCGGTGCGGCACGTTGGTCTCGGTGACGATCTCGACCCGCGGCGCCACCTCGTCGAGCACGTCACGGAAGAGCCTTACCAGCTGGTGGGTCTGCGGCAGGTGGACGCAGGCGGTGCCGGGTTCCTTCCAGAGATAGGCGACGGCGTCCATCCGGAGCAGGTCGGCGCCCCGCTCGACGTAGCTGAGCATGACCTCGAGCATCCGCAACAGGACGTCCGGGTTGTGGAAATCGAGGTCCACCTGGTCGGGACCGAATGTGGTCCAGACCCAGCGCGGCCCGAGCGCGGTCTCAAAGCGCGTCAGCAGCGGGGTCGTCCGAGGTCGCGTCACCATCGACAGGTCGGTCGCCGGATCGATGGTGATGAAGAAGTCGCGGTAGGGCGCCTCGCCCCGGAGGAAGCCCTGGAACCAGTCGCTCTCGGCCGACACGTGGTTGAGGACGAAGTCGAACATGAGCTGGAAGTCGGCGTGGAGCCCTTCGATGTCCGCCCAGCTGCCGAGGTCAGGGCGGACCGCCAGGTAGTCCTTCACGGCGAAGCCGTAGTCGCTCGAGTAGGGGAAGAAGGGCAGCAGGTGGATGCCGGAGAGACGCTGCATCAGATGACGCACCGCGAACTCTCGAAGCGCGGCGAGCGGGTTCTCCTCGGCTCCGAGCAGGGTGTCGCCGTAGGTGATCAGCAGCGCTTCGTTGTTGGCCCCTTTGCGCCCTCCCGGTTCCCGGCCCGCCAGCCTCGGCCGGAACCGGGCCAGGAGTCCCTCGAGCTCAACCGCTGTCCGCTCGCCCAGGCGAGGCCCGTAGAGGTCCAGCAACCGGTCGCGGCGCATCGACTGAGTATGTTCGACGCCCAATCCACCTGCGGCTGACCGACAACTTCTTCCAGATGTGTCGATATCTTGTGCATATCGATGATTGGTGCTACCATATGTCCGCGCCCACCAGCGCCTGACAGAGAATTTCACGCCCCACCCCAGCCCCGGAAAGCTCGCGCAAGCGGGCTTTCCGCTTTTCGGGCGCTTTGAGCCGGTTCTAGAAGCGCGGCTGTGGTTGGGCCAGCGCCAGCAGGCGCTCCGAGAGCTGGTCCGCCAGCTCGCCCGTCAGCCCGCCGAAGAGCCGTGAGCGGAGAGAGCGGCGGATGCCGTACCAGCGCGCCCGTTTGGGCACGCCGGCCGCGGCCGCCGCGAGGTCGATCGTGTCATCGAGCGTTCCGACCCGGTCGGCGAGGCCCACCTCGACCGCGCGGCGGCCGGTGAAGATCTCGCCCGTGGCCAGCTCGCGAAGCTTTGCCGGGTCGATCTTGCGGCCGGCTTCGATCCGCTCCAGGAAGAGCGCGAAGTACTCGTCGACGAGCGCCTGCTCCTTCTCCCGCTCGCGCTCGGTCGGCTTGCGCCAGAAGGCGCCGGCGTCCTTCAGCTCGCCGCTCTTGGTCACCCCGACGGACAGGCCGAAACGGTGGAGGAACTCCTCCGCCAGGGGACGGATCGAGATCACCCCGATCGAACCGACGACAGCGGCGGGCTGGACGACCAGTTCCCGGGCCGCGGCCGCAATCAGATAGCCGCCGGAGGCGCAGACGTTGCCGCTGAAGGCGAACACCGGCTTCTCAGCGGCG
>DATCPJ010000169.1:0-3970 GCA_036570145.1 Candidatus Dormiibacterota bacterium
ACGCAGAGATTGAGAACCTGGAGGGTGGTCGCCCCGACCAGGCCGACGGCCGCCGGGCGGTTGGAGGCCTGGATGAAGCCGACCACGTTGCCGTCCTCCTCGGCGACGAAGAGGAGGGTCTCGTGGTAGAGCGCGGGGAGGATCGCCGAGAGCGTCTGGCTGACCAGCGACCAGAGCCGCACCGGTCCCCGGCTGGCCGTCTCCGACAGCTCACCGCCACCCTCCCGCTGGATCTCCTCGATCCGGCCCAGGTCGCGGAAGCTGGCGGTCCGAACGGTCAGCATCATGAGCCGGCCAGTCGCAGGAACTCGCGGTGGATGCGGAGGTCGCCACTCAGCTCGGGATGGAAGGCCAGCGCCATCATCCGGCCCTTTCGCACGCCCACCGGCTGACCCTGGTGACGTGCGATGACCTCGGTCGTCCCGGTGTCCTCGAGCAGCGGCGCCCGGATGAAAACACCGGGAAAGGGCTCCTCGTCGCCGTCCAGCTCGAGAGGGGCCTCGAAGCTCTCGAGCTGCCGGCCGTAGCCGTTGCGCCGGACGTCGATGTCGAGCGCGTCGAAGCTGCGCTGGCCGTCGATCCCGTCCCTCACCCGGTGGGCGAGGATGATCATCCCGGCGCAGGTCCCCAGCGTCGGTAAGCCGCCCAACACGGCGTCGCGCACCGCGTCGAAGAGGCCCATCCGCTCCATCAGCATTGTCATCGTCGTGCTCTCGCCGCCCGGGATGACGAGCCCGTCGAGACCAGTCAGGTCCTCCTCGAGGCGCACCAGCCGGGTCCGGGCGCCGGCCGACTCGAGGGCTCGCTGGTGCTCGCGAAAGGCGCCCTGGAGCGCCATGACCCCGATTAGTTGAGCTTTCGCTACCAGCCGCGGGAGGCGAGCAGCTCTTCTTTCGGGAGCGTCGGGATCTCGATACCGACCATCGGCTCGCCGAGGTCCTCGCTGACCTGGGCGATGATGTCCGGCCGGTCGTGGTAGGTCGTGGCGGCGACCATCGCCTTGGCCCGTTTGAGCGGGTCGCCCGACTTGAAGATCCCGGAGCCGACGAAGACACCGTCGACCCCCAGCTGCATCATCAGCGCCGCGTCGGCCGGGGTCGCGATGCCTCCGGCGGCGAAGTTGACGACCGGGAGCCGGCCCAGCTTCTGGCACTCGGCAAGGAGCTCGACGGGGGCGCCGATGTTCTTGGCCTCGTGGACGAGCTCGGCGTAGTTCATGCCGCTGAGACGCCGGATCCCGGAGTTCACAGCGCGCATGTGGCGGACTGCCTCGACGACGTTGCCGGTGCCCGCCTCGCCCTTGGTGCGGATCATGGCGGCGCCCTCGGCGATCCGCCGAAGCGCTTCGCCAAGATCGCGGCAGCCGCAGACGAAGGGCACCTTGAAGGCGTGCTTGTCGATGTGGTTCTCCTCGTCGGCGGGCGTCAGCACCTCGGACTCGTCGATGTAGTCGATGCCGAGCGCCTCGAGGACCTGGGCCTCGACGAAATGGCCGATGCGGGCCTTGGCCATCACCGGGATGGTCACCGCGGCCTGGATCTCCTTGATCAGGCGGGGGTCGCTCATCCGCGCGACCCCGCCGTCGCGGCGGATGTCGGCGGGCACGCGCTCGAGGGCCATCACTGCGCATGCCCCGGCCTCCTGGGCGATGCGGGCGTGCTCGGCGGTGACGACATCCATGATCACTCCGCCCTTCAGCATCTCGGCCAGGCCGGCCTTGACCTTGAAGGTCGCCGTGGTTTTGGAAATGGGCTTTCCGTTGCTTTCGCTCATCGCGCTCTGAATTCTACGCTCGGTTCACCTAGTCTCACCTCTGATTGAAGCGGGCTCTGCTCCTGGTGGCGCTGCTGGCGGCCTGTCAAACGGCCCCGGTGCCGTCACCGCAGGCGGATTCGGCGCGGTCGGGCTACTCACCGGAGCCGGCGGCGAGCCGAGGAGGCAACCTGGTGCTCGCCGACTGGGAAGCCCCGGACAGCCTCGATCCGATCCACGCGACGACCGCGAACGACCTCCGCGTGGCGAGCCTGCTCTTCGCTCCGCTCTGGTCGCTTGGGCCGGACTTGAAGGCCCGGCCCGACCTTCTCCGGGAGGTGCCGACGGTGGCGAACGGCGACGTCAAGGCGGGCTCCGACCGGGTGTCGATGGCGGTGGACCTGAAGCTCAAGCCGGGCCTCCAGTGGTCGGATGGCACGCCGATCACCGCCGACGACCTGATCTTCACCGTCGAGGCGATCTGCTCGGGAGCTCTGCCCGCCCGCGATCCCGGCGGGTTCGACCACATCGCGAGCCAGGAGCGGAAGTCGGCCACCGAGGTGGTCTGGCACTTCGGACCCCGGCCGCGGGGCTCCTGCGGGCTGGCGATGGATCTCACCAGCGGCCTCTATCCGGCGCTCGAGGTGCTGGGACCGCGGGCGCGTTTGCTGCCCGCCCACCGGCTTGCCTCGATCCCAGCGGCGGCCTGGCCGGCGGACCCCTTCTTCCAGCATCCCGACGTCGTCTCCGGGCCGTTCCTCTTCAACGACGCTGTCGCGGGCCGGCTGATCGACCTCGCGGCGAACCCTCGCTATGCAGCCGGCCGGTCCCACGGCGCCTGGCTGGACGGCATCACCTACCGGTTCTACAACGGCAAGGCGGCCCTGGTCGCCGGTCTCCAGGCCGCCGAGGCCGACGTCGGCTTCCACCTCCTGCCAACCGACGAAAGCGAGCTTCGCGGGATCGCGCGCTCCACCACCCTTGTCACGAGCAGCCTCCAGGGTGAGTTCCTGAGCCCCAACCATGGGACGGACACCGCTACCGGCCGGCCGCCGCCCTGGGGTGGCGACCCGAGGATCCTCGCCGCCCTCGCCGCGGTGATCGACAGCAGGGCGCTCGCCGGCGTCGCCTTCGCTGGTGCAGTAACCGCCGGCCCCGGGCTCTTTCCTCCGCTGCTGGACCCAGATTCGCAGCCGGCGAGTGCCGGCCTTTCGCTCACGGAAGCGCGCTCCATCCTCGCCGCGAGCAAGCCGGCGTTCGCGCTGCTGACGGTCTGTGACAGCCCGCCTCGCCAGGTCGAGCAGGTTGAGCTGATCCGACAGTGGAACGCTGCCGGGGCGATGGTATCGGCAGCCTGCGCACCGAGGGCAAGCTTCTTTGCGCGCGACGGCCCCAATGCCACCGGAGCCTTCGACATGAGCCTCTACTCGAACACCTGGGAACCAGATCCCGCCGCCTGGGCGCCCTTCGCCGTCAGCTCGAACGCACCGAATGCCGCAAACCCGGGCGGGCTGAACTGGAGCCGCTGCCAGGACCCTCGCCTCGACCAGGAGTTCGCCACCGGCGCGTCGACCCTGGATGCGGGCAAACGTCGCACCGCATACCTGGACGCGGCGGCGGAGTGGCTCCGTTACGGCTGCACGATCCCTCTCTACCTACTGCCGTCGGTCGTCCAGCGGCCGAGCCGGCTCCACAACTTCCTGCCCAATCCGACCCTGGCGATGGACACCTGGAACGCGGCCGACTGGTGGCTCAGCGCTCCATGAAGAACCAGCGGTGGCCTTCGACGTCCTCCACCCGGTAGCGGCGGGGGCCCTCCTCGGGCTCGCTCAGGATCCGCGCGCCGACCCCCTTCGCTCGCTCGAAGTGAGCCTGCACGTCGTCGACGTAAACCAGCACACCGTCGATGATGTAGGGGACCGTCGACCAGGCCCGTGCTCGCTCGCAGTGCTCGCGGTGCTCGGCCGGTCCTTCGTAGTCGGGACTCGGAGTGGCGAGCATGACGATGCCGTCGCCGACCAGCATCTCACCGTGGCTGAGCCTCCCGCCCTCGCCGAGGATCCGGGTCTTCTCGACGAATCCGAAAGCGGATGCAAGCCAATCCATGGCGGCGGGCCCGTCCCGGTAGGCGATCATCGGAATGACGCTCGGATTCATTCACCAATGTTGCAGCACCGAGGCCCCCAACTGGTCGTGTCTTGCCTCCCCACGAGTGGGG
>DATCPJ010000170.1:0-14619 GCA_036570145.1 Candidatus Dormiibacterota bacterium
CGATGGCGGCGGCAGCGACCTCGACAACCTGGTCCTGCTCTGCCATCGCCACCATTGGCTGGTCCACGAGGGACGCTGGCAGATCGTCAAGCAGGCCGACGGCACCTACCTCACCGTCCCGCCGCCCTATCGCGTCGACGAGTGGGCGCGGGCCCCCGACCGGCCCTGGGTCGCCTAGGAGAAGGGCGAGACTAGTCGCTCCTGCTTCTCTCCGTCGACGTAAAGATCGACCTTTTCGTTGTAGAAACAGAGCAGGTTCTCGATCTTGGGGATCTCTGGGATGGGGTTCGGGTAGCACCATGCGAAGTCGGGGTAGGTCTTGTCGCCCACCCGTAGGGACCAGTAGCTGGCCACGCCCTTGTAGGGGCAATGCGTCACGGTATCGGTTGCGTCGAGGAGATCCATCCGCACGTCCAGCTTGGGCATGTAGTAGCGGGTGGGGAGGCCGGTCTCGAACAGGAGCACGGGCCGGTTTGTCTCCGCGACCAGCTGGCCATCGACCTCGACCCGTACTTGGCGCGAGCTGCGGACCGTGTCCACCCTCGAATAAGGGTCGCGTGGGTGGACGAAGATTTCCTCGTCCTCCTCGTACCAGGCGTCGATCGCGTTCCAGTAGAAGGCGATGTGATCCTCCAGCGGCGCCAGCTCGCCGGAGGGCTCGGCGTAGCTCCAGGCAAGGTTGTCCGCTACCCGGCCGCCGCCGGTGTTGGAGCGCCAGCGCACCGTTCCCGAGGGCACTCCCGCGGCCGGCTCCTTCCGGACTAGCAGGTCGATGCGGACGTCCGCCAGTGGGAACCAGTAGGCAGGAGGCCGCTTGGTCTCGTAGACAAGCAGCACCTGCTGGCTGTCGGCTAGCAGCTGGTTGTCGAAAAAAGCACGGACTCGACGCGGGCTGACCTCGATGTGCACTCCATCCTTCAGCCTCGCCCGCTCGGAGGCCGCGGGCACCTGTGTCACGGTCATTTTCGGGTTCTCCTGGAAGCTCGAGCCGCGAACGTTCCCGGCCAATGCAGGTAGAACCCTCTCAGCGGCGCAGGTAGTCCTCGATCACGTCGGCCGCGCGCGCATCGCCGGGTTCCGACCGCTCGCGCAGCTGGTCGGCCACCGCCTGCCTGACGGCGGCCTCGCCGAGTCCCACCTTGAATTTGGCCTGCACGGCGACGATCGAGAGCCGAGCCGTGCCGAGCATCGCGAGACGGGCGCCATAGCGCTCGTTGACGCCCATCGGCGCGTAACCGCCGTCCGGCTCGTGATGCGCCAGCAGGCGGCTCAACGCTCCCGCGACGTCCTCCGGCCGGGTGGAGATGAAACGGGCCTCGCACTCGTAAACGACGGCACGGAAGTGCAGCGTCGCCATTCCGCCGTCCATCGGGTCGACGAAGGAGTGCGGTGTGAAGGCGAGGAAGTCGCTCACGAGGAAAGTGCATCTCGGGTTTCCTTGCAGCGCTTCGAAGGTCGTATCCCTCTGGACGAAGTGGAGCTCGATCTCGTCGCCCGTCTTCACAAAGGGAAGGATCGAGACCTGCGGATAGCCGCCATGGGGCGTCGCGACGATCGTCCCATGGAGCATCGAGGCGACGAACTCCTCGACCTGGTCGGGCTGGGTGAGGTACTTGGGCGATCGGTACATTCCTTCAATTTTCCTCGAGACGTTGCTACCGTGCGAACTATTCATGGACGGCCCCGTCCAGCCGTACTGGGTCTTCCGACTCACGCCGGGCGTCGGGGCGCGGTTGATCCCCCTCGCCATCCTTCTTCTCGCCGCTTCAACCGCCGCTTACCTCGCCCTTGCCGGCGCACTCGGCACCGCGCTGGCTCTGCCCTGGCCGGTGGCCGTGCCTGTGACCCTGGTTGTCGTCATCGTCGTGCACGAAGCTCTCCATGGCGCCGGCTTCCTGGTCTTCGGCGGCAGGCCGCGCTACGGCTTCGCGGTCAGGGGCGGGATGCCCGTCGCCTTCGCGACCTGTCCGGGCAAGCGCTTCACAAAGCGGCAGTTCCTGGTCGTCGGCCTGCTGCCCCTGGTTGTCATCGGTGGCGTCGCCCTGGCTGTCGCGGGTTCCGCTCAGCTGGCCGGCTACGGGCTGCTCGCCATCACCTTCAACACGGCGGGCGCCTGTGGCGATGTCTGGATGGTGGCGCTGATCCTCCAGTCGCCCGCTGGCACGCTGTTCGAGGACACCGACGGGCTCTCGCTGGAGGCCTGGCTGCCGGCCGGCGAGCCCTTACCGCGGCTACCTCGCGGGCTCGACCCCAGGGGATGGGAGAGGCCGCTGACCTGGGGGATGGTCTGGTTCGCAGCCGCGAGCCTGACCTACCTCGTGCTGCTGCTGGTCGAGCTCTCTCTGGCGCGGAGCTTGAACGGAGGCGCGGGAGGAACGCTGAGCGTCGCCGGCGTCGCGCTTGCCTCGGCCAGCCCCGGCCACGCCCGGCTTCTCCAGCCACCGGTGCTGATCGCCGCCGCCGTCGTCGGCGTCCTCGCCGTGGCCAGCTTCAACTTCAAGAGATCAGCCCGATCGCTATAATCAGCCACTGATTTGGCAGTCGAGCAAGAAGTAAAGGGAAGCTTGATCGCGGAGCATAGGCTCCACGACTCGGACACGGGTTCGCCCGAGGTACAGGTGGCGATCTTCTCGAAGAGGATCACCCAGCTCAACGAGCACCTCAAGGTCAACCCGAAAGACCACCACTCCCGCCGTGGTCTCCTCCTTTTGGTGGGCAAGCGCCGTCGGCTGCTGAACTACCTGAGCCGGAACGACGTTGAGCGGTATCGCTCGCTGATCGGGAAGCTCGGGATTCGGAGATAGTTCAGAAGCCGGAGCCGTTTTCCTTCAGACGGGGTCGAGCCCCTGGCAGCTCCCATCCAACGGTCTGGTTGGAAGGCAGCTGCCGGAGACTTGGCTCTGCAGAGGTAGTGGACTTCGCGCTTCTCATATGGGAGGTAAGCGCGTGGCAATAGTCACCAAATCACGGGACTTCGACGGCAAGCACATCTCGATCGAGGCAGGGCGTGTCGCCGAGCAGGCCAACGGGGCCGTCATCATCCGCCAGGGGGACACCCTCGTCCTCAGCACCTGCGTCATGTCGGCGCCCCGGGAGGGCATCGACTTCTTTCCCCTCACCTGCGACTACGAGGAGAAGATGTACGCGGCCGGCAAGATCCCCGGCGGCTTCATCCGCCGCGAGGGGCGCCCCACCGAGAGCGCCATCCTGGCCAGCCGGCTCACCGACCGGCCGATCCGGCCGCTTTTCCCGGACGGATTCAAGCAGGACATCTCGGTCGTCGGGACCGTCCTCAGCGTCGACCAGGAGAACGACTCGGTGATCCTCGCGATCAACGGCGCCTCGGCGGCGCTGACCATCTCCGACATCCCCTTCCAGGGTCCGATCGGGGCCGTCCGAGTCGGCTTCCTGGACGGGCAGCTGGTCCTCAACCCCTCGATGTCGCGGATGGCGGAGTCCGAGCTCGACCTCATCGTCGCCGGCAGCGCCGAAGCGATCCTGATGGTCGAGGCGGGCGCCAAGGGCGTCTCCGAGCAGGTGATCGTCGACGCCCTGGCCAAGGCGCACGACCGGATCAAGGAGCTCTGCGTTCTCCAGGTCGAGCTGCGCGACGCCACCGGCAAGCCGAAGCTCGAGTTCACCCCGCCGACCTACCCCGAGGACATCGCCCACGCCGTCGAGGAGTACCTCGCCGGGAAGATCGACCAGGCCGCCTACGAGCCCGATAAGAAGGCCCGCGAGGCCAAGCTCGCCGAACTCCGCAAGGCGCTCCTGGAGGAGCTCGGCGCTCGCTTCCCGGAGCAGGTCGACGTCCTCAAGACCCTCTACGACAAGAAGCTCAAGGACCGCGTCCGGCAGCGCGTCATCGAAGAGGGCGTCCGTGTCGACGGCCGGGGCCTCAAGGACATCCGGCAGATCTCGGTCGAGGTCGGGATGCTTCCCCGGACCCACGGTTCGGCGCTCTTCACCCGCGGCCAGACCCAGGCGCTCAGCATCGCGACGCTCGGCAACATGTCCGACGCGCAAAAGCTCGACGGGCTCGGCGACGACGAGAAGAAGCGCTACATGCACCACTACAACTTCCCGAGCTTCTCGGTCGGCGAGTCGCGGCCCAGCCGCGGTCCCGGCCGGCGGGAGATCGGCCACGGCGCGCTCGCCGAGCGGGCGCTTGCCCCGGTGCTTCCGACGATCGAGGAGTGGCCCTACACGATGCGGGTCGTCAGCGAGATCCTGAGCTCCAACGGCTCGACCTCGATGGCCTCGGTCTGCGGTTCGACGCTCTGCCTGATGGACGCCGGCGTGCCGCTCAAGGCGCCGGTCGCGGGCATCGCCATGGGCCTGGTCACCCGGGAGGGCCGCCACGCCGTGATGACCGACATCCAGGGCGTCGAGGACGCCCTCGGTGACATGGACTTCAAGGTCGCCGGGACCCGCGAGGGCATCACCGCCCTCCAGATGGACATCAAGGTCAAGGGCCTCACCCAGGAGATCATGGGCCAGGCCCTGGAGCAGGCTCGCGAGGCCCGGCTCTTCATCCTCGACCGGATGCTCTCGGTGCTGCCCCGGCCGCGGCAGACGATGAGCCCCTACGCACCCCGGATCACGACCATCCACATCAACCCGGACAAGATCCGCGACGTCATCGGCCCGGGTGGCAAGGTCATCCGCAAGATCGTCGAGGAGACCGGCGCCCAGATCGACGTCGAGGACGACGGCACCGTCTACGTGTCGTCGGCCGACCAGGACGGCGCCCGCAAGGCGATCGACTGGATCAAGGGCCTGACCGACGAGGTCGAGGTCGGCCGCATCTACCGCGGCAAGGTGGTCCGCATCATGCCCTTCGGCGCTTTCGTCGAGGTCATGCCGAACCAGGACGGACTGGTCCACATCTCAAAGCTCTCCGACCACCGGGTCGAGAAGGTCGAGGACGTCGTGAACCTCGACGACCAGATCGTCGTCAAGGCGGTCGAGATCGACAAGCAGGGCCGCCTCAACCTGAGCCGGCAGGCCGCCATCGACGAGCTGAAGGCGAAGGGCGAGCCGATCGAGGAGTCGATCGACGCCGAGAAGGTGGCGGCGGCGATCGCCGCCGGGCCACCACCGCCCAGCGAGAGCACCGGCTTCAGTGGCGGCCGGGAGCGGAGCGGAGGCTTCCGAGGCGGGCGCCGGGATGGCGGCGGCGGCCGGCGGGACTGACCCGGCGGGGGCGCCGATCCGGGTCGGGGTAGCGGGCTACCGCGGCAAGGTCGGCGTCGAGATGGTGCGCGGCGTCGAAGCCGCGCCTGACATGGAGTTCGTGGGTGGCGTCGAGGTCGGTGACGACCTCGGCGCCTTCCTCAGCTCAGCCCGCCCCGACGCGCTGATCGACTTCACCCACCCTTCCGCCGCGCTTGGCAACGCCCTCGCCGCCGTTGCTGCGGGCTGCCGCCCCGTGGTCGGGACGACGGGGATCCCGGTGGAAGGCCTCGATCGGCTGGAGAGCGCCTGCCGGGAGGCCGGCATCGGCGGCATCGCAGCGCCCAACTTCTCGGTTGGCGCTGTCGTGATGATGCACATCGCCGAGATCGCGGCGCCCTACTTCGCGGCTGCCGACGTCATCGAGATGCACCACCAGACCAAGGCCGACGCCCCGTCGGGAACCGCCCTGGCGACCGCCCGGCGACTTGCCGCGCGGCAGAGGTTCCAGTACTCGAAGACCGAGAAGATCACCCTCGAGGGGGTGCGCGGCGGGGAGGAGGGTGGCGTCGGGGTCCACTCGGTGCGGCTGCCCGGTCTGGTCGCCGACCAGGAGATCCTCTTCGGCCTCGCCGGCCAGACCCTGACGATCACCCACCGGACGACCTCGCGGGAGGCGTTCGTCCCCGGTGTCCTGCTCGCCGTCCGGCGGGTCGTCGCGGAACCGCGCTTCTACCGCGCCCTCGACCAGTTGCTGGGCCTGGGCTAGGCGGCGACCGGAACCGCCTCCGGCGCCCGCTGCGGGATCGCGTGGAGGCGGACCACGGGACCGCCGAGCAGGAAGAGGGGCGCCAGCAGGGCGATCGCGCCGCCCAGCAGCATCGTCTGCGGCAGCCCCAGCGTGGTGCCGAGGTAGCCCCCGAGGACCGACCCGAGAGGCACCGCGCCGACGATCACGGCCCGCATCGACGCATTCATCCGGCCCTGCGCCTGGCGCGGCGTGATCGACTGCCGGAGCGTGATCTGGTTGATCGCGTAGACGTTGTTGTGGAGGTTTTGGAGCAGCAGCGAGCCCCCGAGCAGAACGACCGGCATGCCGAACAGCGCAAGCGGCGCGAAGAAGAGGCTGAAGGCGAGGAAGAGCTGGGAGAGCGCGAGGGTGCGGCCCAGCCCCAACCGCCGCACGGCGGCCGGCGCCACCGCCGCGCCGACCAGGAAGCCGAGGTTGCCGGCCGCGATCACGAACCCGATCAGTGCCGCGGTGAGGTGGAGCGAGCGGTAGGCGAAGACCAGGCTCACCGAGGTGAACATGAAGACGCCCAGGTTGGAGACGGCGGTGGCGGTCGCGATCGAGCGCAGGATCGGGTTGCGGGCGACCATCGCCATTCCGCCCAGCATCTGGCGGAGCACCGTTTCGCGGGCGTCGCGCCGGGGCGGCGGAGCCTCGGTCGTCTTGATGCCGGCGATGTTGATCGCGGAGAAGAGGAAGGTGAGGGCGGTGCCGAACAGTCCCCGGGCAGGGCCAACGCCGCTGATGACAAGCCCGGCCAGCGCCGCGCCTCCGACCAGAGCCGGCGAGCGGGCCAGCTCCACACGGGAGTTGGCCTCGAGCAGCTCGCGGTCGGTGAAGGTCGCCGGCATGTTGGCCTGGAAGGCGACGTCGAAGCAGAGGCCGAGGCAACCGTAGAGGAAGGCGATCACGTAGAGCTGGTAGAGGGTCAGCTGGCCGGCCAGCAGGGTGATCGCGATGGCGAGGATGCAGAGAAAGCGGCCGGTGTCCGCCGCCACCATGACGGGGCGGCGCGGAAGGCGATCGATGAGGGTTCCCGCAATCGGTCCGAGAAGGGGGGAGGAGATCCAGGGAAGGGCTGCCAGGATGCCGACCTCCATCGGCCCGGCGTTCAGGAAGAGGATCGCGACAGTGGGCAGGGCGAGAGCGCTGAGCTGCTGTCCGAAGCTGAGCGTGACCTGCGTCGCCAGCAGCCGGCCGAAGACCGGGTGATGGCGGAGAGGACCGGCCACAAGGCGCGCCAAAACGTCGGTTATGACACCCATCCAGAGGTGTTGACGGAGGAGGCGGTCGGGACTTGCGCCTGCCGAATGAGGTACAACACAGGGCGTGAAGCGCGCCCTTTTGGTGATCGACGTTCAAAACGAGTACTTCCCGGGCGGGGCGCTGCCGGTCACCCATCCGCCCGATTCGCTCCGGCGGATCACCGACGCGATGGACGGGGCGGCCGAGAACGGGATCCCCATCGTGGTCCTCCAGCACGGCACCGACAATCCCGAGGCGAAGACCTTCCGGAAGGGGACGCCGGGCTGGCGGCTGAAGGGCGAGGTCGAGGTCCGCAAACGCGCCGCCGTGATCGAGAAGACGATGCCGGGCAGCTTCACCGGCACCGTCCTCGAGGCATGGCTGAAGGAGAACGGGGTCGACACCCTTGTCATCTGCGGCTACATGAGCCAGATGTGCTGCGACACCACGGCGCGCCAGGCCGTGCACCTCGGCTACCAGGTCGAGTTCCTCGCGGATGCGACCGGCACCCTCGACTTCAGCAACGAGGCGGGCACGGTCAAAGCGGAGGAGCTTCACCGGGCGACCCTGGTGACCCAGCAGTTCCGATTCAGCAAGGTGCAGAACGTGGAGGCTTGGATCGACTCTCTCGGGTAGCAGCGCGGCACCCTAGTAAACTCCACCCGTGGCCGGTTTCCCCCCCCGCCTATTCAACGTTGCCGTCGTCGGCGCCACCGGCGTCGTCGGCCAGGAGCTGTTGAAGGTCCTCGCCCAGCGCCATTTCCCGATCGCCGGCCTGCGTGCCCTCGCCTCGGGCCGCTCCGCCGGCAGCCGGCTGCCCTACAACGGCGGCAGCGTCGAAGTCGAGGAGCTGACCGAGAACGCTTTCTCGGGCATCGACCTCGCCTTCTTCGCGGTCGGCGGCGCGCAGTCGCTCGAGTTCGTCCCGGCCGCGGTCGAGGCGGGCGCGCTGGTCATCGACAAGAGCGGCGCCTGGCGGACCAAGGAGAACGTGCCGCTGATCGTGCCGGAAGTGAACGCGAACCGGATCGGCGAGAACGAGGGCATCATCGCGGTCCCCAACTGCTGCACCATCCCCCTCGTGATGGTCGTCGACCAGGTCCGCCGCGAGGCGGGCGTGGAACGGGTGGTCGTCGCCACCTACCAGTCGGCGAGCGGCGCCGGCAAGGACCTCGTCAGAGAGCTGGCCGACCAGACCCGGGCGATCGCGGAGGGCCGCGAGCCCCTGGCCAGCGTCTACCCCCACCAGCTCGCCTACAACGTCGTCCCCGGTGGCTGGACGCCGGATGAAGAGGACTACAACGACGAGGAGGTCAAGCTCGTCAAGGAGAGCCGCAAGATCCTCGAGGACCCCGCGCTCCGCCTGGTCGCCACCTGCGTCCGCGTCCCGGTGCCGGTCGGCCACGGCGAGGCGGTCTTCATCGAGACCAGCCGGCCGCTCTCCCCGGATCGTACCCGCGAGCTGCTCGCCGCCGCGCCCGGGCTCGCGGTCGAGGACGACCCCGCCCGGCAGGTCTACCCGACGCCGGCCGGGACGGCGGGCACCGATGAGGTCCACGTCGGGCGGATCCGGCGCGACGCCTCGGTCGAGAACGGCCTGGCTCTCTGGCTGGTGAGCGACAACCTTCGCAAGGGGGCGGCGTTGAACGGCGTCCAGATCGCCGAGCACGCAATCAAGATGGGGGTCATCTGAATATGGGGGCGAGCGACATCGGGCGGCTGCTGACGGCGATGGTCACACCCTTCAAGGAGAACGGCGACCTCGACTACGAGGGGGCCCAGCGGCTGGCGAAGCTGTTGACCGAGAACGGGTCCGACGGCGTCGTGGTGTTCGGAACCACCGGCGAGGCGCCCTCGCTCAGCGACGAGGAGAAGATCCAGCTGCTGAAGGCGGTCAAGCAGGCCCTCCCCGAGCACACCGTGATGGCCGGGACCGGGACCAACGACACCCGGCACTCGCAGGAGATGACGCATCGCGCCGTCGAGGCGGGCGCCGACGCGATCCTGGCCGTGGTCCCCTATTACAGCAAGCCGCCCCAGGAGGGTATGTTCCGCCACTTCAAGGCGATCGCCGAGTCCGCCTCGGGCCGGCCGGTGGTGATGTACAACATCCAGGGCCGGACGGGCGTCAACATGACCGCCGCGACGACCATCCGGAGCGCCGAGATCCCCAATATCGTCGGCGTCAAGGAGGCCTCCGGCGACATCGACCAGATGAGCCTGGTCTGCGCCGGCAAGCCGGACGGGTTCCAGGTCTGGAGCGGCGACGACTCCTTCACCCTGCCCCTGCTCGCGGTCGGCGGCTATGGGGTCATCTGCGTCGTGTCCCACATCGCGGGACCGGCGATGAAGGCGATGATCGAGGCCTTCCTGGAGGGCGAGACGGAGAAGGCGCGGCAGATCCATGGCCGCCTCCTCCCGGTGATCAAGGCGCTTATGACGACCGCCAGCAACCCGATCCCGATCAAGCAGGTCGTCAACCGGCTCGGGTTCCCGGCAGGCCCCTTCCGGCTGCCGCTGACACCCATGCCGGAGGCCGACCTGGAGCGGCTGCTGGGCGTCGTCAGGGAAGCCGGCGACCTGATCAGCCTGCCGGTCCGTGTCGGTTAGCCCAGACACACCACTGGAGCGGCTTTCCAACCCGGAGCGGCTGGAGCGCCTGCACAGGGCCGTCCTCACCTGCACCCGCTGCGGGCTCAGCACGACACGGACAAACGCCGTTCCCGGGACCGGGCCTTGCCCGGCCGAGATCATGATCGTGGGCGAGGCGCCGGGCTTCAACGAGGACGTCCAGGGCAAGCCCTTCGTCGGCCAGGCGGGAAAGCTGCTCGACACCCTGCTGGCGGGCATCGGGCTGCGCCGGGAGGACGTCTACATCACCAACGTGCTCAAGTGCCGCCCGCCCCAGAACCGGGACCCGATGCCGAACGAGGCGGAGGCCTGCGCGCCCTACCTCACCTGGCAGCTGAAGCTCGTCGAGCCGAAGGTTGTCATCATCCTCGGCCGCCACGCCCTCGAGCGGCTGCTTCCCGGCCACGGGCCGATCAGCCGGGTCCATGGCCAGCTGGTCGAACGGGGCGGGATCAACTACGTCGCGGTCTACCACCCCGCGGCGGCGCTCCACAACGGGAGCCTGGTCGACGACCTGCAGGCCGATTTCCTCAGCGTGCGCCGCTACCTGGACGCCATCCTCACCCCTCCACCGCCGCCGGACCCCGAGCCGGAGCCGCCCGCCGAACCGCAGCAGCTGAGCCTGATTTGAAGCTCCGCTACATCCCCCTCGGCGGGCTGGGCGAGGTCGGCCGCAACATGTGGGCCCTGGAATGGGACAACCAGGTCCTGGTCGTCGACTCGGGCCTTATGTTCCCCCGCGAGGACATGCCCGGGGTCGACCTCGTCATCCCCGACATCAGCTACCTGCTCCGGAAGGACAAGAAGGTGCTCGGGATCGTCCTCACCCACGGCCATGAGGACCACATCGGCGCCCTCCCCTTCGTGCTCAAGCGCCTCAACGTGCCGGTTTATGGGTCCCGGCTCACTCTCGGGCTCGTCAAGCCGAAGCTGAAAGAGCACCGGATCCTGCGCGAGGCCGACCTCCGCGAGGCGAGGATGGGCGACCGCTTCCAGCTCGGGCCGTTCCGGGTCGAGCTGATCGCGGTCTGCCACAGCATCCCCGACGCCGCCGCCCTCGCCATCAACACGCCCGCCGGGATGGTCGTCTACACGGGCGACTTCAAGCTCGACGACGATCCGCCGGAGGGCAGGCCGACCGACCTCGCCCGCCTCGCCCAGATCGGGCGGGAAGGGGTGTTGCTCCTGCTCAGCGACTCGACCAACGCCGAGCGGGAGGGCCACAGTGGCTCCGAGCGCGACCTGATCGAGCCTTTCGAGCGGATCTTCCGCGACGCCCCGGCGCGGATCATCGTGGCCAGCTTCGCCTCCAACCTCCATCGCATCCAGCAGCTGATCACGCTCGCGGAGGAGTTCGATCGCCGGATCGTGGTCGCCGGCCGCAGCCTTCAGACCAACGTCAAGACGGCCCAGGAGCTCGGCTTCCTGCGGGTTCCCCCGGGCATGATGGTGCCGCTGAAGCAGGTCGACTCGGTCACGCCGGCCAAGCTGCTCCTCCTGATGGCGGGCAGCCAGGGGGAGCCGATGTCCTCGCTCTCCCGCTACGCCAACCGGAGCCACCCCGCGGTGGTCGTCCGGGAGGGGGACTGGGTGGTCATCTCGGCCACCCCGATACCCGGCAACGAGACGCTCGTGAACCGGACCATCAACAATCTCTACAAGCACGGTGGCGAAGTCTTCTACTCCACGACGGCCAAGGTCCACGTGTCCGGCCATGCCTATCGGGACGAGATCCGGGTGATGCTCGACACGGTTCGGCCGCGCTTCTTCATCCCCGTCCATGGCGAGTTCCGGCAGCTCCTCCACAACTCCCGGATCGCCCTCGCCGCCGGGATCGGCAGGGAGAACCTGCGGATCATCGAAGACGGCCAGGTGGTCCTCCTCACGCCCGACTCGATCGAGCTCGGCGAGCAGGTGCCGGCAGGCTACGTCTTCGTCGACGGCCTCGGCATCGGGGACGTCGAGCAGGTCGTGCTCCGCGACCGCAGCCACCTGGCCGGCGACGGGATGGTGATCGTCACCCTCGGCCTCGACCGCACCACGGGGGTTCTCCGGAGCGGTCCCGACCTGATCTCGCGCGGCTTCATGGAGGAGGGCGCCAGCGCGGAGGTGCTGGAGGAGGCCAGCCGAGCGGTGACTGCCGACCTCGCCCGCTTCCAGGGCGAGCCCGAGCCGGCGCTGGTACGGGAAACCGTGCACGACGCCGTCCAGCGGGTGATCTGGCGCCGAACCAAGCGCCAACCGATGGTGATCCCGGTGCTGACCGACTGGTGAAGCTGCCCCCCGTCGCCCTCACCGCGCCGACCCTCTGCCCGCGCTGCGACGCGCCCGCCCTCTATGAGGACCGCTGCACGAGCTGCGGTCTGCAGCTCGGCGTCTGCGGAGCCTGCCACGGCGTCGCCGGACCATTCGATCGCTTCTGCGGCTTCTGCGGCCACGACCTCACCGCGGGCGAGGTTCGCTCGCCGGTCTGGCGCCTCTGGCTGCTGGTGGCGATGATCCCGATGGTCGCCGTACTGGTGGTCGGCGCGACCTTCTTCGGCGGCCCCGCCGCGTCGCAGGTGGGCCGGCTGATCTTCAAGCCGCAGCCCACCGCCAGCCCGGGCGTGCCCAGCGGCACTAGGCTCTTCCGGAGCCCCAACCTCCACCTCGTCTACGCGGTGCCCTCCGACTGGAGCCCCTCCGACTACACGCTCAGCCCCACGACGCCGCTCCAGATGGTCGTGGTCGCCCGGATCAGCGCCGACCTGGCCACCTTCGGAAGCACCAAGGGCGACGTGCTGGCGGCCAAGCCGGCAGGTGCGCTGCTGACCCTCGGCCCGCTGACGCTGGCGCCGCCGGGCGTCGACGTGACCGACCCGAGCTCGGTCCTCGGCGCCGACATCTCGAGCCTGACCATCAAGCCCCCGACCGGGCTCAAGATCGAGGTCTTCCGGCAGGCCCAGACCATCACGGTCGACGGCAGGACCGGCAAGGAGGCGATCCTCAAGGTGACCCGCGCCGACGGCGGGGTGGCGTACCTGGAGCGCGCCTACCTGACCGCCCCCAACGGCCTGTTCAAGATCGACGCTCTGGTGCCCCAAGCGGATTGGGACGCCGGCGACGGGCGCAAGGTGGAGGCCGTCATCCAGTCGGTCCGGCTTACCGGCTGACGTCGCGCTGAGCTAGTGTCCTAAGAGACAGTGAAGATAAGCGAGTACACCGACGTCCTCTACGCGGTTGAGGACACCGCCGCGGTCATCACCATCAACCGGCCCGACCGCTACAACGCCTTCCGCGGCCGGACCATCGACGAGCTCGTCGACGCCTTCCTCAAGGCCTGGGCCGATAAGCTGGTCCGCTCGGTCATCCTGACCGGTGCGGGGGAGAAGGCGTTCTGCGCCGGCGGCGACCAGAAGCAGCGCGCCGAGACGGGCGATTACGGGCCGACCGAGCACGGCATCTTCCGGGTCGAGTACCTGCACCGCCTGATCCGCGAGATCCCCAAGCCGGTGATCGCGGCCGTCAACGGGGTGGCGATCGGCGGCGGGCACGTCATCCATGTGCTCTGCGACGTCAGCATCGCCTCCGAGACCGCCCGCTTCGGCCAGGCCGGCCCGCGGGTGGGTTCCTGGGACGCCGGGTTCGGCACGGCCTACCTCGCCCGGGTGGTGGGGGAGAAGAGGGCGCGCGAGATCTGGTACTTCTGCCGCCAGTACGACGCCGCCACCGCCGAACGCTGGGGCCTCGTCAACAAGGTCGTGGCTCCCGAGCGGCTGCTCGACGAGGCCCGCGCCTGGGCGGCGGAGATCGCCGAGAAGAGCCCGACCGCGCTCCGCTTCCTCAAGTACAGCTTCAATGTCGACACCGAGCACCAGGCGGCGGTGGGCGCGATGGCGATGTCGGCGCTCGAGGTCTTCAGCCGCACCCCGGGCGGGCTGGAGGGCGCCACCGCCTTCAGCGAGAAGCGACGCCCGGACTTTTCGAAGGAGCTCGACTAGCCGCCTCCAGCAGCGACCGGCCGCATTCAACGCAGAAGGAATGCCGGGTCAGGTTGTGGTGGCCGCAGCCGGGGCAGACCAGGCGCCGGGGCGGGTTGGCCGTCACCCAGCGATCGTGCTGGCGGTGATGCCACTGGCCGTCCTCCGGCCCGAGGATCCACTCCCTTCCCTCCATGTCCTTGACGGCGAGCGCGCGCACGCCCAGGCGGAAGCTGGGGGCGTCCATGTCGCCCCCCTTGCGGGCGGCGACGAGCTCGAAGTAGCGCATCTCGGCAGCGGCGAAAGGTTCGATTGCCACGAGCCATTAGGGTAGCCGTGCCGTCCTCCTCGAATCAGTAGGGGCGTTGGTTTCGAACGGTCGCGGTCCTATAATCGCGAGCAACCCGCCTACGTCGTCTCACCATGCGCCAAAGCCAATCACGTAGCCCACGTCGCTCAGGCTCGCGGGGGCGGACCTCGTCGGGTCCGGCCCGTAAACGCACGAGGCCGCTGCTGACTCGCACCCAGGCGCGGGAAGCCACCGGCGTCGCGCTGATCGGCCTCGCCCTCCTCTTCTTCATCGCCTTCGCACCGGTTCTCCGCTCGGGCTTCGGCTGGGGGGCGCCCCTGGTGGTCGTCATGGTGCTTGGTGGCGGCGTCTACCTGATCTGGCCCCGGGCGCCCCAGGTCCGCCCGCTGGACGTCGTCGCGCTGCTCGCGGTGACGTTCGCGGTGCTCGGCCTGCTTGCCCTCCTCGAGGTCGGCGGCGGTTCCACCGGGGAAGCCATCTCCGGGTGGGTCGCCGGCTACGTCGGGCCC
>DATCPJ010000171.1:0-16487 GCA_036570145.1 Candidatus Dormiibacterota bacterium
CGACACGGGTCCCGAGGCCGCTGTTTCGCCCCACCCCGCCCTCCCCGCAGAGCGGGGAGGGAGAACTGATACAGCTGGGGAGGGAGAGCTAATCCGGGGTGGGGAAGGAGTGATCGATTACCCTCCCCACGTCGTGGGCAGGGCAGGGTGGGGCCACCGGCAGGCCCAAATCCAGCCGACACGGGTCCCGAGGCCGCTGTTTCGCCCCACCCCGCCCTCCCCGCAGAGCGGGGTGGGAGAGCTGATCCGGCGTGGGGAGTAAGAACTGATACAGCTGGAGAGGGAGAGCTGATCCGTCGTGGGGAGGGAGAACTGATACAGCTGGGAAAGGAGAGCTGATCCGGCGTGGGGAGGGAGAACTGATACGGCGGGGGAGGGAGGGCTGATCCGGCCCGCGGTCCGAGGTTGCTGTTTCACCCCACCCCGCCCTCCCCACAAGTGGGGAGGGAAAGCTGCTCGGCGGCTTCAGCCGCCTAACAGCTTGGCCGCCACCCCGATCGCGCCCGCCGCTGTGCCTGCGCCGGTTGCGGCGTTGGCGCTGTCGCCCATGTGCATGTACATCGACTGGATGCCGAGGCGGCCCGGCCCGTAGAAACGGTTGAAGACGAAGTTGCCCGATCCCGCGAAGAAGCCCGAGCGGAGCCCCATCACCTTGATCTCCATCCGGACCGAGGCGTCCTTGTAGAGCCAGCCACCGGGCTCCACGTCGATCGCCTCATCGGCGCCGAGGACGACCTCGAAGATGTTGCCGTAGCCGTGCAGGAAGACGATCCCCTCGTACTGCTCGGCTGTGAACCGGTCGATGAAGAACCCGGTCGAGCCGAACAGCATGTTGGCGATCCCCTTCACCCGGGTGAAGGTGTAGGCGATGTTGTCGGTGGCCGCCAGGAACTGGTGCTCGCGCACCTCGATCGACTGTCCCGGCTGCAGGTGCATGGGCACGATCTGGCCCGTCCCGTCGCGGGAGAAGGCGATCTGGCCCTGGCCCGTGGCCTGGGTCAGGAAGATCGGCATCCCCGCGATGAAGCGCTTGAAGGCGCCCTTCATCGGCTTCAGAGCGATGTCGACCGAAGGCTCCTTCCAGAGCAGCACATGGTGCTCGAAGTAAGCCGGCACGGAGCCGCCGAGCTGGAGGCGGAGCACCGGGACCAGCTCGCCCTCGACGTGGTAGAGGAGGTTGGGGCCCTGCCCGTCCCGATGCAGGGTCGGAAGCTGGGCCGGGATCGGCATCGCGGGACGCTACTTGTTGTAGATGAAGCCGATCAGGGGTACCTGGCCCGGCTTGATCACCCGCTGCGAGGTGACGCCGAAGCCGCGGAAGTTCGCCTCCGAGACGAGCCAGGAGCCGTCGTCGGCGACGCTCTCGACGTAGGCGACGTGGCCGAGGCCGCTCTCCCAGGTGACCATGATCGAACCGGCCTGGGGGCTCGAGCCGACCGGGTAGCCCTGCGCCTGCGCGTTGCCGAACCACTGGTAGGCGTCCCCGACCCAGGTCACGTCGCGGCGGGTGGAGACGTACCAGGTGCACCAGCCCCACGGGAACCTGGGGTTCATGTAGGGGCCGATGGGCGCGCCGAGGGACACCTTGTAGCCGCCGCTGAACCGCACCGCACTCGGCCACGGCTCGGTCTTGATCGTCAGCGCGGGACCGCGGCCGCCGGGTATCACCAGCTCGAGGCCGACAGGCAGGGCGTTGGGATCGATCCGCAGCCGGTTGAAGTCGAGGATGGTGACGGCGGGGACGTGGAAGGTGTTGGCCAGGGAGTCGGCGGTGTCGCCGACGTGCACGCTCACCACGATGCCGTGGGTCGGTGGGATGCTGAGCTTGACGCCCCCGGTGACCCTGTCGGTCTCCTTCAGGATCGGGTTCGACCAGCGGATCTCCTCGACCGTCACGTTGAACTTGGTGGCGATCTTGGGAAGGTCCTCGCCGTCCGCCACGGTGTAGGTGGTCGGGGTATGCGCCATCGGCACCGAGCTGGGGATCGAGAGGGGCTTGACGATCGTGCTGAAGCGCCCTAGGTAGAAGTCGGAGACGTCACCGCCCTGGTTCATCATCAGGGCGTTGGCGTCGGTGTGGATACCGAGCTGGGAGGGCAGCTGATGGCCTATCGAGGCGTAGCCGGAGACCATCAACACGATGACCAGGACGACGGCGTGCGTGAGATAACGGCTGAGTACCGCCAGTTGAAAGCTACCCCCGCGTTCCGGTCGGTGCGGGCCCCCCACCACTGGGACACCCCGCAGAACGGGGGGAAGGCTAACAGACGGCCGCGAACAGTGTCAAACGGATCGGCGCCATCTTGGTTACGTCGGAAAGTGGAACCCGAACGGACTGATCGGAATACGGAGATGGCGACACCTGATGCCGTTTCTATAATGCGTGAGGTGCTGGGGGTCGATTCGTGAAGGAGAGCGCTGAGCGCCGGCAGGACCTGGAGTCGGTCAGCCACGTAGCGGACGCGGTGCTCGCCAACGTCGGCCGCGCGATCGTCAGCAAGGAGTACGAGATCAAGCTCTGCCTGGCCACCCTGCTCTGCAACGGTCACCTCCTGATCGAGGACGTGCCCGGTGTCGGCAAGACGATGCTGGCCAAGTCGCTCGCCCGCTCTCTCGACTGCACCTTCCGCCGGATCCAGTTCACGCCCGACCTGCTGCCCTCCGATGTGACCGGGGTGACCATCTTCAACCAGAAGACGGAGGACTTCGAGTTCCGCGCCGGACCCGTCTTCGCGCAGGTGCTGCTCGCCGACGAGATCAATCGCGCGACGCCGAAGACCCAGGCCGCCCTGCTCGAGGCGATGGAGGAGCGCCAGGTCACCGTCGACGGCGAGACCAAGCCGCTGCCCCACCCCTTCGTGGTCATGGCGACCCAGAACCCGATCGAGTACGCGGGCACCTTCCCGCTCCCCGAGGCCCAGCTCGATCGCTTCATGATGCGGGTCCGGCTCGGCTACCTGACGCTCCAGGAGGAGGCCCGCCTCCTCGGCGAGGACAGGGTCGAGTCGCCGATGGAGGAGCTCCAGCCGGTGGTATCCCCGAAGGAGCTCGACGCGGCGCAGGCAGCGGTCCGGGCGGTCTTCGTCAGGCCTCCGCTGCGCGAGTACATCGCGCGGCTCATCGACCGCACCCGCTCGCACTCCGACATCGCTCTCGGCGCCAGCACCCGCGGCACCATCAACCTCTTCCGCGCCGCCCAGGCGTGGGCCGCGATCGCGGGCCGTGAGTACGTGCTGCCGGATGACATCAAGGAGCTCGCCGAGCCCATCCTCGCCCATCGCCTGATCCTCCGCCCGAACGCCGAGATGCAGGGGCAGACGACCCGGAAGATCCTGGCCCAGCTGCTGGAACGCGAACCCGTGCCGCAGCTGTCGGGTGATGAGTAGGCTCCTTCTCGCCGCCGGCCTCCTCCTCTTACTGCTCTTCGCCTACCTGACCGCGATCAAGTCCGCCTTCGTCCTCGTCTATGGGCTGGCGCTGATCCTGACCATCGCCTTCTTCTGGCCCCGCCAGATCATCCGCCGGATCCAGGTGACCCGCCACATCGAGGCCGGCACGCCCACGGTGGGAGAGGCCTTCGAGGAGTCCTTCACCGCCGAGAAGACGGGTTGGGTGCCGGCGCCGTGGGTCGAGATCCGCGACATGAGCGAGATCCCCGGCTACCAGCCGGGGCGCGTCGTGTCACTGGGCGATCCGGTCACCTGGACGCACAAGGGAACCTACCGCCAGCGCGGCTGGATGACCTTCGGCCCGACCCGCGTCCGGGTCCAGGAGCCGTTCGGCCTTTTCAGCCGGGAGACCCGTCTGAACGAGCGGCACAAGATCCTCGTCTACCCGCGGATCCGGCCGATGCCCGAGTTCGTCATGCCCGCCGAGCAGCACTCCGGTGACGCGCGGCTGCTCTCCTCGGCCTGGGCCGACTACCCGCCGGAGACGAGCGGCGTGCGGGACTACGCCGAGGGCGACTCGCTCGGCCGGATCCACTGGAAGCTCTCGGCCAAGTACGGCCAGATGATGTCGAAGACGTTCGAGCAGCCGCTCACCTCCGACCTCCTGATCGTGCTCGACCTGCAGCGGTCGGTCCACCACGGGAAGGGCGAGGAGTCGACCCTCGAGTACGCCATCAGCCTCGCCGCGTCGATCAACGCCCAGGTCCACAGCCAGGGCCGGCAGGTTGGCCTCATCACGAACGACAGCCGGGGCACGATGCTCACCCCGCATCGGGCCTTCCGGCTGGAGCGGGCAGTCCTCGAGTACCTGGCCGTCGCGCAGGCGGACGGCGACCTGCCGATCGCCTCGGTGCAGGTCTGGGACAAGGTTCGCAAGCTGCCCGGCCGGATGATCGCCCTGATCACGCCGAGCACCGATACCACGTGGCTGCGGAACCTGGAGATGGTGGCCCACAGGCGGACGGCGCGGGTCGCCTTTTACATCGACGCCGCCAGCTTCGGCGCCGCCGAGCCCCACCTGTCCTTCGACCTCCACACCGACGTCGAGCTCTTCGTGGTCCGCAAGGGAGATGACTTCACCCGCCTGATGAAGACGAGAAATGCAGTCCGCCTGGTCTAGCCAGTGGCTTGCTCGAGTTCGGGAGCGCCTTTCCTTCGCGGAGGCGCCGACGGTGCTGCTCGTCCTCGCCCTGGCCCTGGTCTGCGCCCAGTCGACGGTCACCATGGCCTGGGTCATCCATTCGGAGGTCTTCACCCCGGTCGTCCTGCTGGCGGCGCTGGTGATGTCGGGGCTCGCGCTGGCCCGCTTCGTGCCCGCCTTCGTCGCCCTCCCGCTGGGCGCCGCCGGCACGGCGGTCGTCCCCTGGTACTTCAACGCCACCCTGCTCCGCGCCGAGCATCCGACGAGCCCCTTCGGGGTGCCGCCGCCGGACACCTGGCTCAGCAGCATCACGGGGACCACGCAGACCGTCGACACCTCCCTCTTCCTGTTCCTCGGCTGCGTCATCTTCTGGCTCGTCGGCGGCTGGCTGGCATGGTGCGCGCTGCGCTGGCGCAATGTGATCCTGGGCATCTTCCCGGGCGCGGCGGTCTTCGCCACCAACGTCCTCAACTCAAAGGACGAGCAGAACGCGAACACCCTCTACTTCCTCCTGCTGACGATCGCGCTGCTGCTCTGGACCAACTACCGGTCCTCGCTCCTGAGGGCCGTCAAGAGCGGCCTCCGCCTCAGCTCCGACTCGCGTTGGGACTTCTGGGAGACCGGGGTCGCCGCCACCGCCGGCGTGATGCTGCTGGCGATCTTCGTGCCGCCGCTGACCCACGACGACCAGACCGTGAACGTCGAGAACGGGGTGTTCCGGAGCTGGGCCGAGTTCCAGCAGAATCTCAACCACCCGGTCGAGGTCGGCCGTGGTGGGCTGGCCGCCTTCTCCACCGGCTTTTCACTGGATGCGGGTCTCAACGGCGCGCTCAAGCGCAGCGAACGGGTGGTGTTCGTCTACAACTTCAGCGGCCAGTACCTGGGTCCCCGCTACTTCCGCGGCGTCAACCTCCAGAACGGGATCCGGGCGAACCAGTGGGCGTACCTGAACAACCCGTTCGGCTTCCAGTTCTTCGTGGCGAAGAACTCCAACGTTCCCTACGACGACGGGATCCTCCACGAGCAGGCCAGCGCAACCATCCAGGTCCACATGCTGAGACCGCCCGCCAACGCGCCCGACATCCTCTTCTATCCCGGCCAGCTCACCCACACCGACCGGGACGTCGTCGCCGTCGAGAGCTACAAGACGGCGGCGACGCCGTCCTTCGGCACCGTCGACCGGGTGGCCAGCTCGCACCCGGCCACATCGGCCGGCTTCTATCACGTGACCGTCGCCTACGCGAACCCCACCGAGGACGAGCTCCGCAACGCCGGCACCGACCTCCCGACCTGGATCCTTCCCTACGTTTCCTATCCCGGCCTCACCGGTACGCCCGCCTTCACCACCAGCGGTACCGGCCAGGCCGGCAACAACCTGGTCGTCATCGGCTCTGGCGGTTCCGCCACGCCGACCACGCTGAAGATCAAGACATTGGCCGACCAGGTGACCGCCAACCTGACCAACAACTACGACCGCGCGGCCGCGATCGAGTCCTACCTGCGCTCCAACTACTCCTACACGCTCACCCCGCCCGTGCCCAAGGACGGCACGACCGATCCGATCGGGGCGTTCCTCTTCGATTCCAAGCAGGGCTACTGCGAGTACTTCGCCACCGCCATGGGTGACATGCTCCGGGCCGAGGGGATCCCCACCCGGCTCGTCAACGGCTACGGTCCCGGCACCTACGACAACAAGATCAAGCAGTACGTGGTCAAGGAATCCGACGCCCACACCTGGGTCGAGGCCTTCTTCCCCGGTTACGGCTGGATCCCCTTCGAGCCGACGCCCGACGGCAACTACTACTCGATCCCCCGGGCCCAGGCGCCCAACACCTGCAACCGCGACCAGTGCGCCACCGGCGACAGCACCGTCAACGCCGAGCCGGGCTCGGCTAAGAACAGCAAGACCCTCAGGGACCTCGGTGGCGACGTCCCCAACCAGACCGGACCTCTCGGTGGCGCGTCCCGGCTCCCCTACTGGCTGCTGATCCCCTTCGGCTTCCTCCTCCTCGGCGCGGTGGCCTTCTTCCTCGCCTCCCGCTACCTGAGACCCCACACCGCGGGCCAGGTCTGGCGGCGGTTCGGGGTGCTGAGCCGACTCGCGGGTGTCGAGGGCCCACCGGGCGAGACACCGAACGAGATGGGTCGCCGGCTGGCGGCCGCCTATCCGGAGGCGGCGCGCCCGATCCGCGAGCTCACCGACAGCTTCGTCGTGGCGGCGTACGGCCCCGCCGACATTGCCCGCCGGCGCGCCGCGGAGGTCGTCGAACGGTGGGTGGAGATACGCCCCCACCTGGTTCGCCGCCTGGTCGAGCGCCTCCGGCCGGCCTGGTAGCCGGGCTCCCCGGGTGACACTCCTGAGGGTCTCCCCGTCGGGTCAGGTCTATGACGTCGACCTGGCCTACCTGAAGGTCACCCGGGATGAGGGCGGTGGCTATTATCTCCACGGCAAGGGTCACTTCCTCTACTTCGAGGACCGCGAGGCGGCCGAGGCGAAGAAGCACGACATCGAGGTCTACGGCGTCATCGGCGGGGGGACGCCGTGAGCCCGGTCGCAGGCAAGTCCTACCCGCCCGTCGAGAGCACGATCGAGCGTGAGCACGTGCGCGCCTTCGCGCGCGCGATCGGCGCCGATCCCGAGGCCGGCGTCCCGCCCACCTACGCTGCCGTCTACGCCCTCTTCGCGACCGCGGTCCAGCTCTACGGCGATCCCGCGGCCGCGGTCGACTTCGCCCACCTGCTGCACAGCGAGCAGGAGTTCACCTGGTCTCGCCATCCGGAGGTGGGGGAGCAGGTCGTCGCCGAAGGCCGGGTGGAGGAAGACGTCGATCGCCGCAATCTGCGATTTTTGACATATGGGACCGACGTGCTGTCCTCCGGTGAGCCGCTCTGCAGCTCGCGGATGGTCAACGTGATCCGCGGTTGACGACCGAGCTCGAGCCCTTCGTCTGGCAGGTCACGCGCGACCAGATCAGGGCCTACGCCGAAGCATCCGGCGACCGAAACCCCATCCATCTCGACGACGAGGCGGCACGGGCGGCGGGGCTGCCGGGGGTGATCGCCCACGGGATGCTCGGGATGGCTCAGCTGGCCAACTTCGTGGTCGCCTACGCCGGTGACCATCGCCGCCTGCGCCGACTCCGCTGCCGCTTCTCGGGCATGGTCCTGCCCGGCGATACGATCACCTTCACGGGCAGCGTCGTCAGCGAGGAGGACGGCCTGGTCAGGCTGGAGCTGAACGCGGAGAACCAGAAGGGGGAGAGGGTACTGACCAAGGCACACGCCGAGCTCAAGGCGGGCTGATCAGGCACCCGCCCGAACCAATCCGATTCAGGGGGAAGCATCGCATGCCGTTCGACCTTTCGGGCAAGGTAGCCGTCGTCACCGGGGCGTCCCGCGGGCTGGGGCGGGAGGACGCGCTGACGCTGGCGCGTGCCGGCGCCGACGTCGTCATCACAGACATCCTGGTCGAGGACGACCCCGACCTTCAGAAGACCGCCGAGGAGTCGGGGAGCTTCCTGGCACAGGCGGCCGTCGGCGCCGGCTGGGTGCACTCCAATGCGACCGCCGAGGAGATCCGGGGGATGGGGCGACGGTCGCTCGCCATCAAGATGGACGTGACCAACCGGGACCAGGTCCGGGAGACCATGGCCAAGGTCAGGGCCGAGTTCGGGCGGCTCGACATCCTGATCAACAACGCCGCCACCCTGGACCACGTGGCCCAGATCCCCAAGCAGAGCTATGAGCTCTGGGACCGCGACATCCGGGTCAACCTCACCGGTGCCTTCAACTGCACCAAGGAGGCCTGGCCCCACATGGTGGAGGGCGGCTTCGGACGGCTCATCTTCATGTCCTCGGTGGCGGGCACCATGGGCGGCTTCGGCCAGGCCTCCTACTCGGCCTCGAAGGCCGCCGTCATCGGCCTCGCCAAGACTGCCGCCCTGGAAGGGGGGCGCCACGGCATCACCGCCAACGCAATCGTGCCCGGCATCATCGGCAGCGAGGCTGCCATGGCCGCCGCCGACACGAGCCCGCTCTACGAGCGCTTCAAGCAGCGCACCGTTTTCAAGCGCTTCGGCGAGCCGGCCGATATCGCCAACGCGATCGCCTTCCTCTGCTCCGACGAAGCCGGCTACATAACCGGCACCACGCTCGAGATAGCCGGCGGCATCCCGCTCTTTACTGCCTGATGGGCGAGTGCGTCGATGTCACACGCGACGGCGGGATCGCCACCGTGGTGATGCACCGGAAGGGGAACAACGGCATTGCCGCCGACCTCATGGAGGAGCTCTCCGCCGCCTTCCAGGAGGTGGGTGCCGACCCGTCCGTGCGGGTCGTGATCCTGGCCAGCGAGTACGAGAAGTACTTCTCGGTCGGGGCGGACCTGACCTCGATGGGCGGCATCGACCGCGATGCCACCGACGCCGAGGGCCGGATCACCGAGATGACGCTCAAGCTCCAGCAGGGCTTCAACGAGATCGCGGCCTGCCCGAAGCCGGTCATCGCCCGGATCAACGGCCACGCGCTGGGCGGCGGCTGCGAGCTGACCCTCTGCTGCGACTACCGGGTCATGGTCGAGGACGGGCGCTCCAAGATCGGCCAGTCGGAATCGGCCCTGGGCATCATCCCGGGCGCCGGCGGGACCCAGCGCCTGCCCCGCCTGATCGGAAAGGCGAGGGCGCTGCCGATGCTGCTCGAGAGCTCCCGGCTCTCTGCCGCGCAGGCCGCGGCGGTGGGCCTCGTCAACCGCGCGGTGGCGCCCGAGGAGCTCGATGCGGCCGTCGCCGAGCTGGCCGGCCGGCTCGCCCGCGCGGCCACGCTGGCGCTGGGCCTGATCAAGGACTCGGTCAACCGCGGTCTCGAGGTCGACCTCGAGAAAGGCCTGGAGATCGAGGCCCACAACTTCGCCAAAGCGACCCTCTCCCAGGACGCCGTCATCGGGATCATGTCCTTTCTGTCCAAGCAAGAGCCAGAATTCACGGGTAAATGAAGACTGCCGCGGCGCGCCCAGAGGTGAAGCCGCTCGACTTCCTCGACATCGACCATCTCCTCCTCGATGAGGAGCGGATGATCCGGGACACCGTCCGCCAGTTCGTCCGCGACCGGGTCCTGCCCGGCATCGAGGACTGGTTCGAGGCCGGCCACTTTCCGAAGGAGGTCGCGCCAGAGATCGGCAAGCTGGGCCTGTTGGGGATGCACCTGCACGGCTACGGCTGCCTCGGCGCCTCCGCCACCAGCTACGGCATCGCCTGTCTCGAGCTCGAAGCGGGGGACAGCGGCTTTCGTTCCTTCGTCTCCGTCCAGGGCTCGCTGGCGATGTTCCCGATCTGGAAGTTCGGCTCGGAAGAGCAGAAGCAGCAATGGCTGCCCGGGATGGCGGCCGGCACCGCGATCGGCTGTTTCGGGCTGACGGAACCCGACTCAGGCTCCGACCCGGCCGCGATGCGCACTTCCGCGCGCCGTGACGGCTCGGACTGGATCCTGAGCGGCAACAAGCTCTGGATCACGAACGGCGGCATCGCCGACGTCGCCGTGGTCTGGGCTCGCTCCCCCGACGGGATCCGCGGCTTCATCGTCCCTCGCGGAACCAAGGGCTTCACGACCCGGGACATCCACAAGAAGCTCTCGCTCCGGGCATCGGTGACGTCGGAGCTGATCCTGGAGGACGTCCGCCTGCCGGATTCGGCTGTTCTCCCCCACGTCACCGGCATGAAGGGACCGCTCTCCTGCCTGAACGAGGCGCGCTACGGCATCCTCTGGGGCGCGGTCGGAGCGGCCCGCGCCTGCTACGAGTCGGCGCTCGAGTACGCCAAGGCGCGGCACCAGTTCGGCAAGCCGATCGCCTCCTTCCAGCTGACCCAGGAGAAGCTCGTCAACATGCTGCTCGAGCTCAACAAGGCGGCTCTCGTTGCCTATCATCTCGGCCGGATGAAGGACGAAGGCCGGATCACCTCCCAGCACGTCTCCTTCGGGAAGCTGAACAACGTGCGCGAGGCGCTCGAGATCTGCCGCTCGGCCCGGACCATCCTGGCCGCCAACGGGATCACGCTCGAGTACCCGGTCATCCGCCACATCAACAACCTCGAATCGGTGCTCACCTATGAGGGGACGAGCGAGATCCACACCCTGGTACTCGGCGAGGCGATCACCGGCATCCAGGCCTACCGGTAGCTTCAGAGAAGGAGGTCACGCCCAAATGCGCAAGCTCCAGGCTTTCACCCTGCCGCTGGACGTCACGACCTTCACGCTGCCCATCCCGCCCGACGCGAAGATCCTCGGCGTCTACGACACCATCGGCCTCGTGGCGTGGGCCGTCTTCGACCCCTCGAAGTCGGGCGAGACCGTCTTCCACGCCTTCCATGACGGCGATGAGGTGCCCGACAACCTGGAGTTCGTCACTTCGGCCCAGCGCGCCAACGGCATCGTCCTGATGCTCTTCCGCAACAAGGGCGGGGCTGCCGACAAGAAGCCTGCGGCAGCGGCCGCGAAAGCGAAGGACTAGCCCGGGGGCGGCGCCGCCATGATGTCCTTCGCCTCGGCGAGGGACATGTCGTCGGCGGGCAGGATGAGGTCCGACTTGGTCATCGTCTCGCTGCCAAGCTTGGTGCCCTTGCTTCGGACGAAGGAGAGCAGCTCGGTTAGCTTGCCCTTGAAGGCGTCCTCGTCACCCGAGCTGATGGCGGCGACGAGCTCCTTGTCGTAGCGGTCGAGCGTCGCCCGGTCCGCCTCCGAGAGACGGTACTGGTCGTCGCCCTGAATCCGGACGACGGCGCCCGCCGGTAGCTGGCCGGCCATCTGCGCCTTCATCAGGGCCAGCTGCTGGTCGACGTTGGTGGAGGCGGACGAAGCGTCGAGCTGGCGCTGGATGTCGTCCGCGCTGCCTGCGCCGATCTGGTCGAGGGTGCCGCTGTCGACCAGCTGATCGATGGCTGCCGCACGCGCCTGCATCTGGGTCGTCTTCTCCTGCGCCCGGTCGACCATCAGGCTCACGTCCGCCATCTGCTCGGAGATGCCGGTCACCGCCTCGCCGATCTTGGTCGATGCCTCGGCGGCCGAGTACTGGGCCTTGATCGTCTCCTTCTGGGTGCGGAAGGCCTCCACCTTGGCCTGCAGCTTCTGGGCCGTCAGCTCGAGCTTCTGCTCCTGGTCCTTCATCTGCTGGATCTGCTGGTCGAGGCCGGCGAGCTGTGCCTGCGCCGTCTCGGCGCGGGTGAGGGCGAGGCGGGCGAGGTCCTCGCGGCCCTGCTGGAGCGCCTGCTGCGCCTGGGCGTTGAGCTTGGCGGCGCTCTGCTTCAGCTGCGCCTGCTGGAGCTCGAGTCGCTTTTCCGCGGTGAGCACGTCGGCGACGCTGCGGCGGACCTGCTGGAGTGACTCGAGCTGCTTCTGGTAGGCGAAGTCGAGCGCCTCGTTGGGGTTCTCGGTCCGGTCGAGGACCGCGTTCAGCTTCTGCTGGACGACGTCCGACATGCGCTTGAAAACACTCATGCGGTTCCCCCCTTTTGCTAGGCCATCTCGGCCATGACCTGGTCGAACTCCGCGCGCGTCAGGCGCAGCTCGTCCTCGGTGTAGTCGCGAAGCGGGCGCTCCGGGAGTCGCTCGCGGGTCGAGAAATCCTCGGCCTCCGGTTCGACGTAGAGAAGCCCGGTCACCAGCTGCTTGGTCCGGCGCCCCTCCTCGATCACCCGCAGCGCGGCGCGGCGGTCGGTCGGGTCGTGGTCGCTCTCGTGGAGCTTGCGGAGCACCAGGTGGGAGCCGTCGTGGAGCCGGACATCGGTCGTCGTGCCGGGCTCGTAGTCGACGAGGACCTCCTCGTAGTAGGGGATGAAGGAGGGATCCTGGATCGCCTCCTCGTGGTCCTTGACCCACTCGTAGCTCTTGGTCGAGCCCTCGTGGTCGTTGAAGGTGACGCAGGGCGAGATGACGTCGAGCACGGCCACGCCGCGGTGGGCGATCGCCGCCTTGAGGAGCGGAACCAGCTGCTTGCCGTCACCGCTGAAGGAGCGCGCGACGAAGGTCCCGCCGAGGGTGAGCGCCATCGTGCAGAGGTCGATCGGCTCGTACGTGTTGACGGTGCCGCGCTTCTGGACCGAGCCGACGTCGGCGGTCGCCGAGAACTGGCCCTTGGTGAGCCCGTAGGTCCCGTTGTCCTCGACGATGTAGGTGCAGTCGAGGTTGCGCCGGATCAGGTGCATGAACTGGCCGAGGCCGATCGACGCGGTGTCGCCGTCGCCGCTCACGCCGAGAACGATCAGCTGCCGGTCGGCCAGCTTGGCGCCGGTGGTCAGCGAGGGCATCCGGCCGTGGACCCCGTTGAAGCCGTGCGCCGACTCGACAAAGTAGGCCGGCGTCTTCGAGGAGCAGCCGATGCCGCTCATCTTGGCCAGCCGGTTCGGCTCGATCCCGAGCTCGTAGAGGGCCTTGATCAGGTGGTTGGTGATCGAGTTGTGCCCGCAGCCCGCGCAGAGCGTGGTGGCCGCGCCCTTGTAGGCGTCTCGGGCAAGGCCGATCCGGTTGAGGGTGACGCTCATGATGCGGGTACCGCCTCCAGTTCCAGGATGGGTCGGGTGATCGCGTCGGCAGGGATCGGCTGGCCGTCATAGCGGCGGATCGAGCTCAGCCGCCCGACCAGGTCCGCCGGCAGGTGCAGCCGGAGCATGTCGTAGAGCTGGCCGTCGCGGTTCATCTCGACCACGTAGAGCCGCTCGTGGCCGCGCACGAAGTCGGTCACCCTGTCACTCAGCGGAACCGCGCGCACGCGCAGGAAGTCGACCTCGAGACCGGCGTCGCGGAGCCGCTCGCGCGCCTCCTGGATCGCGTTCACCGTCGAGCCGAAGGCGATGATCCCGATCTTCGAGCTGTCGCCATCGACAACCGGCGCGGGCACGGCCGCGCGAAGGGTCTCGAACTTGCGGGCCAGGCGGTCGAGGTTGCGGGCGTAGACCTCGCCCGACTCCGTGTAGCGGGCGTTCTCGTCGTGCCCTGAGCCGCGGGTGAAGTAGCCGGCGAGCGGGTGATCGGTGCCTGGCAAGGTGCGGAAGGTGACCCCGTCGCCGTCGACGTCGCGGTAGCGGCCCCAATCACCCTTCAGCTCCTCGAGCCGGGCAGCGCTGAGCACCTTGCCGCGGTCGAAGCGCTTCTCCGGGTACTCGAAGGGCTTGGTCATCCAGAGGTTCATGCCGAGGTCGAGGTCGGAGAGCACGAAGATCGGGGTCTGGAAGCGATCGGCCAGGTCGAAGGAGTCGCGGGCGAACTCGTAGCACTCCTGCACCGTTCCCGGGAGCAGGATCGGGTGCTTGGTGTCGCCGTGGGAAAGGGTGTAGACGAAGCCGAGGTCGGCCTGCGAGGTGCGCGTTGGAAGCCCGGTCGAGGGACCGATCCGCTGGATGTCGAAGATGACCACCGGGATCTCGGCGTAATAGGCGAGGCCGGCGAACTCCGCCATAAGGGATATCCCCGGCCCCGAGGTCGAGGTCATCGCGCGCGCGCCGGCCCAGCCCGCGCCGATCGCGATCCCCACCGCCGCCAGCTCGTCCTCGGCCTGGACGATGGCGATCTTCTTCTCGCCCGTCTTCTCGTCGACACGGAAGCGCTCCGCATAGCTGCCGAGGTACTCGCAGACCGAGGAGGAGGGGGTGATCGGGTACCAGGCGGCAACGGTGCAGCCACCCATCAGGCAGCCGAGGGCGACGGCCTGGTTGCCCTCGATCAGGACCAGGCCCTCCGTCTTGCCCTTCATCGGCCGGAGGTGGTAGGCGTCCTGCTTGGTGAGGTTCTCGTCCCAGTACTCCATGCCGACCTGGACCGCGTCGAGGTTGACCTGGACGGCCTTCGGCTTGGTCTGGAAGTGGCGGCGGAGACCGTGGTCGATCGCCTCCAGCGGGATGTCCAGCAGCCGGGCCACGACGCCGACATAGATCATGTTGAGCAGCTGCTTGCGGAGCTTGTCGCTCTCGATCCGGGTCTTGGCAAGCTGGCTGAAGGGGACCGCGTAGTAGAAGACGTCCTCTCGCGTCCCGGCTGTCGAGTAGGCCGCGTCGTGGATGACCGCGGCGCCCGGGGCGACCCCTTTCAGGTCGGCCGCCCAGGTCGCCGGGTTGATGGCGACGAGGACGTCGGTGTCGCCCTTGCGAGCCATGTAGCCCTCGGGCGAGACGCGGATCTGGAACCAGGTCGGCAGCCCTTCGATGTTGGACGGAAAGATGTTCTTCGGCGCCACCGGGATGCCCATGTGGAAGATCGCGCGCATGAGAACCGAGTTCGAGGACTGGCTCCCCGATCCGTTGACTGTGGCCGCTTGAAACGTGAGGTCGTTGACGATGGGTTCCGACACGGGCTACTCACTTTACGTGGATTCAACCCGAATACGCGGCGCCCGATGTCGTGCTTCTCGTACCCTTACGCGAAGTGAAGATCGCCGTTCCCCGGGAGACCACCCCGGGCGAGGCTCGGGTGGCTCTCACCCCGGCCGCCGTCGGCCGGCTCGTGGCGGCGGGACATGAGGTCTACGTCGAGGCCGGCGCCGGCGGCGAGGCCTTCCCCGACAGCCTCTACAAGGAAGCCAAAGCCCAGCTGGTGAAGGGCGCCAAGGCCACCTACGGCCATGCCGGTATGGTCCTCAAGGTCCGCAAGCCGGACACCGCCGAGATCGCCCTCATCCCCGCCGGCGCCGCCCTCATCGCGCTCCTCCAGCCCCTCATCTCGCCCGACCTGGTCAGGGCACTGGCGAAGCGGAGGATCCTGAGCTTCAGCCTGGAGGCGATCCCTCGCATCACGCGAGCCCAGTCGATGGACGCGCTCTCCTCTCAGGCGACCGTCGCCGGCTACAAAGCGGCGCTGATCGCCGCCGACTCGCTCGGCAAGCTGTTCCCGATGCTGATGACCGCGGCGGGCACGGTGACGCCGGCGCGGATCCTCGTCCTCGGCGCGGGCGTCGCCGGGCTGCAGGCGATCGCCACCTGCCGCCGGCTCGGCGGGGTGGTCGAGGCGTTCGACGTCCGCGCCGCCGCGAAGGAGGAGGTCAAGAGCCTCGGCGCCAACTTCATCGAGCTGGAGCTGGAGACGCAGGAGGGCAGCGGCGGCTACGCCAAGGAGCAGTCGGAGGACTTCCTCAAGCGCCAGCGCGAGCTCCTCGGTAAGCACGCCGCGCAGGCCGACGTCGTCATCACCACCGCCCTCATCCAGGGCCGGCCCGCGCCGATCCTGCTGACCAAGGAGATGGTGATGGGCATGAAGCCGGGCTCGGTAGTGGTCGACATCGCCGCCGAGGCGGGCGGCAACTGCGAGCTCACCGAGCCCGGGAAGGTCGTCGTCAAGTACGGCGTGCAGATCCACGGCATCACCAACCCGGCGGGCATGGTCCCGGCGGTGTCCTCGGAGCTCCTCGCGAAGAACCTGACCAACCTGCTCGCCCTGCTGGTCAAGGACGGCGCGCTGGCGGTCGACTTCGAGGATGAGATCGTGAAGGGAAGCTGCATAACCCGCGACGGTGAGATCGTCCACGAGGCGACGCGCAAGGCGATGGGGGAGAAGGTGGCCGCCAGATGAGCCAGCTGCTGACGAACATCACGATCCTGGTGCTGGCCGCTTTCGTCGGCTTCGAGGTGATCTCGAAGGTGCCGACGACGCTGCACACGCCCCTGATGTCGGGAACCAACGCGATCCACGGCATCGTGATCGTCGGCGGCCTGCTCACGGTGGGCGCGCTTGCCGGGGGTTGGGTCGGCACCGTTCTCGGCACCGTCGCGGTCATCTTCGGGACGATCAACGTGGTCGGCGGCTTCCTGGTCACCGACCGGATGCTCGAGATGTTCAAGGGCCGGCGCCCTCCTCCGACCCAAACCGACCCGGCCAAGAAGGCATAGCCGAAGTGTCCATCTGGATCACGGTCGCCTATCTGC
>DATCPJ010000172.1:0-2853 GCA_036570145.1 Candidatus Dormiibacterota bacterium
GCGTAAGCGAGCACCGCAGAAGCTGACGCACGCATCGGGCGCCTGGACGCCAAAGCTCCGGCGTCCTCCTTCAGGAGCCTACTTAAAAGGAAAAGCGGCCAGGATTTTGGCCTGGCCGCGACTTCCCCTCTCCTGGGGCCTTCCCTCCCTCTAACTGACGTACTGCCCCTGGATCGCGAGGTAAAATTCGCGGTCTCCCGTCGAGACCAGCGAGGCGCCGATGCCCTTGAGGGCCTGCGAGACGGCCTCCATTCGAGTGACCGGGCCGTCGTAGTCGGCTTCGAAAGCGGCTATGTCCTCGGTCGAACCGAGCGACCTGACACCCGACATCCCGGGCGCCTTGTCGAGCAGCTCGACGACCTTGTCGGCGAGCGCCGCATCGAGGATCGGCCGGACACTCACCAGCAGCTTCGTGCTGTTGTCGGCGAACGACCAGTCGAGCCCTCGAAAGGCGGACGGCAAGGTGATCCTGATCGTGTCCGCCGAGAGAAAATCGGGGTCGGAGTCCCAACCGAGGGTCTCATCGATGGCCTCGGCCGCACGCGGCGGCTCGGGCAGAAAGGGCGCGCGGTAGCTGGCAGGTAGGGGGACCTGGCCAGCTTCCGCGGCCGATGGGTAGACGGGGGCTGCGCTTACGACGCCCTTGGTGCGGAGACGGTCGAACAGCTCGGCCGGCACCGCGGAACGCCAGTCACTTGCGTTGGGCAAAGGCTGGGAGTCGCTCACCCGGCGCTCGATGCGCCAGTTGTCGAGCAGAGCCGGCTCCGAGGGCTGCAGGCCGAACGTCGGCCGTGGGATGTGAACCGTGCTCTCCACCGCCGAATCGGAGTCGCTCGCAATTCCCACACCCGCAAAGCTATGACGGGTTGGGGTCATGCCTCCGTCATGGCGGGATCTGCTCGCGATCACCAGGCTCCCGAACCGCCGGTGTCAGCCGGGGACGGCGCTAGCCGAGCCGGATCGACGATCCTCCCGAGCCCTCGGCCGAGGGAAGGTAGTGGCTGATCGCGTGCGCCAGGTTGGGCAAGGGGAGGGACTGCAGCCAGACCTTGCCGGGGCCGGTCAGCTGGACGAGGAAGAGGCCGTCACCGCCGAAGAGGACGTTGCGGATGCCCGGCACGGTCGTGATCGAGAACTGGACGCTGGCGTCGAGCATCCCGACGTGCCCGGGGTGGACGCGGATCGTCTCACCTGGCTGGAGGTCCCTCTCGACGACCTCCCCCTGGAGCTCGCACCACCAGAGGCCCTGGCCCTGGATGCGCTGCATGAAAAGGCCCATGCCGCCAAAGATCCCGCCGCCCAGCTTCTGCTGCATCGCGATACCGAGCTGGATCTGCGGTCCTCCGGCCAGGAAGCCGTGGCGGTGCACACGTAGCCGGGGTGCCCGGCCGGCATGTCGATCGGCATGATGGTGCCCGGCACCTTCGTCGCGAAGGCCACCTGGCCGGGCTGCTGGTACGCGTAGTACTGGGTCATGAAGATGGTCGAGCCGCTGAGCGCGCGAGTGAGAGCGCCGAAAAGGCCTCCACTCTGACCGCCGATCTGGACCCCGCTCTGGAGCCCGATGCTGGCGGTCATCCAGGAGAGCTCCCCCGACTCGGCGATGATCCACTCCTGGGGCAGCAGGTTCACTTCGAGGACGGGCAGCGTCGTGCCCAGGATCTTGTAATCCACTTTTGGTTCGGCTCCTAGCTGGATAGGGTCGGTTAGGTCGGGATGACCTTGAGGCTCCGGTCAGCGCGGGTCAAGAGCCTCGCTCCGCCGTCTTCCACGACGACGTCGTCCTCGATCCGCACACCACCCCAGCCCGGGATGTAGACGCCCGGCTCGACGGTGACCACGTTGCCCGCTTCGAGGCGGACCGCTGAGCCCGGTTCCAGGTTGGGACCTTCGTGGGCGTCAAGACCAAGCCCGTGCCCGGTCCGGTGGATGAAGCGCTCGGCGAAGCCGGCCTGCTCGAGCGACGCGCGGGCGGCTGCGTCAACCTCGCCGCAGGTTGCCCCGGCCCGGATCACCCCGATCGCCCGGTCGTGTGCGTCGAGCACCGCCTGGTGCACTCGGCGCTGCTGCTCGTCCGGCTCGCCGACGACCGCCATCCGGGTCGTGTCCGCGTTATAGCCGCGATGACGCGCGCCGAAATCGAGAAGGACGAGGTCGCCCACCGCCATTACTCGCTCGCCGGGTGGCAGGTGGGGCAGGGCCGAGTTGGGGCCCGACTGCACCAACGACCCGAAGGCGAGGCCGGAGCCGCCCTCGTTGAGGAGTGCGTTGAGCCGGGTAGCAACCTCCTTTTCGGTAAATCCGGCGCGCAGCTCGCCGAGGATCGCGCCCGTCACCTGGTCGGTGAGCTGCGCTGCCCGCTGCAGCAGGTCGAGCTCCGCCGGCTGCTTGACCGCGCGCATCGCTCGCAGCGTCTCGGAGCAATCCACGATCTCACCGGCGTCCAGGAGCTCCCAGCGGGCGATCGTCAGGTGCTCCTTCTCGACCGCGAGTAGAGGCGGTTCGCCGAGGGCGGCTCTGAGTAGCCGGAAAGGATCCTGCCCGTCCTGCCAGGAGAGGATCTCGACGCCGCCCGCCCGGCCCTCGGCGTTCTCCCGCTCGAGGTCGGGAACCACCAGGACCGCGCCATCGGCACCGACCGCAAGCGCCAGCAGCCGCTCGTGTGGATTGGCATGGAAGCCGGTCAAGTAGGCGATCGAGGTCGGGTCGGTAACGCAGGCGGCGGCGACCCGGTTCGACTCCATCCACTCGCGCAGGCGTTGGAGACTCACAGGAACGAGGGTACAGTTGGTAAGTGTCGTGAGCCAGAAGATCGGCGACAAATTCGCTGCCTCAGCGAGCGAACCCAAAGGG
>DATCPJ010000173.1:0-1733 GCA_036570145.1 Candidatus Dormiibacterota bacterium
GGCGCCGGCGATCACTTCTGCGAATACATGACCGGCGGTGTCGCGGTGGCCCTCGGCGAGGTCGGCTCCAACGTCGGGGCGGGCATGACCGGCGGCGTCGCCTACATCCGGGAGTGGCTCGGCCTCAACCCCGACAGCGTGGTCGCCCGGGCGGTGCCGCGGGAGGACGCCGAGGAGCTCCGGATGCTGATCACCGAGCACGCCGCGCGGACGGGGAGCCGGGTCGCCCTCGAGCTACTCGGCGACTGGAGGAAGGCCGTCGCCGGCTTCCGCCAGGTGGTGCCGGTCGCCCGTCTCCAGGCTCCGCCGGACAGCGTCGACAACCCGCAGGTTGGCGATCGAGTCCTCGAGGGAGAGCGGGGCCGGTAGCCCGCCCAGCGCCGCTGCGCTGAACTCCTCGACCATCACCTGGTAGGGATCGACCGGGTCCCGCCAGGCGGTGAAAGGCTTCTCGACCAGGAGATCGCCGGCGTGGAGCTCCTGCACCTCGGGCGTGTCAAAGCTGGCGAAGAGGTGGGCGCGGGCGCCGGTCGCAAACCCGAGTGTCATCGAGACCGTCATGTCCACCTCTTCGACCCGGCCGGTCGACTCAACCCAGTCCGGCTCGCCGTAGATCCAGCGGGCGAGGCTGATGGTGTAGGTGCCCACGTCGAGCAGCGCGCCGCCGCCGAGGCCGGGGTCGAACCGGATGTTGCCCGGTTCTCGAAGCGGGAAGCCGAAGCTCGCCCAGATCTCCTCCGGCGGCTTCTCCCGTAGCTTCTCGACGACTCCCCGGATCCGCGGGTGGAAGCGGTACATGACGGCCTCCATCAGCAACCTTCCACTGGCCCTTGCGGCTGCCTCCATCTCCACCGCCTCGGCTGCGTTGGTCGCGAGCGGCTTCTCGCAGAGGACGTGCTTGCCGGCGGCCAACGCACGGATCGCCCATTCCTTGTGGAGGCCGTTGGGAAGCGGGATGTAAACGGCGTCGACTTCGGGGCCATCGAGGAGTGCCCCGTAGTCGGACACGACCCGCCCCGCGAAGAGCGCGCGCCCTCGCTCCAGGTCGCGACTGGCCAGCGCGATCAGCTCGGCATTGGCGGCGGCGTCGATTGCGGGGATCAGCGCCTTGCGGGCAATGTCCGCGGCACCGAGGATGCCGAAGCGGAGCTTAGCTTTCGACGCGGACCGGCTTTCCACCCTGGGCGATGGAATGTGCCGCCGCCTCCATCACCGCGATGTTGCGGCGCGCCTCCTCCGCCGGCACCGCGAGCGGCTCGCCCATCAGGAGGTGGTCGGCGAGGTTGCGGTAGAAACCGTTGCGGACGCGGCGGGGCAGAGCAAGGCGCTCCTCGTTGACGCCGCCTTCGCCGTTCGGCCGAAGCACGGTCAGCCGGGCCGGCGAGTCGGCGGGCGCAAGGCGATCCTCGACCAGCTCGTCCATCGTGCCCCGCGCGACGACCGCCTCCTGGCGCCAGTCGCCCACGATCGCTCCACCGGTTCCGAGCAGGTACCACTTCGGCTTGAGCGCGGTCGCTATATCCGAGTGCAGGAAGGAGGCCTGGGTGCCATCGGCGAAGCGGAGGTCGACGTTGACGTGGTCGGAGTTGGTCACGTCCTGCCAGACCAGCGTCTGGGCGACCGCGGAGACCGTTTCGACCCGCTCCCGGAAGAGGAGCAGGGTCCAGTCGAAGTAGTGCGAGCCCCAGTCGAAGATGGTGCCCCCCGAGATCGGCTCGTGGGAATGCCAGTAG
>DATCPJ010000174.1:0-20578 GCA_036570145.1 Candidatus Dormiibacterota bacterium
GGCAGCGGGTGGCCGTGCGGTCCTCTGCTTCCCAACCCACGACACTGAGCAGCGCCCGGCCTACCCGGCGCGCTGGCTGCTCGACGCCGTCGCATCGCTGGCCGGCCGGCGAGTCGGTCCCGCCGAGCTGCGCGAGCTCCGCGGTTCGGCCGAAGAGCGGCCGTGGCTGACCAGCCTGGTCTCGACCGAGGCGGCCCTCCGCCACGGGCCGGTGATGCTCAACCTCCCCGAGCGCCGGGTCAATGAAGCGCGCGAGATCGTGCAAAACGAAGGCGACCTCCTCCACTCCGCGCTCGCCGCCCGCGACGAGCTGCCGATCGGCCGCGGCCTGACCGCGACCGCCGCCCGCGCCTCCCGCGAGTTCACCGAGTTCGACGGCAACGTCGCCGGCGTCGCCCCGGGCCTCACCAAGCTGGCGGGCGGCCTCTCCCGCCTCCACCCGATCAGCCCCAGCGGCGTCGAGACCTGGGCCTCCTGCCCCTTCCGCTACTTCCTCGGCCGCGTCCTCGATGTCGAGCCGACCGAGCGGCCGGAGGACGACGAATCGTGGGCGATCAGCGCCATCGACCGCGGGTCATTGATCCACGCGATCCTGGAAGAGTTCTTCCGCAAGCTGCTGGCCGACGGGCGGCCGGCGATTGGCGAGGGCTACACCCAGGCCGACCGGGAGCTGCTCGAGCAGATCGCGAAGGAGCACTTCCAGCGCGTCGAGTCGCTCGGCCAGACCGGCTACCGGCTCGCCTGGCTGAACGAGCAGACCGCCATCCAGCTCGACCTCCGCACAGTGCTGACCAAGGACGAGGAGTTCCGCGCCACCATCGCGGTGCGCCCTGAGTTCTTCGAGCAGGGCTTCGGCTGGGCCGAGGGCTGGCCTGCGGCCGAGGTCGCGCTCGCCGACGGCACCATGGTGCGACTGCGCGGTTACATCGACCGGGTCGACCTAGGCGAGGGCGAGGCGTACGTCACCGACTACAAGACCGGCTCCAATTACGGCCAGCGGGACTTCGAGGCCGACCCGGTCGTGGCCGGCACCAAGGTCCAGCTGGCCGTCTATTCGAACGCGGTCCGCCGCTTCCTCGAGGCGGAGGGCAAGCCGGCGGGCCAGGTTACCGCCTCCTACTGGTTCATCTCAGCCAAGGGCAAGTTCCAGCGCATCGAGGTCTCCGAGAGCGACGCCGCCGACCAGCGGCTGTCCGAGATCATGGGCGTCGTCAACGACGGCCTGACCTCGGGCGCCTTTCCCCAGGTGCCGGGCGAGGACCAGGGCGGCATCCCCAAGCGGCCGGCGTTCTCCAATTGCGTCTTCTGCGACTACAACCGGATCTGCCCGACCGGACGCGACCAGATCCGCGAGCGCAAGAAGGACGAGGCCGGCGCCTCGCTCCACCAGCGGCTGGTGCTCCAGTGATCGTCCTCCGCCCGGCCGACGACGACGTCCGCCAACGGCTCCGCGAGGACTTCGACACCACCTTCTTCGTCGAGGCCGGCGCCGGCACGGGCAAGACGACCACGCTGGTTTCCCGGATCGTCGCCCTTGTCGCGGCCGGGAAACTGACCACCCCCCAGCTGGTGGCGATCACCTTCACCGAGGCGGCCGCCGCCGAGCTGCGCGCCCGCGTCCGGGAGGGTCTCGAGAAGTTCGGGACAGCGGAGACGGCCGCCGCCGCCGCGTCGCTCGAGGAGGCGTCGATCGACACCATCCACTCCTTCGCCGCGGCGCTGCTCCGCACCTACCCGCTGGAGGCAGGGCTGCCGCCGAACTTCGACACCCTCGACCAGATCGAGCAGGACCTCGAGTTCCGGGAGCGCTTCCGCACCTGGTTCGAGGCCGCCGCGCTGCAGGACCTGCCCAGCATCTCGATCAAGAACGCCCTCCTGCTCGGGCTCAGCCCCGACCGGATCGAGGGCGTCGCCCGGGCCCTTCACCAGCACTACGACCTCCTCGACAGCACCGCGTCCTGGCCGGCGCCGCCGCCCCGACCCGCACAGCCGCGGGCGGCCGACCTGGCCGCCTGCCTTCGCGGCCTGGAGCGGTTCCGGGACGACTGCGTCGAACCGACGGACCGCATGTACGACCGGATGGCCGACCTGTTCATGGCGGCAGAGCGGCTGGAGGAGGCCGACACCGAAGGCAAGGCGCTCACCGCGCTGCTCCTCCTCGACGGCTTCCCGACCAAGATCGGCAAGAAAGCAAACTGGCGCGGCGACAGCCTCTACCGACTGCGCGGCGAGCTCAATGGCTGTCTCGCGGAGGCGGCCGAGATCCTCGCCAGCCGCCGGTCGGAGATCCTCAACGGGCTCCTGAAAGCGCTGCGCGACTTCGTCCTCGAGTACGCGGCCGAGCGCCGCCAGCGGGGCGTCGCCACCTTCCACGACCTCCTGACCTGGGCCCGCGACCTGCTCCGCGACAACCCGGGCGTCCGCGCCCGCGCGCAGGCCCGCTGGTCGCGCATCTTCATCGACGAGTTCCAGGACACCGACCCCCTCCAGGCCGAGATCGCCTTCTACCTCGCGGCCCAGCCCGATAAGCCCTTCCCCGCCCACTGGCTGGACGCCGAGATCGCGCCCGGCAAGCTCTTCCTGGTCGGCGACCCCAAGCAGTCGATCTACCGCTTCCGGCGGGCGGACATCGCGCTCTACCAGAAGATCCAGCAGCGGGTCGGCGAGGACGTCGCGCTGGTCCAGAACTTCCGCTCCGTGCCCAACGTCATCGAGTTCGTCAACTACCACTTCGGCCAGGCGATGCACTACGACCCCGACGTCCAGCCCGAGTACCGCGCGCTGGTCGCCGAGCCGAGCCGCGAAGGCGGGCTCTGGTCGTTCGGCGCCGAGGTCGCCAACCCGGTCCGGCAGCCGGAGATCTGGCGCCGCGAGGCCGAGGACACCGCCCGCAGCTGCCGGGTCGTCAAGGACCAGGGCTGGCAGGTGCGGGGCAAGGATGGAGTGTTGCGCCCCGCCGGCTGGCAGGACATCTGCGTCCTCATCCCCACCCGGACCAACCTCCGCCGGCTGGAGCGCGCGTTCGAATCCTGGGGCATCCCCTACCGGCTGGAGAGCGGGGAGCTGATCGTCATGACGCAGGAGGTCCGCGAGCTTGTCTCCTGCCTGCGCACCATCGATGACCCCTCCGACCAGGTCGCGCTCGTGGCAGCGCTCCGGTCGCCGGCCTTCGGCTGCAGCGACGCCGAGCTGGCGACCTGGCGCGACACCGGCGGCCGCTTCGCCTACGAGGCGCCCGGCGAGGGCCAGGTCCCCCGCGTCCGGCAGGCGTTGGCCGACCTCGCCGAGCTCCACCGGCTGCGTCACGAGCTCTCCGTGCCGGCGCTGGTTGAGACCTTCATCGACACCCGCCTGCTGGTCGCCCAGGGTTTCGGCCAGCCCCGTCCGCGGGAGACCTGGCGGCGCTACCGCTACGTCGCCAAGCGGGCCCGCGACTTCGCCGCGACCGGCCGCGCGACGCTGCGCTCCTTCGTCGAGTGGATGGAGGGGTTGGAGCGGGAGCAGTACCACGACTCCGGCGTGGCGGCCGCCGAGGAGGACGACGAGGCCGTCCGGGTGCTGACGATCCATGGCGCCAAGGGCCTCGAGTTCCCGGTCGTGGTCATGACCGGCTGGGGCTCGAGCCGCCGCTCCGGTGGCACCAACGTCATCCCCGACCGCATCGAGGGCAGGCTCGAGGTCGGCATCGGCGACAGCTGGCGGACGCCCGGCTTCCAGCGGGCCGCCGACCGCGAGAAGCGGGCCGAGCTCGCCGAGGCCGTCCGCCTCACCTACGTCGCGGCGACCCGGGCGCGCGACCATCTGATCCTTAGCCTCTGGCGGAAGGAGGCCTGGTCGGAGGATCCGCCCACCCAGGCGGGCGCCTTCGAGGAGAGCCTCGACTCGGGCGGGCTCGGACTCCGGCTCGACCTCGAGGCGGCGGTCCGCCCGGCGGCGCCGCTGCCGCTGCCGATGACGCAGCCGACCGCCGAGCAGCATCGCGACGCCGAAGCCGCCTGGCTGGTCGGCCGGCACGAGCTGGTGCTCGCGCTTGGAGGACTGAAGCTCAAGACCGCCACCGGCCTGGCGCACGAGGCCGATCCGGACGTCGAGGCGGACGACGTCGCGACCTCCCGCCGCGGTCGCGGGGGCACCAGCTTCGGCCGGGCGGTCCACGCGGTGCTCCAGCTGGTGCCGCTCGACACCCTGGCCGGGCTGGAGGAGCTGGTCCGCGCCCAGGCGACGGCGGAGGGGATCGCCTCCCGTGCCGCAGCCGTCGTCGAAGCCGTCCGCCGGGTCGCCGCCTCGGCGCCCGTCAGAGACGCGGTCGCGGCCGGCCGGCTCTGGCGCGAGGTGCCGGTGGGTGCGGAGGAGGCGGGCGTCGTGCTGGAAGGCTTTATCGACCTCCTCTACGAGACGCCCGCCGGGCTTCGGGTCGTGGACTACAAGACCGACAATGCCTCGGCGGCCGAGATCGACCGCCGCTTCCGCCACTACCGGCTCCAGGGCGGGGCCTACGCGTTGCTCCTCGAGCTGGCGACCGGCCGCCCGGTCGCCGGGGTCGACTTCGTCTTCGCCGCCAATGGCCAGGTCCGCTCGATCGCGGGCAGCGAGCTGGCGGTGCTGGTCGGAGAGGTCCGCGCCCGGCTAGGCGAGGCCCCGGCCGCTGAAGGCGAAGATCAGCGCGACCCCGCCGGCGGCGAGCAGCGTCAGCCGGAAGCTCAGCCGGTGCCTGCCGCCGAGGCCGGCGCCGACGACCCCGGCGATGACGACCAGGGTCAGGCCGAGGATGGCCAGCTGCAGCTCTCCTGGATGGCCGGGCCCGAGAAGGATCAGTAGCGCCGACCCGGCGAGAAGCAGCGCAGCGGCGACGGTCGAGCCGCGCACGCCGAGGAGGTGGGGCAGGCCGCGGATGCCGAGGCGGCGGTCCGCTTCGATGTCGGGCAGCACCTGGGTGAAGTGGGCGCCGGCGGCGAGCAGCGCTGCTCCCCCAGTTGCCCAGGCCGGCGGGAGGTGGCTGGGATGGAGGCTCAGGGTGATGAAGGCGGGAAGGAGGCCGAAGCCGACCAGGTAGGGCAGGACGCTGGCCGGCGTCGCCTTGAGGCCCGCGTTGTAGATCGTCGCCAGCCCGACGCTGACCAGGTGCACGGCCCCGGCGGCAAGCCCGTTGGCCAGCGAGAGCGGCACGCAGGCCACCAGCGCGATGACCGCGGCGACCCGGACGCGGCCGGCGGGCACCAGCCCGGAGGCGAGAGGCTTGTCGGTGCGGCCGGAGCGGCGGTCCAGGTCGCGGTCGAGGTAGTCGTTCGTCCAACCGACGAAGAGCTGCCCGGCGAGAACGGCCGTCACCGCCCAGACGGTCCCCCAGCCACGACCGGCGGAGAGGGCGAGCACGCCCACGGCGGCAGTGATCGCAAAGACCGGTTCGGGGTGCGAGCAGCGGAGCAGGTTCCAGGCGGCCTTGAGAGACAAATCGTCGTGAGTTTGTCACCCTCCCCACCGTGTGGGGAGGGCAGGGTGGGGATGTTCGGAGGCCTGCATGCGCCCCCACCCTTCCCTCCCCGCAGAGCGGGGAGGGTTTCCTTAGAAAGGCGGGGAGGGTGCTCCTTGTGCGGGGCTTAACGATCGCTTCAGGAAAAGCTGCGAGCCTCCTGTCAGGCCGCGAACAAATGGTCCCACCGGACCCCGCGCCGGCCTCCGAAACGAAAGCACAAGAGGGTTTCCGATGGCGCTTCCACGTCCGATCAAGCTGCCGCCCCGGCCGACCGGGCTCGCCCGCGTGGTGACTCGCAAGAACCTGCCGACCGCAGCCCTGGTCGCCGTAGCCCTCGTCCTCGTGGGCCTGATCGCGCGCGATGCCATCTTTCCGCCCTCCTCGGCGACGCCTGCCGGGCTCCGCACCTCCACCGTCAGCATGGGGACGGTCACGACCTCGGTGACGGCGACCGGCACCCTGGTGCCGGCCCAGCAGATGAACCTCGGCTTCAAGACCGCCGGCACCCTCACCGCGGTCGACGTCCATGTCGGCGACCACGTCCGCAGCGGTCAGCTGCTGGCGACGATCGACCCGGCACCATTGGAGATCGCGCTCCAGCAGACGCAGGCCACTCTCTCCTCCGCCCAGGCGACGCTGGCCAATACGCTGAGCGGCACCTCGCTGACGCAGGCCCAGCACACGCTCGACCAGGCCAACCAGAACTACAACGACGCGGTCAACGCCGCCAACGCGACGGTAGCCGCCGACCAGGCGACCGCCGGAGCCGACCAGACGACGGTCAACGGCGACCTGGCGCAGGTGAACGCCGACAAGGCGAGCTACTGGTACACGCAGTACGCGCCCGCTTTGCTCTACTGGCAAAATCAGGTCTCCGCAGCTCAGCTGGCGTATCAGTCCGCCGGCTGCAACATCTACCCGCAGCCCGCCACCTGTCCGCCCGCGTTGGTCACTCTCCAGACGGCACAGAACGGCCTGAACTGCATCCAGGGTGCCGGAGCGAGCTGCGCGGTCGACCAGCAGCAGATCGCGGCCGCCGTCAAGACCTTCAACGCCGACAACGCGAAGTTCTCGGCTGACAGTGCCAAGGTCGCGGCCGATAACGCGAAGACGAATGCCGACTACGCGTCCGGCCAACGCAGCATCCAGCAGGCACAGAACTCGGTCACCAATGCCCAGGACGGCTACAACAACCAGGCGGTCAACCGGCCCGCGACGATCCAGCAGCAGCAGGCCCAGATCGCCAGCGCGTCGGCTATGGTCGACACCGCCCAGGCCAACCTCACCGCGGCAACCCTCGACGCGCCGATGGACGGCGTCATCACTAGCCTCACCGGCCAGGCGGGCGACAGCGTCAGCCCCTCGACCGTAAGCTCCGGCGCCGAAGCTCCGGGCACCACGGCTCCCCTTCCCTCGAGCGGTACCGGCACCGGTTCCACGGGAGGCTCCGCCTTCATGACGCTGATGAACGACAAGGCCTTCCAGACCGTCGTGTCCTTCGCCGAGTCGGACGCCGCCAAGGTCGCCGCCGGACAGGCCGGCACGGTGACCTTTGACGCGTTCACCGGCCTCACGATCCCGATCCACGTGCTCGCCGTCGCGGGCTCGTCGACGGTCAGCTCGAACGTCGTCAACTACTACGTGACGCTGACCCTGGACAGCCTCGACGACCGCCTCAAGCCCGGCCTCACGACCAACGCGACAGTCGTCACCGCCCGCGCCGCCAACGTCCTGGTCGTCCCCAACGCGGCCATCACCCACCGCGGGACGGCGGCCACGGTTACGGTGCTCCAGGGCAGCAAGGAGGTCGTCACGGACGTCCAGACCGGCATCGCCGGAAGCGGGACGACCGAGATCACGTCCGGCCTCAAGGCCGGTGACAAGGTCGTCCTCCCGACGACCGCGACCAGGACCACCACGACCGGGACCGGCGCGGGCGGCCGCGGCGGTGGCGGCGGTGGCGGTGGCGCCGGCCTCGGGCTGGGCGGCTGATGGCCGAAGCCCGGGCGCTGATCACCCTCAGCAAGGTCACCAAGGTCTACCGGATCGGTGACATCGAGGTCCAGGCCCTCCGTGGTCTGGACCTGCGGATCGACGAGGGTGAGTTCGTGGCAATCATGGGCGCCTCCGGTTCGGGGAAGTCGACGCTGATGAACCTGATCGGCTGCCTCGACACCCCCACGACCGGCAGCTATGTGCTCGACGAGATCGACGTCGCCGAGCTCGGCGACGACGAGCTGGCGCTGATCCGCAACCGGCGGATCGGCTTCGTCTTCCAGAGCTTCAACCTGATCCCCCGCTCGACCGCCCTCCACAACGTCGAGATGCCGCTCATCTACGCCGGCGACACCACCCAGCGCGAGGAGCGGGCGATGCTGGCCCTCGACATGGTCGGCCTCGCCGACCGCGCCAACCACCAGCCCTCCGAGCTGTCCGGCGGCCAGCAGCAGCGCGTCGCCATCGCACGGGCGCTGATCACCGAGCCGGCGATCGTCCTCGCCGACGAGCCGACCGGGAACCTCGACAGCGAGTCGAGCCTCGAGATCATGCGGCTGCTCGCCCGCCTCAACGGCGAGGGCCGGACGATCGTCCTGATCACCCACGAGCCCGACATCGCCGCCTTCGCAAGCCGGGTCGTCCGGCTTCGCGACGGTCACATCGTCCGCGACCAGCGCCAGGTGCCCCACGAGCCCGAAGCCGACGACCCGATCGCTGAGCTTCCGAGCGAGGCCGTGCGGTGAGCGTCTTCGAGGCGCTCCGTCTCGCCTGGCAGGGCCTGATGGGCAACCGGCTCCGCTCCGGCCTGACGATGCTCGGGATCCTGATCGGCGTCGGCGCCGTCATCCTCCTGGTCGCGGTCGGCAACGGGGCCTCGGTCCAGGTCCAGGCCCAGGTCGCGGCCCTCGGCTCGAACATCGTCTACATCTACCCCTCGTCGACAAGGGCGGCGGGGGGCGTCTCGCAGGGCTTCGGCAGCGGCACCACGCTGACCCAGGCGGACGTGACGTCGCTCAACAACCAGGCCCAGGCGCCCCACATCGTCACCGCGATCCCGGTCACCCAGGCCTCCGGCAACATGACCTGGCAGAACCAGAACTGGTTCGCCCAGACCACCGGCTCGACCGCTGACTTCCCCGAGGTGCGCGCCTACACGATGGCGACCGGGAGCTTCTTCACCCCCGCCGACGTGCAGAGCAACTCCAAGGTCGTGGTGGTCGGCAAGACGGTCGTCGACAGCCTTTTCCAGGGCCAGGACCCGGTCGGCCAGCAGATCAAGATCAACCGCCAGACCTTCACCGTCATCGGCACCTTCGCGTCCAAGGGGTCCGCGGCGCTGGGCAACCAGGACAACGTGGCGGTGGTGCCGATCACGACCGCCTGGGCCTACCTGACCGGTGGCCGGGGCAAGAACATCACCCAGATCATCATCGAAGCTCCCGACCCTGGCTCTGTCACGGCTGCCGAGCAGGAGGCCACCACCATCCTTCTCAACAACCACCAGGTGGCCGACCCGGCCAACCCCGACTTCACGATGCAGAGCCAGCAGGACATCCTGTCCGCGACCAGCTCGGTCACCGGCACGCTGACGGTGCTGCTGGGAGCGATCGCCGCGATCTCGCTGGTGGTCGGCGGGATCGGGATCATGAACATCATGCTGGTGACCGTCACCGAGCGGACCCGCGAGATCGGGATCCGCAAGGCGATCGGCGCCCGCCGGCGTGACATCCTGCTCCAGTTCCTGATCGAGTCGATGGTCCTCTCCGGGCTCGGCGGCCTGCTCGGGATCGCGGTTGGCTGGATCGTGTCGGCGCAGATCAGCGCGATCAAGATCGGCAGCAACGCTCTGCCACCACCGGTCGTCTCGATCCCCTCGGTCCTGCTCGCCTTCGGCGTGTCGGTCGGGATCGGGCTCTTCTTCGGAATCTACCCCGCCAACCGTGCGGCGGGACTCCACCCCATCGAAGCACTGAGGTACGAATAGATGAACAACCTGACCGTCGCCCTGATCGCCGTCATCGCCGTGCTGGGCGGCTTCTACGGCGGCTATCGCTATGAGAGCGGCAAGGTCACTACGGCCGCGGCCGCGACGACGACGGGTGGCACTGCCACCGGCCGGACCGGTGCCGGAACCGGAGCCGGCAACGGGACCGCCGGAGGCGGCGGGTTCGCCGGCGCCGGGGGCGGCGGTGCGGGCGGTTTCGCGGGCGGCCGCGGCAGCGCGGGGACGGTCACCAACCTGACCGCCACCGGCTTCACGCTCCACAACGCCAACGGCACCGACACGAAGGTGACCTTCGCGCCCGGCGCGACCGTGCGGATGACCGTCGCCGGCCAGCAGACCGACATCAAGGACGCCGCCACCGTCACCGTGACCGGCACGCGGGACAGCAGCGGCAACCTGGTGGCGGCCACGATCACCATCGTCCCCGCGGCGGCACCGAGCCCGGGCGGCTAGGCGCCGCCCGATGGAGCGGGGCCTGTGGGCCCTGGCCGCGCTCGTCCTCGGGCTGGGCGGCTGGTACCTGCTCCTGCTCGGGATCGCCGGCTGGCTGGCCTACCTGCTGATCGGTGTGGGCGTGGGCATCGGCTGCGCGGTGCTCGGCAGCCTCGCCCACGACGCCCTGGCGGGGACTGGCGGGAAGCCCTGACCGGAATCCGACCAGCCCGCTGAGGCGACACCATCGAACGGCGATTCACCCGGCTCCCAAGGGCGCATTGGCGCCGATCTAACGTGGATGGCTATCACATTGGGGGCCAACATCAGGGCTCGAAGTTGTTTGCCGTGGCATTTGCGCTCTTGTGGAGGGTTGGCCGTGATAGATGAGTTGGAGGTCGCCGGTAAGCCGACCACGGGTATGCAGGACGTGTGGGCCGTATACGAAGCCCACTACATCGAGCTGGGTCAGGCAGCGCTGCACGCTGTGCAGTCGGTACCCGAGCTGCACGAGGTCGTCACGGCGATGCAGGCGCGCCAGGACCCCGGGGAAGAGCTCAAGCGGAGCGAGCAGACCCGCAAAGAGCTCAAGACCGCGATGCTCACGGGAGACTGGAGCGGCTACCTCAATGTGATCCGGGATACCGGCGCGGTGTATGCGCGAGCCGGCCTCGACTTCTCCGTTTGGACCCTTGTCTTCACCGGCTTTCGATCGGAGTTCGTTGGACTCCTGCGCATCAACTGCGATGGCGACCTCGATCGTTTTTCCGCGGCGGCCAACGCGCTGGGCGAGTTCACCGACAAGTCGATCAGCGCCATCGGCGACGAGTATCTGAGAGCCCGCCAGGAAATCATCAACCGCCAGCAGGAGGCAATTCGCGAACTGTCGACCCCGGTGCTCAAGGTACGTCCGGGCTTGCTGATCCTGCCACTGATCGGAATCATCGACACCGATCGCGCCCGGCACTTCACCGGCAACCTGCTGGCGAGCATTCGAAGCGAACGGGCCCGCGTCGTGATCATCGACTTGACCGGAGTACCTGCCGTTGACTCGGCTGTGGCGAATCATCTGCTGATGGCCGCCAAGGCTGCACGCCTCCTGGGTGCCACCGCGATCATCACCGGTTTGTCGACCGTCAACGCTGAAACCCTGGCGCGCCTGGGAGTCGACCTTGGTGAGGTCATCACGCTGTCCGACCTCGAAACTGCAATCGCCGAGGCTGGGCCATTACTCGGCACTCCGGCGACCAGCTGAGCGCGATCTTGGCCAACCGGATCATCAAGCAGCGCGACTACCTGCTGGGCGTCCTCGGCGAAGCCTCCACCGATGCCGGCCTGACCGCCTTCCAAACTGACCTTTCCGATCAGGTCGGGCTTCACCGCTCCAGAGCGGTGATCGTCGACGTCGGGCTGTTGGACGTAATCGATTCCTTCACGGCGAAGGTGTTGAGTCAGCTGGCCACAACGCTCCGGCTCCGTGGCGCCGAACCGGTGATCGTCGGAATCCGCCCCGAGGTCGCCTTCGCCATGGTGCGGCTCGGCCTGTCCCTCGACGGCGTGGCAACGGCCCTCGACCTCGACTCCGGGCTGGATCTGCTGGACTCGAGGAGTGGTATTGGCCGCTGACTTGCAGCGCACGGCCCAGCCGGAGAAGGTGTTGGCGGTCGTCATAAGGACCGAGGCGGACATCGTGAGTGCGCGCCAGGCCGGCCGGTCACTTGCTGCCACGATCGGTTTCAACCCAACCGACCAGGCGCTGATCGCGACCGCTATCTCGGAGCTCGCCCGCAACATCCTCAGGTACGCCGGCAGCGGCGAAGTTCGCTTCAGCCAGAAGTCGGCGAGAGGATGCGACGGAATCGAGGTTGTGGCTGCAGACCACGGTCCCGGGATAGCCAACCTGGACGATGCGATGCGCGACGGTTTCACCACGAGCGGAGGTCTCGGTCTCGGCCTGCCCGGCGCAAAGCGGTTGATGGACGAGTTTATCGTCCAAACGGGTGCGTCGGGCACGACAATCACCGCCCTCAAGTTCATGGGCTCCAATGCATAGGTGCACCGCGGGCGGGGTCGACATCGCGATCGTGCACCGTCCGCTGGAGGGTGAGACCGTCTCCGGCGACGGTTACTCAGTCGAGGCCGGCCCCGCCGGCGTCCTGCTGGTGGTGATCGACGCATTGGGCCATGGACCGCCTGCCGCCGACGTGCTCGAAATGGCTGTGTCAATCCTGCGGGAGGCAAAGCCAAGCGCCATCGACCGCCTGTTTCAGATCCTGGATGAACGGCTCGCGGGCACCCGTGGCGCCGTGGCCGCGATAGCGCTGATCTCGCCTGAGACGCATCGGCTGACGTGGGCCGCGGTTGGCGACGTGCAGGGAACCATAGCCAGTGGGCCGGCTCGCACAACACTGGTGGGGACGCCTGGCATCCTCGGTTATCGAAGTCCACGAGCCATGCCCAAGACCGTCCCCTTCAACGAAGGCGACACCCTGTGCATGGCCACCGATGGCGTTCTCTCCTCGTTCGCGGCCGAGATCAAACCGTTGATCGGCCTCGAGACCATCGCCCGGCGGGTCAAGAGTCTCATGAAATCCGACGACGACTCTCTTGCCTTGATGGCCCGGCTGCTGGAAGGAGTTCCGGCGACGGCATGATGTTCTTTTCCGAAGTTGCCGATGCCTATGAGCGCGACCTGCGCGCATACATCGCGGATCCGACCGAGGAAGGACTGGCGGCGGCCTATCAAGATGGGCGAAACGCCCTCGCCGGTGGCATCGGGCTGGTTGCGTTCGCCGAGATGCACTCGCGCGTCTTCGCGAAGGTTGGTCATCGCGACTTTGACACGCCCTTTGCGCCGAATCTCGCCGCGAGCTTCTTCGCCGAGGCGATGGCGCCTTATGAGATGGCGCTGCGGGGCTACCGAGACAGCAACTCGGCTCTCAAGCACGCCAACGAACAGCTGGAGCGTGCGAACCTGATGAAGACGCGCTTCTTCAACTATCTCAACCACGAGCTGAGGACGCCGCTGAACTCTGTTCTCGGCTTTGCCGAGCTTATGGCAATGGAGAAGGCCGGACCGCTGAGCACACAACAGGCGCGCTACTGCGGCAACATCGAGTCGTCCGGTCGCCACATGCTGCGCCTGGTCAATGAGATGCTCGACCTTGCCAAGCTCGAGGCGGGGAAGATGGAAGTGGCCCAGGAAAGCCTGGACCTCAAAGAGGTGATCGTCCTCGCGCTTGAGCAGAGCTCGCCCTTGGCAATCAAATCAGGCGTGGAGCTCCTCTTCTCGCCGATCGACGACATGCAGGTGATCGGAGACCGCCAGCGGTTGCTCCAGGTCTTCTTGAACCTTCTCTCCAATGCCCTGAAGTTCACTCCTTCCGGCGGCCGGGTGGAGATAGGGGCGACGTCCTCAGCCGGCGACCTGACCGTCCGGGTGGTGGACAGCGGGATCGGCATTGCCGACGATCAGTTGGAGGTCATCTTCGACGAGTTCGCCCAGGCAGCGATGACCGAAGCGGCGGCGCCGTTGGGAACCGGTCTCGGTCTGCCGTTGACGAGACGGCTCCTGCAGCTGATGAGGGGAACCATCGTGGCCGAGAGCGCGACTGGGGCAGGGAGCACCTTCGTCATGACGATCCCCCGCGTGAGGATGGCCGTCGAGCAAGGGGTCCGATCCGCCATCGCCTGATGCCCGCTTTCGGTTTCTGTCCGGCCCCGTGGTCAGGCGTCGAGGCGACCGACGCTGAGGGCCTGCCCCATGATCGGCTTCGCCCACTCTGGTAGTGCCGAGTCTTCGCAACGCGAGATGATTCGTCCCTGGTCCATCCGAAGGATCAACCGCGGTTGTGGCGTCTGACCGGTCAGGGGATCGGCGTCAAAGCTGTTGTCGTAGACGTTGAGCTCCGTGAGCCTGGGGAGCAGTCGAACCAGATTCGCGCGGCTGCTGACGTAGCGCTGGCGGATTCGCCGCTCGGAGATGTCGTGTCCTCCGCTCAGCACCCTGGCCCTTACACGGGCCAGATGCAGCTCCGGGTTCTTCAGTCCCATGTACCAAACCCGAACCTCGAGGCCTGTCTCGAGCGCCCGGTTGAGCAGCGCTGTGATCGTCTTGCCACCGAGCGTGGTCTCGAATGCGAAGTCGCGTCGCTCGGTGATCGCTCTCTCCAGCAGATTCTTCCCCATCAACCAAGCCTTCTCATTGGCTTCCTCCTGGTCCAGCCGAGGATGCGCTTCCCTGAGCTCCCGAGCCGCCGCGTCCGGGTTGTAGAACTCGACCTCGCGCTGCTCGAGGACTGTGCCTAGGAGGCTGGTCTTGCCGGCTCCGTTGGTTCCCGCCAGTACATAGATACAGGGTGCGAGAGCATCAGACATGCTGCCGGACAGGCCGCCGCTTCGGCGCAGCGGCAACAGCCGACCTTCCCATCTCTTGTGGTGTTATGGAAGCGAATGCAGCGCGCATCCGGCGCCGGGCCTTGGGCTCCTGCATCCGGGCGAGCATCGCCTCGTATCGAAGACTCAGTTCCTTCAGGAGCTCATGGTCGGTGATCGCCTCCGGCGTCTCACCTTCCAAAACGGGAAACTCCGCCTTTCGACTCTCGACGACCCTGCTCACCTCGCGCTCTGCAACCGGTCGCGTGAGCCCTCTGCCCTCGAGGAGGAGGACAGCCTTCGGCGGCGCGACACGCTTCTCACGTCCGATCGCTTCAACTTCAACATGCTGAGAGCGGACATAGCGCCCAAACCCAGATACCGACATGCGAACGATCCGCGCCAGATCCGAGTAGCTCGGCCAGACGGCGGGAGCGGGACTGGTCCCATCAGTCACGGCGTTATGCTAGCACAGATAGCACATATCGCACATATCGCCACCTGGCTCGCCTCGACTTCCTGTGGCCCTTCTGGGCGGTGGCTCGACCACAAGCCCGACGGGCGAGGCGCGGACATGCACCTCGAGCTCGACCACAGCGAATGCTCCGGCCTAGAAACCTATCTCGGTATCAAGGCCTCAGGTCAGTTGCGGCCGCCCGGACGGCAACCGGGCCGGGTCTGCCGCCGGCTGCTCGCCGTCCACCTCCGCGATGGCCACGTGGTTGGTCTCGGGACCGAGCGCCCCACCCACCAGGATGAGCAGGCCACCGAGCACCAGCAGGGGAACCTCGGTGTACTTGTAGGGCATGAAGTGGGCCAGCCCGAGCAGGTAGAAGCTGTAGAAGGCTGGGATGACCACGGCCAGGCTGTAGCCGATGCCGAATCCGGAAGCCCGCACGCCGGTCGCGAAGCGCTCGTTGATGTAGGCGGAGAGTAGACCCCAGCCTGAGACCGTGAGGACGATGGCAACCGTCGCCAGGGCCATGGTCTGGACCACGTTGCCGGGGCCGGCCGTGCTGACCATGGTGGCGTAGGCGGTCGATCCGACGACCGCGATGAGGACGCCGAGCACCATGAGCATCGTGCGGCGGCCGATCCTCTGACCGATGACCCCGACCAGCAGGTAGCCGCCGACCAGCACCACGTTGGCGAGGAGAAGGCCGTTGGTGACCGTGGTGCTCGAGTAGTTGAACTCCTTGGTGAGCAGTGCCGGGATGGTCGAGACGACCACGAAGAGCGAGAGCCAGAAGCCGGTCATGACCACGAAGACCTGGAAGAAGGTGCCCCGGTTGGCGGCGTTGAAGAGCGTCCCGATCGGGTTCGCGACCTTCTCCGTGCGCTTCCATGACTCCGACTCGGGAACGCTGCGGTAGTAGAGCAGGAAGAGGCCGGCGATCACGGCGCCGAAGACGAACGGGATCCGCCAGCCCCACTGGACGTAGGGGCTGTCCAGGCCCTTCGCCGGGGTCAGGAACAGCATGGCGGCGGTGAAGAGCGAGATGGCGACGAAGGCGATCGGATAGCCGGCCTGGATGATGGCGCTGTAGAGGCCCCGCTTGCCTCGCGGGCAGTACTCCATCGCCAGCGGGCTGGCGGCCGTGTACTCGCCACCGAGGAAGACGCCGTCGATCAGGCGGAGCGCGATCAACAGGTAGAGCGCTGTCATGCCCAGCTGCTGGTAGCCGGGGAGCAGGGCGATCAGCAGGGTGGCGACCCCGAAGCCGCTGACGGCGATCATCGTCGTCCGCTGGCGCCCGATCCGGTCGGCGAGGTGGCCGAAGATGAACGCCCCGATCGGGCGACCGATCAGGGCCACCGCGAAGACGAGGTAGAAGATGGTGGTGGCGGTGGAGACCGCCAGGTGCTTGGGCTGGAAGTAGATCAGCGCCGGCGTCAGCGCGACGACCGGCAGATAAACGTCGTACATGTCCACCATGAAGCCGATGAAGGCACCCGTGATGGTCCGCTTGGCCGCGGGGCTCAGCGCCTCGCTGTCCTCGTTCACCACCGTTTGATTGGGGATCTCAGCCAGCGGAAGAGTTGGGTTCATAGTTTCACTCCTAAGTGATATTTACATTATCACTTCTTAGCCAACCCACACTCCAGAGTCAGCCCCCCAAAGGGCCCGGGTAAGAGGGCTGCCGCGTCGACCTCGACCGGTAGCTGGGCTACCCCGACAACTGGAGGTGACTTCCCGTCCACGTCTCGGGCAGCACCTCGCGGGGCAGGTCGGTGAGGAACATCCGCCCGGGCTCGTGAGTGATCATGAAGTCCAGCCGCACCGCGCGGGCGACCGCCTGCGGCGTGACCCCGCAGGCCCAGAACACTGGAACATCGCCGGGCTCGACCGGCACGGGATCACCAAAATCGGGCTTCCCGATATCCGAAATTCCGATGCCCGCCGGGTCGCCGACGTGGACGGGAGCACCGTGAGCGTGCGGATAACGTGACGAGAGCTCCAGGACCAGCTCGAGCTGTCGCCTGGGAATGGGTCGAAAAGTCACAACCATCGGACCAGCGAAGCGACCGGCCGGCACGCACTCGATGGACGCGATGAACATGGGAACCGTCGTCCCGCGAAGCGCGTGCCTCATTGCGACACCGGCGTCGGTCAGCGCGTGCTCGAAGGTGAAGCTGCATCCCAGCAGGAAGCCGACCAGGTCATCGCGCCACCAGCTGTCGAGGCTCTTGCCCTTGAACACGAGCTCACCCTTCTCGTAGACGCGATAGCCCGGGACATCGGTGCGCAGATCCGCGCCCGGTGCTGACAGCCGCGGTTCCGGGTCGCCTGGCGGGGTGATCTCGATCAGCGGACAGGGCTTGGGATTGCGCGTGCAGAATGCTGCAAACTCACTCGCCACAGCGGAGGGAAGAAGGACCAGGTTGGCCTGCTGGTAACCCGGGCACTGGCCGGCCGTCGACCCGGTCCATTCGCCGCGTCGGGCGGCGGCCCTCAAGTCCGCGGGGTCTTCCAAGATCACGGCAACATGGACAATCCTAGACTTGGCCGCGGGCTGACGACCCCGTTACCGCTGGGACCGCTCGGCCGCAGCAGGTGTCCCCGCGGCGCATCATTGGGAGGCGGAATGTCGGGGATCAGCCACTACAACCCGCCCGAGCTGCCGGCGCCTTCCGGCTACTCGCACGCGTCGTCGGGCTCCGGGGAGCTGGTCTTCCTGGGCGGACAGGTCGGCTGCGATGTGAGCGGCAGGATCCTCGAGCCGGGGGACATGGCGGCGCAGTTCGGCCGCGCCATCCGCAACCTCGGCATCGCCCTCGCCGCGGCCGGCTGCCGGGCCGCCGACGTGGTCAAGGTCACCTACCTGGTCACCGATGTCGCCGCCTACCGCGCCGCGCTGAAGCCGATCGGCGCCCACTACCGCGAGGTCTTCGGCCGCCACTATCCCGCCTCGACGCTGATCGAGGTGAAGGGCCTCTTCGATCCCGACGCGATGGTCGAGATCGAGGCGGTCGCGGTACAGGCCTGATGCCCCGCCAGTACCTCCCGCGCGGCTACTGGAACCCCGTCCTGGAGACGATGCCGCGCGACGAGCTGCGCCGGCGCCAGCTCTTCAAGCTGCAGCGGCATCTCGAGCACGCCTATGCCGGGTCTGCCTTCTGGCGGGAGCGGATGGACGCCGCCGGCTGCCCGCCCGACTCGATCGCCACGCTGGATGACTTCACAACCCGCTTTCCGATCCTGAAGCGCGACGAGATCACGGCGGCCGAGGCGGTGGCCCCTCCCTACGGGACGCTGCCCAGCGTCGACCCCCGGTTGGCCGTCCGCCATCACCAGACAAGCGGCACCAGCGGCGCCAACCCGGTCCGCACCTTCGACACCGCGCGGGACTGGGCGTGGACCGCCGACATGTGGTGCACCGGCGCCTACGCGATGGGCGTGCGCGCGGGCGACACCGCGCTGGTGGCGTTCGGCTACGGCCTCTTCATCGGCTTCTGGGGACTCCAGCACGGTCTCGAGAAGATCGGCTGCAGGGTCATCCCGACCGGCTCCTTCGACTCCGAGAAACGGGTTCAGCTGCTGATCGAGCAGGAGTGCGCCGTGCTCGCCTGCACCCCGACCTACGCCCTCCGGCTGGCCCTCACGGCGGAGCAGATGGGCCTCGACCTCGCCCGCGACGGCAAGGTGAAGATCGTCATCGCGTCCGGCGAGCCGCGGCCGGAGGCGACCAAGCGGAAGATCGAGGAGGCCTTCGGCGCCTTCTGCGGCGACACCGCGGGCATGACCGAGGCGGCCACCATCTTCATGTTCGAGTGCGCCGAGGAGCCCGGCGGCTGCCACCTCATCGAGACCGACTACATCGAGGAGGTGGTCGACCCGGAGACGCTCAAGCCGGTCGACTACGGCCAGGTGGGCGTCCGGGTGATGACCTCGCTCGGCCGGGAGGGTATCCAGATGTTCCGCTACTGGAGCAACGACCTGGTCGTGAAGCAGCCTCACACCGAATGCACCTGCGGCCGGACCTGGGACTTTTACGAGGGCGGTATCCGCGGCCGCCATGACGACATGCGGAAGATCCGCGGGGTATGGTTCATGCCCTCGATGGTGGAGGACGTGGTCCGCGGCTTTCCGGAGATCGACGAGTTCCAGTGCCTGCTCGTCAACGTCGACGAGCTGGACACGCTGGTGGTCCAGATCGAGCCCAGGTCAGGCGTCCCCGAGGCGGACCACGAAGCCCTCCGGCTGCGCTTCGCGGCGGAGGTGAAGCGCCAGCTCTCGCTGACCCCGCGGGTCGAGCTCGCCAAGCCCGGCGAACTTCCGCGCTTCGAGATGAAGGCGAAGCGCTTCAAGGACCTCACCGCCGAGGCGGCTCAGAAATGAGCGACTACGCCCGGCCCATGCTGTCCGCGGCGGACCAGGAGAAGCTGAAGCGCATCTATGAGGACCTGCTCGACCTCTCCCTGAGCGAGGTCCCCTCGGTTGCGGCCGCCGCGCGGGCGGCCCTCGCTCTGGTCGCGACCGCGCTCAGCGGCCAGGGCCTCCAATACGAGCTCTATTCCAAGCGTTGGATTTAGTTGTATGTCCGGCAACAAGGTCGTCAACGGTTCCGCTCAGGACGTCGATGTCGAACTCATGGGGCCCGGCCCGTCGTCGTCACGCAGCTACGGCTGCGCTTCTCCTAGTGCCACCCTTTCGCGCGACCTCGACGACCTGACCGGCGACCCTGCGGGTCGCCTGCGGCCATTGCGGCGACCCCCTTGCCAGACATACAACTAGGCGTCGGCCTCCCGGCCGTCGTTCTCGGGGCGTCGGCCGACCTGATCCTCCGCTGGGCCCGCGACGCGGACGCCGCCAAGTTCAGCACGCTGGGGGTCCACGACCGGCTGGCCTGGGACGGCTTCGAGTGCCTCGGCGTGCTCAACGCCGCCGCGGCGGTGACGGAGCGGATCCAGCTCGCCTCCCTCGTCCTGATCGCTCCGCTCCGCCCGGCGACCCTCATCGCCAGCCAGGCGGCGGCCATCCAGAGGCTGTCCCAGGGCCGGCTCACGCTTGGGGTCGGCATCGGCCCGCGGCGCGACGATTACGAGGCCGCCGGCGCCGCTTTCGGGACGCGCGGGCGCCGGCTTGAGGATCAGCTGCACGAGCTGCGCCAGCTCTGGGACGCCGGGGTGGAGCGGCCGCGCCTGCTGGTCGGAGGAGGCGGCGACGCAGCCCTCGCCCGGATGGCCCGCCATTCGGAGGGCTACGTCCACGGCGGCGGTCCGGCTCGCGCCTTCAAGGGCGCCGCCGACCGGGCCCTGGCCGCCTGGTACGACGCCGGCCGGCCGGGCCGGCCCCGGCTCGTCGGCACCGGCTACTTCGCGCTGGGCGGCGGAGAAGCCGAAGGACGCGAGTTCCTCCGCCGCTATTACCAGTTCGTGGGGCCCTTCGCGGAGCGGATCGCGGATGGGATCCTGACCAGCTCCGACGCGATCACCGAGCTCGCCGCCGGCTACGCGGAGGCGGGCTGCGACGAGCTGGTGCTCTTCCCGACGGTCGCAGCTATCGAGCAGCTCCACCTTCTGGCGGAGGTTTGAACCCGGCAACCAGGCGCTCGTAGTCCTCCACAGTGTCGACGTCGATCGGGTGGTCGCCGTCGGTCTCCGCGGGCAGCGCCGCCACGAGCTCCGGCCGGCCCCGGATCACCGCCCGGCAACCGACGTCGCCCTCCAGCGCGGCGAGATCGCCGAAGAGCGAGCGGTCGAGCACCACCGGCGGATGCTCCGCGCCCGTGATGCCATGGACCGGACCTACGCCGAGCCGCTCGACATCCCGAGCCTCGCACGCATCGCATACG
>DATCPJ010000175.1:0-5895 GCA_036570145.1 Candidatus Dormiibacterota bacterium
TCTGGAAGCCGTCTGCGAATCCGGCGCGGGCCTGTCCGGCGCCTCGCCGATCCATTTCTACATGTTTCCGCTGACGCCGGTCATCAAGCACGGCTCGGAGGCGATGAAGGAGGCCTGCCTGCCCGGCCTTGCGCGGGGCGAGCTGCTGGCCGCATTCGGCGTCACCGAGCCGAGCTCCGGTTCCGACACCTCGCGGATCACGACCCGGGCCGAACGGCACGAGGGCGGCTGGGTGATCGGCGGCCAGAAGGTGTGGACGACCAACGCCGAGAACGCCCACAAGATCCTGCTCCTCGCCCGCGACCAGCCGCGTGACCCGGAACATCCCTACGCGGGGATGACGCTCTTCTTCACCGACCTCGACCGATCCCGGGTGACGATCCGGAGGATCGACAAGCTCGGCCGCGCGGCGGTCGACTCCAACGAGGTCTTCCTGAACGGCCTCGGCGCGGCCGACGGCGACGTCGTCGGCGAGGTGGGGAAGGGGTTCGGCTACCTCCTCGACGGCCTGAACCCGGAACGGATCGTGATCGCCTTCGAGGCGATCGGCATCGGCCGGGCCGCGCTCCGGATCGCCGCCGCCTACGCCCGGGAGAGGATCGTCTTCGACCGCCCGATCGGGCAGAACCAGGCCGTCGCGCACCCGCTCGCCGCCGCCTGGGCAAAGCTCGAGGCGGCCGAGCTGCTCGCCTTCAAGGCTGCCTGGCTGTTCGACCGCGGCGAGCCCTGCGCCGCGGAGGCGAACGCCGCCAAGCTGCTCGCCGCGGACGCCGGCTTCGAGGCCGCGGACGCTGCGCTCCAGACCCTCGGCGGCTTCGGCTACGCGAAGGAGTACCACGTCGAGCGGCTGTGGCGAGAGGTACGCCTCTACAAGATCGCGCCCGTCTCCCAGCAGATGGTGCTCAACCACCTCGCCCAGCACGTCCTCGGCCTTCCCAAGAGCTACTGAAATAATCAAGTGGCATGGGCCAGAAGTTCGGCGACAAAGTCAGCGAGCGAACCCGTAGGTCACCCAGCCGGCGCTTGCGCCGGCTCGGGCATTTTCGTCGACCTTCTGGCTCAGGCCGCTAGGTGAGCGAGGCCTCGACGACGCGGCTGGAGAGACGCGCACGGATCGAGGCGATGCTCAACCCCTCGTCGCTGGCGCTTGTCGGTGCCACCGAAAACTCGGCCTGGAGCACCGCCCTGGTCGGCAACCTCCGCGGCCACGGCTACGAGGGCCGGCTGCACCTCGTCAACCCCCGTCACGGCACCCAGTTCGGGCTGCCCTGCCATCCTTCGGTCAGGGCGATCGGGGAGCCGGTCGACTGCGCTTACGTGATGACCGGCTCTGACGCGGTTCCCGGGGTCATCGACGACCTCGCGGCCGCCGGAACCGGGGGCGCCGTCCTCCTCACCGCCGGCTACCGGGAGACCGGGCCGGAGGGCGCCGAGCGCGAGCTTGCCCTGGTCGCCCAGTGCGAGCGGAGCGGGATCGTCCTCCAGGGACCGAACTGCCTCGGCTTCATCAACTACCGGCGGGGGATCGCCGCCCACGCCCTGCCGGTGCCCGGTCCGCTGCTCGCCGGCCGCGTCGGACTGCTGACCCAGAGCGGGGCCATGCTGCTCCACCTCCACCGGCTCGCCCAGAACCGCGCCATCGGCCTCTCCCACCTGATCTCGAGCGGCAACGAGGCGATGCTGGACGCCAACGACTTCATCGATCACCTGCTCGACGACCCCGGGACAACGGTGATCGGAGCCCTCCTCGAGGGCATCCGCGATCCCCAGCGGTTCCTTTCCGTCGCCGATCGGGCGCTCAAGCTTGGAAAGCCGCTGGTGGTGCTCAAGGTCGGCGGCTCGGCGGCGGGGGCGCGCTCGGCCACCGCCCACACCGGCGCCCTCGCCGTCGAGGACCGGGTCGTCGATGCGGTTTTCCAGCAGAAGGGCGTGCTCCGGGTGGGCAGCATCGAAGAGCTCGTCGAAACCTCGGCCCTGCTGGCCGCCGAGCGGCTGCCGGAGGGCCGGCGGGTGGCGATGCTGACAGCCTCCGGCGGCGCCTGCGGCGTCCTCGCCGACCTCGCCCAGGACACCCGGCTCGAGGTCCCCGACTTCGGGCCGGCGACGAAGGCGGCGCTTGCCGAGATCCTGCCCGGCTTCGGGACGCCGCAGAACCCGCTCGACACGACCGGCCTCATCGTCCAGGACATCTCGCTGCTGCCCCGCTCCTTCGCTGCGATCGCCGCCGACCCCGTCTTCGACTCCGTCCTGGTCGTCTGGGACCCGCCCCGCGACGAAGGGTTGAACCCGGAGCGGACCGAGTCGCGCCTTGCGGCCGTCGCCGAGGCCGTGAGGAGCAGTCCCATCCCGGCCTTCCTCACCTCCTACGTGGCAGGCGAGCTGACCGCGTTCGGGAGGGACGCCGTCCTTCGCCACGAGGTTCACTTCGCGAACGGGATGACCCTTGCTGTGGCAGCTCTGGATGCCGCGGTCGGGTACGTCGAGACCCGGCGGCGGCTGCTGACCAAGGGCGTGCCGACGCCCCGCGCCCCGCTCGGGCAGCTTCCCGGCAAAGGAGCACTTTCGGAACGGGAGAGCATGCGCCTGCTCGCCCGCCACGGCGTGCCAGTGCCAGTCGAGCGGATCGCCCGCAGCCCGCTGGAGGCGGCCCGCCACGCTCGCGAGGCAGGCTTTCCGGTGGTCGTCAAGGTGAGCTCGCCCGACATTCCCCACAAGACCGAGGCGGGGGCGGTCCGGCTCCAGGTGCTGACCGCCGACGAGGCCGCGACCGCCTACCGGGAGGTCCTCGCCGCCGCGGCCCTGAACGCACCCGGCGCGCGCATCGACGGGGTGCTCGTGACCCGCCACATCTTTCCCGTCGCGGAGCTCATAGCGGGGATCGTGGCCGATCCCCAGTTCGGACCACTCCTTCTCGTCGGCCTGGGCGGGATCTTCGTCGAGGTGCTCGACGACTTCGCGCTCCGGATGCCACCGATCGACTTCGACGATGCCGTCGACATGCTGAGCGAGCTTCGCGGCAAGGCGGTGCTGGAGGGAGCCCGCGGGATGCCGCGAGCCGACCTCCACGCGGCGGCCGCGTGCCTGGTCCGCCTCGGCCGCCTTGCCGTCGAGCTGGGCAGCCGGTTGGTGGCGGTCGACGTCAACCCCCTCTTCGTCCTCGCCGACGGTGAGGGCGTGCTCGCCGGCGATGCGCTGGTGGTTCTCAAGTGACCCGGTCCCGGCTGGGTGCGATCGTCGGCGTCGCCGAGTCCGACCTGGGTGTCGTCGGTCCGGATCGGACGGTTTTCCAGCTCCAGGCGCAGGCCGCCAAGGCGGCGCTGGAGGAGGCGGGCTTGACGCTGCACGACGTGGACGGCGTCTTCAGCGCCGGCGGCGACGGCTTCAGCCCAACCATGGCGATCGCCGAGTACCTGGGCATCACGCCTCGCTGGACCGACGGCACCAATATCGGCGGCTCCTCCTTCGACGCCCACGTCGGCCACGCCGTCACCGCGATCCGCGCCGGCCACTGCGAGGTCGCCCTGATCACCTATGGGTCCACTCAGCGCTCGCTTCGCTCGCGCAGCCTGGCGCGCTCCGGTGAAGTGCGCGGGCCGGCGCAGTTCGAGATGCTCTGGGGCCTGCCGCTGCCGGTCGGCGCCTACGCGCTCGCCGCGACTCGGCACATGCACCGGTACGGCACCACCGCCGAGCAGCTGGCCGAGGTGGCGGTCGCTACACGCGCCTGGGCGGCGCTCAACCCGAAGGCGTACTTCCGCGACCCGATCACGGTCGCGGACGTGCTCGCATCACCGATGATCTCCTCACCGCTCCACCTGCTCGACTGCTGCCTGGTAACCGACGGCGGCGGCGCGGTGGTGGTCACCTCGGAGGCCGTGGCCGCCTCAACCCGGAAGCCGCCGGTCTGGGTCCTCGGCCACGGCGAAGCGCACACCCACCTGGCGATCGCCAGCATGCCCGACCTCACCGTCACCCCGGCGGCCCTGAGCGGCCCGGTCGCGATGGGGATGGCCGGTGTCGGCCATGCCGAGCTTGACGTCGTCGAGCTCTACGACTCGTTCACCATCACCGTGATCGAGACCCTCGAGTCGCTCGGCTTCTGCGGCCCGGGCGAGGGCGGCCCCTTCGTCGCCGGGCAGCGCACCGCGCCGGGTGGCGACTTCCCGCTCAACACCAACGGCGGCGGCCTGTCCTACTGTCATCCCGGGATGTATGGCATCTTCCTGCTCATCGAGGCGACCCGCCAGCTTCGCGGCGAGCGGGGAGAGGCGCAGGTCCCGGGCGCCCGGCTGGCCCTCGTCAACGGCACCGGCGGCGTCCTCAGCAGCTGCGCTACGGTGGTCCTCGGCGTATGAATGAGCGCCCCTTCCCGGTCCCCGACCGGGACACCGCGCCCTTCTGGGAGGGCACCCGGCAGGGCGAGCTCCGGATCCAGCGCTGCTCCGCCTGTGGCCGCCACGTCTTCTACCCCCGCGCCCTCTGCCCGCACTGCATGGCCGACTCGCTGGAGTGGATCGTGGCCACCGGCAAGGGCATCGTCTACTCCTTCACGGAGGTCCATCGGACGAGCGATGAGTTCCGCGCCGAGGTGCCCTTCGCGGTCGGGTTGATCGAGCTCGCGGAAGGCGTTCGCATGATGGCCCGGCTCGACGTTGCGAAGCCGGTGGTCGGGATGGCTGTTCGGGTCGTGTTCAACCGGGTGAGCGAGGAGCTGTCGCTGCCCCATTTCAAGGAGGCGGAGTAGGTGACGAGATTCGAAGGCAAGGTCGCGGTCATCACCGGGAGCGGCCGCGGCATCGGCGCCGCCACCGCCGCCCGGCTGGCCCGCGAGGGCGCGGCGGTGGTTGTCTCCGACATGGACGCCAAGGCGACCGCGGAGACCGCTGACAGAATCGCCGGCGAGCACGGCAAGGCCAAGGGCATCCCCGCCGACGTGACCGATCGGGAGTCGGTCGAGAACCTCGTCAAAGGCACTGTCGACGCCTTCGGCAGGCTCGACGTCCTGGTCTGCTGCGCGGGGATCATCCGCGACAACCTGATCTACAAGATGACCGACGAGGACTGGGACGGGGTGATCGACACCCACCTCAAGGGCACCTTCTTCGCCGCTCGTGAGGCGCAGAAGGTGATGGTGCCGCAGAAGTACGGCCGGATGGTGTTCATGAGCTCCACCTCGGCTCTCGGCAATCGCGGCCAGACCAACTACTCGACCGCCAAGGCGGGCCTTCAGGGCATGGCCCGCACCCTCGCGATCGAGCTCGGCCGCTACAACATCACGGTCAACGCCATCGCCCCCGGCTTCATCGAGACCGCGATGACCAGGCAGACGGCGGACCGCATGGGGATGGACTTCGAGCAGTTCAAGCAGGGCGCCGCTACCCAGATCCCGGTCGCGCGGATCGGCCAGCCGGAGGACATCGCGGCCGCCGTCGCCTACCTGGCGAGCGAGGAGGCGGGCTTCGTCAGCGGCCAGACCCTGTATGTGCGGGGTGGCCCCTAAACCTCTCGGTTGGGAGGCGATCGGCGACGCGGGCTCGATCCGCGTCGTCGGCCTCCGGCTGGCGCCGGGCCAGCACGTGCAGGAGCACCGCAACGCAATCCCGGTCGCCGTGATCGTCACCGAGGGCGCCCTCCATTTCTCGGACGGGACGCACACCGGAGTGGTTGAGGCCGGCGGCCTCTTCCTGATCAACCCGGGCGAGAAGCACACCTATTGGGCGGATGCCGAGACGGCCGCCTATATGGTCTTCAGCGGGCTGCCGGGCGTGAAGGCTCGACCCTGGAGCCTGCGCGAGCGGTAGGCGCAGCATGCCCCCTCGCCGCCTGCGGCGGCACTCCCCCACTGCGTGGGGGAGCAAGACCTGCCTCGTTGTAGGTGCCCCGATTAGTCGAGTC
>DATCPJ010000176.1:0-2573 GCA_036570145.1 Candidatus Dormiibacterota bacterium
GCGAGCCGCGACGCGACGGTGCGCTCGGGGATCTCCAGGGCCTGGGCGATCTCCCGGTTCGTATAGCCGTGGTAGTGGCGCAGGACGATGGCGGCGAGCTGCTTGGGAGGCAGGGTGCGGAGGGCCTTGATAAAGTCGCCCGAGAGGGCGCCCTCGACCTGGGGGTCGGACTCCTGCGGCCGGCCCAGGCGGCGCACCAGCTCGCCGACCTCGCGCAGCTTCGCCCAGCGCCGGTAGGAGAGCGCCTGGTTGACCGCGATCCGGTGCAACCACGCCTCCGCCGGGGCCGACGGCTGCCACCGCGCCCAGCTGCGGAAGGCCTTCAAGTAGGCCTCCTGAAGGCAATCCTCGGCCGCGGCCCGATCGCCGAGCATCAGCACGAGAGTTCCCAGCAGCCGGGGGTAGGTCGCCTGGTACAGCCGCTCGAAGTCGAGGCTGGACCCCGGGCGGTAGCCCTCCTCCATCCGCCATAAATAACGCACATCCGGCCAGCTTTCTGGCGGCGAGGCTGTTTCGGACGTTAACGGAAGGTTCAGGTTGAGCAGCTTTTGTCCTTGACAGCCGAACAAGTGTTCGATTAACTTTCGCGGGTGGCGCTGCCGCCCTTCGACCCCGCGATGCTGCCCGGCGACGTCACGCTGGACCACATCTTCCCGGGCGCGCCGGCGGCATTCGTCGAGCTGCCCGACGATCTACCCGAAGACCTCGCCCTGGCACTTAGGAGCCGCGGCATCGACCGTCTCTACTCCCACCAGGCCGAGGCCCGCGCGGCGGCGAGGGCGGGCCGCCACGTCGTCGTGGTGACCCCGACCGCCAGCGGCAAGACGCTCTGCTACAACCTGCCCGTCCTGGAGCGGATCCTGGAGCGGCCGGAGAGCCGCGCCCTCTACCTCTTCCCGACCAAGGCCCTGGCCCAGGACCAGATGGTCGAGCTGGGCGAGATGACCTCCCGGCTGCCGGTCAACCTCCTGGTCCACACCTACGACGGCGACACCCCGGCCGGGCAGCGGACGGCAATCCGGGAGGCGGGCCACATCGTGCTGACCAACCCGGACATGCTCCACACCGGGATCCTGCCCCACCACACCCGCTGGCGGAAGCTCTTCAGCGGACTCCAGTTCGTTGTGATCGACGAGCTGCACACCTACCGCGGCCTCTTCGGCAGCCAGGTTGCCAACGTCATCCGGCGCCTGAAGCGGATCTGTGACTTCTACGGCTCCTCACCCCGCTTCCTCTGCGCCTCGGCGACGATCGCCAACCCGCGTGAGCTGGCCGAACGGCTACTGGAGGAGGAGCAGGTCGAGCTGGTCGACCGCAATGGGGCGCCGCGGGGTGAGCGCCGCCTCGTCTTCTACAACCCGCCGCTGGTCAACCGCGCCCTGGGGGTCCGCCGCTCCAGCCTGCTGGAGGGATGTCGGATCGCCGCGCCGTGGATCCGGCAGGGCGTCCAGACGATCGCCTTCTGCCGCTCGCGGGTCAGCGTCGAGGTGATGCTCTCCTACCTCCAACACTCCCTCCACCCGGCGCTCGACGCCCGGCGCCGGGTGCGCGGCTACCGGGGCGGTTACCTGCCGCTCCGGCGGCGGGAGATCGAGGCTGGGCTCCGCAGCGGCGAGGTCGTCGGCGTCGTCTCGACCAACGCGCTCGAGCTCGGGGTGGACATCGGCAGCCTCCAGGCCTCGATCCTGGTCGGCTACCCGGGGACGATCGCCAGCACCTGGCAGCAGTTCGGCCGGGCCGGGCGCCGCTCGGGCAGCGTCGCCGTGTTCGTCGCCTCGAGCAACCCGCTCGATCAGTTCATCGTCCGCCATCCCGAATACTTCCTCGGCTCCAGCCCTGAGGAGGGCCTCATCGACGCCGACAACCTGCTGGTCCAGGCGGGGCACCTGCAGGCGGCGCTCTTCGAGCTGCCCTTCGCCGAGCGCGAGCTCTTCGGCAGGTCGGATGTCGGGCCGCTGCTCGACCTGTTCCAGGAGGACGGGGTCGCCAGCCAGTCGGGGGGCCGCTGGTACTGGAACCGGGAGTCGTTCCCGGCGGAGGGGGTGTCGCTGCGCCGGATGGCGGCGGACAACGTCGTCATCATCGACACCTCCAACCCCCGTCCCGACGTGATCGGCGAGATGGACCAGTTCTCGGCGCCCACCCTCCTTCACGAGGAGGCCATCTACCTCCAGGAGGGCGCTCAGTACCACGTCGACCGGCTCGACTGGGAGGAGAAGAAGGCGTACATCCGGCCGGTCGATGTCGACTACTACACGACCGCCCTCAACTCGCTCTCGATCCGCGTCCTCGAAGCCTTCGCCGGGCCGGATGGCGAAAGGCTCGATCGTTCACACGGCGAGGTGAAGCTGACCTCCCTCGCGACGATGTTCAAGAAGATCCGCTTCCAGACCCACGAGAACATCGGATCGGGGCCGATCAGCCTCCCCGAGCAGACCCTCCACACAACGGCCTACTGGACGAGCCTGGACGACTCCGCCTGGTCCGGATTGACGCGGGATGAGATGGAGGCGGGCCTTCAGGGCATGGCCCACGCGCTCCGCCACGTCGCCTCCCTGCGCCTGATGTGCGAT
>DATCPJ010000177.1:0-2094 GCA_036570145.1 Candidatus Dormiibacterota bacterium
CGGTCAGGACGACGTTCGGCGACGTCGTGAAGGAGCTGAGCGGCCGGATCGCCAGCGACCTCGCGGCGCCGTCGTAGGTCGCGTGGTAGGCGGCGACGAGCGCCTCGGCATCGATCTCCAGGTAGGTGGCGTAGCTGCGCAGGTAGCCACGCACGTAGACCGGTGCGGGCAGCTCGGCGAGGCGGTCCTCCTCCAGGGCGGCCAGGTGGCGGAGCCGGATCCGGGTCGAGGCGGCCGCCTGCTCGAGGGTGACGCCACGGACCTGGCGCGCCTCGCCGAGCAGGCTGCCCAGCGTCACTCCAGCCCGATCCTCTCGAGCAGCTCGTCGACGTCGGGCAGGTTCATCAGGACCTCCCGCGACTTGGAGCCCTGGTAGCCGCCGATCACCCGGTGGTCGGCGAGCTGGTCGACGATCCGTCCTGCCCGGGAGTAGCCGACGTTGAACTTGCGCTGGACCAGCGACACTGACGCTCCCCCCTCGGCGCAGACGGCCCGGGCGGCCCGTGCGAAGAGCGGGTCGAGCTTGCGGTCGTCGCCCTCGCCGTAGCCGGTCGAGGCCGCCTCGTCGAGGACCTCCTCCATGAAATGCGGCTCGCCCTGGGCCTTCCACCAGCCGACGATCGCGTCAACCTCCTTGTCGGAGACGAAGGCGCCCTGGATCCGGGCCGGCTTGCCGGCGTCGACCGGCTGGTAGAGCATGTCGCCGCGGCCGAGCAGCTTCTCCGCCCCGCCCGAGTCGAGGATGACCCGGCTGTCGACCTGGGAGCCGACGGCGAAGGCGATCCGGGAGGGGATGTTGGCCTTGATGAGGCCGGTGATGATGTCGGTGGACGGGCGCTGGGTGGCGACGATCAGGTGGATCCCCACCGCCCGCGCCAGCTGGGCGATCCGGCAGATCAGCTCTTCCACCTCGCCCGCCGCGACCATCATCAGGTCGGCCAGCTCGTCGACGACGATCACGACGTAGGGCAGGCGCTTGGCGTTCGAGGCTGCCGCCTTCTCGTTATAGCCTTGGATGTTGCGGACCCCGATGCCGGAGAGGAGCTTGTAGCGGCGATCCATCTCGGCCACCGCCCAGCGGAGGGCGGCGGCAGCCTGGTGGGGCTCGACGAGCACCGGCACCATCAGGTGGGGCAGCCCGTTGTAGGCCGCCAGCTCGACCCGCTTGGGGTCGATCAGCATCAGCCGCAGCTGCGCCGGCGTCGCCTGCATCAGCATCGAGGCGATCAGCGCGTTGATGCAGACCGACTTGCCCTGTCCCGTCGCGCCGGCGATCAGGAGGTGGGGCATCTTGGTCATGTCCCCGACGATCGGCTGCCCGGAGACGTCGTTGCCGAGCGCCAGCGCCAGGTTGCGGTTGCCCTCCTGGAAGCCGGGCGAGCCGACGACCTCGCGCAGCGTCACGAGGCTCGCCGACTTGTTGGGGACCTCGATCCCGACTGCCGACTTGCCCGGGATGGGCGCCTCGATCCGGAGCGGCGAGGCGGCCAGGGCAAGAGCGAGGTCGTTGTGAAGGCTGACGATCTTGCGGACCGCCACGCCCTCAGCCGGCTGGATCTCGTACTGGGTCACCGCCGGGCCGGGGTTGACGCCGATCACCTTGCCCTCGACGCCGAAGGTCATGAGCGTGTGCTCGATCACCCTGACGTTTCGCTTGATCTCGTCCTGCATCCGCTCCTTGCGCGCGGTCGCCGTCTCCAGCAGGTTGATCCCGGGCAGCTTCCAATCGACCTCCGGCTCGTCGTCGAGCGGGTCGGCGACGACCTTCATGACCGGAGCCAGGGGCTCAGCCTCGGCCGGGCGCTGCCGGGGTGGGGCGGGCGGCTCGTCGGGAAGGTCGTCATCGAGCTGGTCGAGGAAGGATGGCTCAGCCAGGACCTCGACCGGCTCCGGCCGGGTGGTGGCTGTTGCCGGCGCCAGCGGGGCCGCTTTCGGCCGCGGCTCAGCCTTCGGGCCCGCCCGCCTGACCAGCGCCTCGATCCGCTGCCGTTCGGCGTGGGCGGCGCGCGCCGTCGCCGCCAGCGCGCCCAGCGTCGCCGCGGGACTGAAATGGAAGGCGACGATCAGGCCGAGCAGCAGGGCCATGCCGAAGAT
>DATCPJ010000178.1:0-4755 GCA_036570145.1 Candidatus Dormiibacterota bacterium
GAGCCCCACCTCTACCCCGAGGCGACGGCGGCCGTCCTCGCCGGCGGCCGGCTCGACCGGGTCCTCGGCTCGGTCCACTGCATCACGATCGACGGCCGGCCGCGGGACCTCAGCGAGCGCGGGCTGATGACGCCCGCGGCGGCGCCGGGACACTTCCGCGCTTACCTCGCCGAGGTGCTGGCGATGACGCGGAGCGGCCAGCCCTACGAGGTCCTCGCCCACCTCGATTACCCGCGGCGCTACTGGCCGCACGGCGAGCTTGCGCTGGAAGAGGCCGACTTCGAGGAGGAGTACCGCGCGATCCTCCGCGAGGCGGCAGATCGGGGCACCGTCCTCGAGGTGAACACGACGCGGGGTGTCGAAGGGCCGCGCGGCCTCTGCCCCGGACCCCGGGTGATCGGCTGGTGGCGGGAGGAGGGCGGGGAGGAGGTGTCCTTCGGGAGTGACTCCCATGAGCCGTCCAAGATCGTCGCCGGCTTCGCCCTGGCCGCCGCGGCGGTGGAGGCCGCCGGCTTCCGGCCCGCCGCCGACCCGGCGGACCACTGGCGGCGATGACGCTCCGCCCCGAGGTTCCCGCCCACGGCGGCGCGGTCGTCGCCCGGGAGGCGGACGGCCGCGTCGTCTTCGTCCACTACGCGATTCCCGGTGAGACGGTCGAGGTCCGCCCCCGCGGCAGGCGGGGGGGCGCCGCCTTCGCCAGCGTCGAGCGGGTGATCGAAGCCTCGCCCGACCGCGTCGAGCCCCGCTGCCCCTACTTCGGCGAGTGCGGCGGCTGCCACTGGCAGCACGCCCGCTACGAGGCCCAGCTGCGGTTCAAGCGGAAGGCCGTCGAGGACGTCTGGGCGCGCGCCGGCCTCAGGCTGCCGCCGGACACGCCGGTGCTCGGCATGGAGGATCCCTGGCGGTACCGGATCCGGGGGGAGTTCGAGGGCATCTACCACATGAACACCTTCGAGTTCGGCTTTCACCGCCTCCGCTCCCACGCCGTGCTGGCGATCCGCGAGTGCCCGATCCACCACCAGCGGATCGAGGACGGCATGAACGCCTTCCGGCAGGCGGCGAGCGAGCTCGGCGTCAAGGGCATCAAGCACCTCCTCCTGACCGCCGAGCCCTCCGGCCGCGGGCTGCTCTGGGATTTGCGGCTGGAGGGCCGCGGCGGCGCGGTCCGAGACGAGCTGGGCGCCCGGGTGGCGGAGCTGCTGCCGGACGTCGTGCTGCTCGACGACTCGATGGACCTGGAGTTCTGGGACCTTCATTTCCGGGTCCGCAGCGACACCTTCGTCCAGGCCAACCACCGCCAGATGCCGGTCCTCTACCGGACCGCGCTCGACATGCTCGGAGCAACGCCCGCCGAGCGGGTCCTCGACCTCTACGCGGGCATCGGCACCCTGAGCCTGGCGGCGGCACGCGAGGCGGGCGGGGTGACGGCGGTGGAGGAGAACCCGCGGGCCGTGAACCTGGGGCGCCTGGCGGCCCGCATCAACGGTGTCGGCAACGTCGAGTTCCTGACCGGTCGGGTCGAGACGGTGCTCCGCAAGGTGCGCCTCGGCGAGCATGACGCGGTGCTCGCAGACCCGCCCCGCGCCGGCTTCGAGCAGGCCGCGGTGGCGGAGCTGATGCGGCTGGGCCCGGCCCGGATCGCCTACGTCTCCTGCGAGCCCTCGACCCAGGCCCGCGACATCGCCCTGCTGATCCGCGCCGGCTATCGCGTCCGCCGGGCGGCGATCGTCGACATGTTCCCGCAGACGTACCACATCGAAAGCGTCGTGCTGCTCGAGCGGGCGGCCTAAAAGGTTGGCTTGAATACCATCAGGCCGACTATGACGAGGACGATCACGCCCAATGCCGGGCCCACCCGCTGGGCGCGCTGGTCGAGCCACCTGTACTGCTCGTCCTTGGCGCCCTTGCTGGCGAGGACCTTGATCTGCCGGCTCAGGGTCGGCGTGTAGACGCCGTAGCCGAGCAGCATGGCCAGCGCCCAGAGGACGATCGCAGCCTCCAGCCAGAAGCTGTGGAGCAGGTTCCAGGGCAGCAGCAGCACCATCGCGAGGCCGGTGACGAAGAGGCCGATGTAGGCCGGGTTGGCGATGTAGTCGTCCATGAACTTGACGCCCTTCAGGGCGAAGTCGAGGTGCTCCGGGTGGTTGCGCGCCCGGACCAGCCAGATCGCGTAGGAAGCGTTGAAACCGACCGCCGCGATGGCGAGCAGGATGTGGAGGAACTTGACCGCCAGGTAGAGCGTCATTCAGCGCGAAATTTTAGGGCCCGGCGGGCAGCTCGAACTGCACCCTCCGCACCACCTCGAGGTAGGGCTTGACGTCCTGCTCGCGGATCTCGTTGTGGAGCTTGTCCGCGTCGTAGACGGCGTAGGCCTCAGGGCTGTCGAAGTCGCAGATGACGCCGACTGAGGCATTGCCCTGCTGGAGGCCGAGGTCGGCGCCGGCGTCGATGTGGTGCATCCCCTTGCAGCGGAGCTGCCGCAGCCGCGCCGCGACCTTCTCGCCCTGCCCGGCGGGCGCGTCGGCCTTGAGGCTGAGGAGGGTCACGTTGCGGATGTCGCCGGGGACCTCGAAGTGCCGGCTGCGCTCGAACTGCACCCTCTGCTGCGCTTCCACGATCGGCTTGGCCTGCTCATTGCGGATCTGGTTGTGGAGCGTGTCGTCGTTGTAGCGGTGCCAGGCCGCGGCGTCGACAAAGTCGGCGGTGATGGCGACGTCCCAGCAGCCCTCGCGGATGCCGAGGTCAGGCCCGCAGGTGAGCTCCAGCATGCCGTCGATCTCGAGCGCCTGGATCGCCTCCAGCCACCCGGCAACTTGCGTGTCCGTCGTGCCCGGCTTCAGCTTGGCGACGTAGATGTGCGATATCAAGTCCAATCCCTCACCGCTTCGGCGAACCGCGCGATCCCCTCCCGGAGATCCTCGTCGGAGCTCGCCAGGCTGATTCGAACCGCGCCCGCGCCGACCTTGCCGAAGGCGGTGCCGGGCGCCACCGAGACGCCCCGCTCGGCGACGAGCCGGAGGGCGAAGTCACGCGCGTTCATCCCCGCCGGAGACACGTCGGCCATGATGTAGAAGGCTCCGTGGGGGACGCTCACCAGCAGCCCCGCCTCTTCCAACAGGTCCACCGCAAGATCGCGCCGGTGCGCATAGGCCGCCACCATCTCGGCGACGCAGTCCTGGGGGCCGTCGAGAGCCGCCTCGGCGGCCTTCTGGGCGATCGTGCTGGGGCCGGAGGTGTTGGACTCGAGGACCTTGGTGACGGTGTCGATGAGGCCCGCCTCGCCCACCGCGTAGCCGAGCCGCCAGCCGGTCATCGAGTAGGTCTTGGAGAAGGTGTAGACGCTGATCACGCGGCCATCGTCGAGGAAGCCGGCGGGGCTGACGTGCTCGCCCTCGAAGAGGATCTGGTCGTAGCACTCGTCGCTGATCAGCCAGAGGTCGTGGCGGACCGCGAAATCGGCCAGCGCCTCGATCACCGGGCGCGGGAAGACGGCGCCCGTCGGGTTGCCCGGGCTGTTGATGACGAGCAGCCGGGTGCGCGCGGTGACCAGGTCCTCGAGCCGCTCGAGGTCGGGCAGGAAGCCGGCGCCCGCGAGCAAGGGGTAGAAGACCGAGCGTGCCCCGAGCCAGGGCGGCATCATCCGGTAGTTGGGCCAGCCCGGGTCGGGCAGGAGCACCTCGTCGCCCGGCTCGAGGATCGCCGCCATGGCGGCAGCGATCGCTCCCACGCCGCCGCTCGCGCAGGCGATCTGCTCCGGCGTCACCGTGTAGCCGTTGACGCGCTGGAGCTTGGCGACCAGGCGCTCGCGGAGCCCGACGAGGCCCTGGGTGTGGGTGTAGAAGGTGAAGCCCTCGTCGATCGCCCGCTTGCCCGCCTCGCTGATGTGCTCGGGTGTCCGGAAGTTCGGCTGCCCGACGTCGAGCCGGATCGTCCCCGGCTTCGTGATGGCGATGTTGGAGATCTCCCGGATGCCCGAATGGAGCATCTCGGCCGGGCCGGCGGAGAGGGAAGGCAGGGGCTTCAGGATGGCGACACTAGGTTAAACTCTCGAGCCGCGGGGCCCGCCACCCACGACCTCAAAACAATGCCGCACGCCCCGAATACCTTCGTCCACCTCCACAACCACACCGAGTACTCCCTCCTCGACGGCGCGGGCCGGATCAACCGGCTGGTCCGCAAGGCCGCCGAGCTCGGGATGCCCGCCGTGGCGCTCACCGACCACGGCGTCATGTACGGGGCGATCCACTTCTACAAGGAGTGCCTGGAGGCGGGCATCAGGCCGATCATCGGCTGCGAGCTCTACGTCGCTCCGCGAAGCCGCCTCCAGCGCGAGGGGCGGACCGACCGCGATCCCCACCACCTGACCGTGCTGGCGAAGGATGCCGAGGGCTACCTCAACCTGATGAAGCTGTGCTCGATCGGGCACCTCGAGGGCCTCTACTACAAGCCCCGAGTCGACAAGGAGGTGCTGGCGCGCCATGCCAAGGGCCTGATCGCGCTCAGCGGCTGCCTCGCCGGCGAGGTGGCCTCCAAGGTCACCGCGCTGGACCCCGAGGGAGCGCGTGAGACGGTGGCGACCTACCGCGACATCTTCGGCGCAGAGAATTACTTCCTCGAGGTCCAGCGCCACGGGATCGAGGAGCAGGAGCCGGTCAACCAGGCCCTGGTCGGCTTCGGTAAGGAGTTCGGGCTCCGCCTCGCCGCCACCAACGACCTCCACTACGTCGAGCGGGGCGATGCCGAGGCCCACGACGT
>DATCPJ010000179.1:0-11031 GCA_036570145.1 Candidatus Dormiibacterota bacterium
GACGTCGGCGAAGCGGCCGCCGGCGATGGTCGCCGCGGGGCTCGGCAGGCGGAGTACGAAGCGATCGCCGGCGGCGGCCGCGATCGGCTGCTCGAGATACAGCTGGACCCACCCTCTGCCCCCCGCCTCGATCTGATCCGACTCCAGCAGGATCGCCCGAGCGGCCACCTCCGCGGTCCCGCTGTGAAGCAGCAGGGAAGCCCCGTGGCGAAGCGGGCGGGCCGCACCGGCGAGCACCACGACCTCTGCGTCGATCCGGCGCGAATCGACCATCGTGCCGGGCCGGACGAGCACGTGGCCGCGCCCGAGGTCATCCTTCTCCACCCCGACCAGGTTGGCCGCGACGCGGCTGCCGGGGGAGGCCACGTCGACCTTCTGGTTGTGCTGCTGGAGGCCACGGATGCGAACCCGGCGCCCGCCCGGCAGGGCTTCCAGCTCCTCCCCCACGCGGAGCAAACCATCGACCAGGGTGCCGGTCACGACCGTGCCGAAGCCGCTGATCGTGAAGACCCGGTCGATCGGCAGCCGGGGCCGCTGGAGGTCGGCGCGGACGGCGGTCGCGGCGAGCAGGCCGTCGAGGCTTGCACGAAGCTGATCGAGGCCCTGCCCGGTGAGCGCCGAGACCGGCACCAACTCCGCTCCCGCCAGTGAGGTCCCGGCGAGACGCTCCCCGACCTCGGCGGTGACCAGCTCGAGCCAGTCCGGGTCGACGAGGTCGACCTTGGTCAGCACGACGAGGCCCCGGGAGATGTCGAGCAGGTGGACGATCTCGAGGTGCTCGACGGTCTGCGGCATCACCCCCTCGTCGGCCGCCACCACCAGCAGGACCGCGTCGAGGCCGTGGACGCCGGCCAGCATGTTGCGGATGAAGCGGGCATGGCCGGGCACGTCGACGATCCCGACCAGCCTGCCGCTGGGCAGGGTCAAGTAGGCGAAGCCGAGGTCGATCGTCATCCCGCGGCGCTTCTCCTCGGCCAGCCGGTCGGGATCGATCCCGGTCAGGGCGTGGATGAGCGTCGACTTGCCGTGGTCGATGTGGCCGGCTGTGCCGACAACGGCATTCGGAAGCGTCATCGACCAGGGGGGTAGGCCGAGGGGAGGCTTCGCCGAGTTCGGCCGACAGGGGGGACATCCCCCCTCGAAGGAGACGTGAGGGCGCGCTCCACGGCGTCGAAGAGCTGCTCGTCCTCCCCCGGCAGCACGGTTCTCGGGTCGAGGCAGCAGCGGTCGGCCGAGATCCGCGCGACGACGGACGGCTCGCCCTCCCGGAGGGCCCGGAGCAGCCTCGATGCCGGTCCTGGCAGCGCGACCAGGGTGGTCGGAAGGCCATGCCCGGGAAGGCTGCCGCCACCCGCCGCCGACTCGCCTTCGATGAGCTGCGCGGCGATCTCGCGGTCGCCGAGCTTTACGAGCCACCAGGCGGCCCTCCGGCGGAGCTCGGCCGGAGCCACAGTCAGCATCCGCTCCACTGGGACCGAGCTCGCGGCGCGTCCGAGGAGCCACTCCCGAAGGGTCGCCTCGAGGGCCGCGAGTGACAGCTTGTCGACCCGGAGCGCCCGCGCCAGCGGGTGCTTGGAAAGCCTCCGGACCAGCTCGGTGGAGCCGAGCAGGACGCCGGCCTGGGGGCCGCCGAGGAGCTTGTCGCCGCTGAACGCGACGAGGTCGGCGCTCCTCAGCGAGTCGACTACCGAGGGCTCGCCGGCAACGCCGAAGAGGGAGCCGCTGCCAAGGTCGTCGAGCAGGAGGAGTTCGTGCCGGTGGGCCACCTCTCCGAGCTCCGCAAGGGAGGCTGACTCGGTGAAGCCGGTCACCCGGAAGTTGGAGGTGTGGACCCGGAGCAGGGCCGCGCTGCGGGGCGTGATCGCCTCCTCGTAGTCAGCGGCCCGGGTCCGGTTGGTCGTGCCCACCTCGACCATCCGCGCCCCCGAGAGGCGCATGACGTCGGGCATCCGGAAGGAGCCGCCGATCTCGACCTGCTCGCCTCGGGAGACGATCACCTCCTTGCCCCGGCAGAGCGCCGCCAGCAGCAGGAGGACGGCCCCGGCATTGTTGTTGACCACCAGGGCGGCCGGCGCTCCGGTCAGGCGGCGGAGGAGCGGCGCCACGTGGCCCGCCCGCTCACCGCGTTTTCCCCCCGCCAGCTCCAGCTCGAGGTTCGAGTAGCCTTCCGCCACCTGGGCCACCGCTGCCACCGCCGAACGCGCGAGGGGAGCTCGGCCGAGGTTGGTGTGGACGATGACGCCGGATGCGTTGATGACGCGGCGGAGGCTCGGAGCGGCCCAGCTCCGCAGCCGCTCCTCGACCAGCGCGAGCCGCTCGGCGTCGCCCGCGGCGCCGACGGACCGTTCGGCGAGAAGCTGCTCGCGGATCGCCGCGACCAGGAGGTCGTGCGGGAATCGGTCCCGGAGCCGGGCGTAGGCCGGCTCGTTTACAAGCCGCCCGACGGCAGGCAGGGAACCAGGTAGGGATAGCCGCTGCATCCGCCAAGGATGAGCGTTGCGGCCGGTGCGTAGAAGGGAGTCAGCAGAAGTCCGAGGATGCCGCCGCCGAGGCCGGGGACGAACTGGGCGATGAAGAGGCCGATGAGCAGGAAGTACTGGATCTGCTGCTGACGCATCGAGACGTCCATGAAGAAGCGCGGCCGGCTCCTGCGGAAGAGCGCCTCGAGGATCCGCCAGCCGTCGAAGCCGGGGATCGGCAGGAGGTTGAAAGCCATTATCGAGAGGTTCGCGAAATAGACGCCGTAGAGGATCGTGGCGAGGAACCCGAGCGGCGGCAGGACGACCGTGGTCGGCGCCACGTACAAGATCAGCGGCCGCGTCGCGAGCCCGAAGACGATCGCCAGCACCAGGTTCGCGGCCGGGCCCGCCAGGTCGTAGATCAGCTTTTGCCGGAGGCCCTCCTGGCGGTACTCGTTGATCGGGATCCGCTCACCCCAGCCGACCCGCCAGAACAGCATCATGAGCAGCCCGTAGAGGGTGAAGAACTTGCGCGGCTCCGCCAGTGAGAGGTAGCCGCGGTTGCGCACCGTCCGGTCGCCCATCCAGTACGCGGCGAGCGCGTGGCCGAGCTCGTGGGCGGGGATGGCGATCGCGATCCCCGGCAGCAGGAAGAGTGTCGCTGCCAGCCATTGGTAGGGGTTGCTGATCAACTAGTGTCTTGGAACCGAGGTTCGTTGCAAAATCGCCGCCAGGGGCGTCGAGATCAAGGAAGCTTCGATAGGGGGCCCCTCCCGAAGGGCGGGGAATGCGGCCGAGCAACGGAGCGCGCGGGCCTGAGGGCCCGTAAGCGACTTGGTTAGGGGGCCCCGGCCGAAGGCTGGGGAATGCGTACGGAGAAGCTGACGCCGCTTGGTTAGGGGGCCCCTCCCGAAGGGTGGGGAATGCAGACGGCGTCCCTGGCGGATGAGCCCGAAGGGTCGGCCGGCCGTCGCTTGCGACGGCTCAGACATTTGCAGGGAACTTCGGTTCCAGGACACTAGCGGCTAATCAACGGGTATCCGGGTGCTGCGCGGCTTGCGCGGCGCGGCTCTGCGCCGGGTGACCGCGGCGGCTCGCTTTGCCGGGAAGTCGGCGCGGCGGCCGCCGGCCTGGTGCTCGTACATGATCACCAGCGCCGTGATCAGCTCCCGCTGGGCGTTGAGCAGATGGTGCTTCGCATCGTCCGGGAGGCCGTCGCTCAGAACGTGGCTGAGACGCTTGCCCATCTCCAACGCGAACTCGACCATCCCCGCCGTCTCCGAGTAGCGCCGACTCACTTCTTGGCGCCGAACCTCACCTTTAGCTCGTCGCCGTCCATCGCCGCCCCGAGGGTCGGCCGGGCCGCGAGCACGCGCGGCAGCGAGACTTCCCGACGGTAGTTGCCGACCTTGATCGAGAGCTCGCCGTCGTGGCGGGAGAGGTCGATGTCCGACTTCTCCATGAAGGGCAGCTTGAGCGCAAGCACGTACTCGCTACCGACCTTTTCGATCCGCTGCGGGCTGCCGACGTAGAGGCGCTGGCTGGGATCGGTGTCGGCATAGATGGAGTCGGCCATCCGCTTCAGCATGGGGAGGCCGACGACCTCGGTGTCGAAGAGCGGCACGGTCAGGATGGGGAGCGGCGCGAAGGAATTCTCGACCTCGACCTGGTACTTGCTGTGGATCTTCTGCCAGCCCCGGAAGAACTCGTCGGCCAGGCCCTCGGGCAGGATCCGGTTGACGATCACGGCGTCCGTCATATAGCCGAAGAGGCTCAGGTAGGTGTAGGCGCGCTTCGCCTCTTTGACGACCATCTTCTCCAGGTTGAGGACGATCCGGACACTGGTGATCGAGGTGTCGGTGAGGAGCTTCTTCATGCCTTCGAGGTCGATCAGCAGCTCGCGCAGGCTGACGTAGACGTCGTCGCCGGGGAGGGGCACGTCGATCATCTTCTGGAGCATCGGACGGGCGACCTTCATGGCGCGCCGCTCCCAGGGGTAGATCTTGTCCAGCCACCACTTGGCGGCGTCCGGGAAGGTGAGCAGCTGGAGCGTCTCGCCGGTCGGCGCGCAGTCGACGATGAGGACGTCGTAGTCGCTCTTCTCGGCGTGGTGGCGGATCCACATCAGGGACGCGATCTCGTCCATCCCGGGCGGCGTCGCGACCTCCTCCGCCATCACCTCGTCGAGGCCCTGGGTTGCGAAGACCGATGCCGCGTAGTCGTGCAGCTTCTGCCAGTGCTTCTCCATCTCGTGGAGAGCGCTGACCTCGTGCGCCCACAGGTTCTTGGCGACCTGCTGCGGCTTGGGGCCAAGCTCGATGTCGAAGGAGTCGCCGAGGGAGTGCGCGGGGTCGGTGCTCATGATCAGGGTGCGGTTGCCGAGCTCGGCGCAGCGGAGCGCGGAGGCCGCCGCGACCGACGTCTTGCCGACGCCGCCCTTGCCCGTGTAGAGGATCACCCGCATCTTGGGCTGAGTATAGGGAGGCACCTTCCGCCTCCCGACCTGCCTCAGGCCGTCAGGCCGGGCGGTGAAACTCGCCGTGCCGCCTGCGGATGTGCTCGGCGACCTTGAGCGTGCACTCGGTGTTCTTCTCGATCTCCTTGAGGATCTCGAGGGTCACCCTGGTGGCCGCCTCCTCCACCGCCGCGGTGTGCTCGAGGCGGAGCCGGTCGTACTGCGCCGCCCGATTGCCGGCGAGCAGCAGTACCGGGCCCGTATAGGCGGCCTGGATCGAGAACATCAGGTTGAGGAGGATGAAGGGATAGGGGTCCCAGCTCTTGTTCAGCAGCCAGATCGCGTTGACGACGACCCAGCCCACGATGAGCACGCCCTGGGCGATCAGGAAGGGCCAGGTGCCGATCGCGCCGGCGACCCTGTCCGCCATCCGTTCGCCGAGGGTCGCCTCCTCGACGTGGACCTGGTTGACCGGGTGCAGGTAGCCGCCGGGGAGGTGCTTGCGAAGCACGCCGGTGGGCGTCTCGGGAGAAGCTTCGACAGCCATTTCAGGCCCCCTTCTCGAGGTCTTCGAGCATCGCCAGCGTGAGAGTCGTGTTCTTCCTGATCTCGCGCAGGATCTGGTTGATCGCCTCGCCGCCCTTGTCGGCTTCGGAGGCGGCGTGCTCCAGTGTCGCCCGGTCCTTCGCCGATTGGCGGTTTCCGGCCAGCAGCACGATCGGGCCCGCGTAGGTCGCCTGGAGCGACAGCAGGAGGTTCAAGAGGATGAACGGATATTTGTCCCAGCCCCGGTTGGCCAGCCAGACCCGTTGACGGCAACCCAGACGAGCATGAAGAAGGACTGAACGATGAGGAAGGTCCACGAGCCCATCCCGGCGGAAAGGTGGTCGGCGATCCGCTCGCCGAAGTCGCGGTCGTCGAAGGTGGCCTGGTTGACGGGGTGCTTATGGGCAGCGGGGGTTGCCTTCTTCTGGCGGAGGGTTTCTTTGAGCTCGTGGCGGTCGATGAGGGCTGACATGTCGCGCGCAATCTAGCGCGGCAGCGATTCGCCTGTCCAAGAGCTAGCGGGAGAAGCCCCTGGCTCCCGCCCCCTCAGGCGGCCCGGTGGCTACTTTGCGAGGAGAGGGATGACGGTGTAGTTGGCGAGGACGAGAAGCACCACCATCAGCCCGCCAACGATGGCGATCTGCCGCAGGTCGGAGATGAAGTAGGGCACCCGGTCAAGGGGGATGCCAGGGTTTCCGGCTTCGAGCACGACACGGTTCCGCCCCTTGCCGCGAATCTGGACGTTGCCGCCGAGCGACATCTCGACGGAGCGGACGAGCGCCTGGTCGCCACCGACCCGGCCGCCGCGGGGAGCCTGGACGGTGGCCGCCGAGCCGCTAGCGCGCGGGGCGGCGGGAAGCGGCTGACGGACCTTCGCCTTGGCGCCGGGACCCCTGCGCTTCTGCTTGCGAGCCATCAGGAGGGGAAGTTTAGCGGCAGCCACCCAGAGCGGCGGCCAGACGGAGCAGGCAAGTGGGAGTGGAAAAGCTGCAAGGGCGTGAGCTGCGACGACGCGGTGGTTTTCACTTGCCTGCTACCGGGGGGCCGGGGCACAACTTGCTGAGACGTTTGCTACGAGATGTTGTGTCCCGCGGATACATGTACCTCAGTATCTAGCGGCTGTCAAGCGTTTTCGACTGTAAAGGCCTCCGTGAGATAATTCCTGCCTGAGCTACTGCATCCACTGCGGCTCGCGCCTCGAGCAGGCGCATCGGTATTGCTGGAACTGCGGGACCGCCCGCTATAGCCAGGCGGCCGATCCCCCGGCCACCCACGAGCAGCCCCCTTCCCAGCCCCCGCCTCAGACCCGGCCGATCGGTCCTCCACCGATCGCACGGCAGGGTCTGGCGGCCGCCGGCGAGCGGCCCAAGCCGCCCGACCACGTGACGATCATCGCCGTACTCTCGGCAGCCACGGCCGTCATGTTCCTCGTCCTGTTGGTCCAGTTCGCGGCACTGGTGATCAACCCCCACGGCCGTGACAGCCTCAACCAGATCCTGGTCCAGGCGGGAGTCCCCACCGCCGAGCGCCCGAGCGTGCTCGTCATCTACGAGGTCATCTATGTCCTCGTCACGCTGGTGCCGGCCGTCCTCCACGGCATCGCGTTCTACGGCCTGATCGGCATACGCCGGGGCGGTTGGGTCGTCGCCTTCCTCCTCGCCTGCGCCTGGTCGGTCGTCCTCATCGGCATCCCCTTCGCCGTGCTTCTCTGGCGCCGCGACACCCGAGCCGCCTTCGGACTCAGCTAGGGAAGACTTTCTCACCGGCCTCTCACGTTGGCCGGGACACAATGAACCTTCGGCATGGCCCAGCGCCCGCGGATCCTGGTCGTCGACGATGACGCCCCATCGTGTCGTCGCTCCGTCGTGCGCTCCTCTACGAGGGCTACGACGTGCAGACCGCGGGGAACGGGATCGAGGGTCTGGCGCGTGCGCGCGAGGCGCCGCCCGACCTCGTCATCCTCGACGTGATGATGCCCGGCCTCGACGGGATCGAGGTCTGCCGCCGACTGCGCTCGGAGGGCGAGGTCGCCATCCTCATGCTGACCGCCCGGGAGGGGACCTCGGATCGGGTCCGAGGGCTCGACAGCGGCGCCGACGACTACCTGGTGAAGCCGTTCGCCTACGAGGAGCTGATGGCCCGGGTGCGCGCCCTACTCCGCCGGGGCACGGTTCGAACGCCCCACCAGCTCTCCTACTCGAACCTGAAGCTCGATCTCGACACCCGCGAGGTCAGCCGGGGCGGCCGCCCGGTCAACCTGACGGCCAAGGAGCACGAGCTCCTCGAATACCTCCTCCGCCAGCCGCGCCACGTCTTCACGCGCGACCAGCTGCTCGAAGGGGTCTGGGGCATCGACTCGGAGACCGCCAGCAACGTGGTCGACGTCTACATCGGCTATCTCCGCCAGAAGCTGGAGGAGGGTGGCCGGCCGCGGCTGCTCCAGACCGTCCGTGGCGTGGGCTACACGTTGCGCGAGGCGTGAGCAGATGAGGCGGCTGCTCTCGCTGCGGGGCCGGATCGCCCTCTTCGGCGGCCTGCTCGTGTTCCTGACGGTGTTCGCCTTCGCGGAGGGTGTGCTCGGGCTCGTCCAGCTGGGCCGGCAAAACCAGACCGACACGTCCCTCCGCGCCCGGGCCGTCCCGGTCGCGAGCTGGGTCGGGAGCGCAGCACCGGAGCAGTTGAAGGCGCCCCAGCCATACCTTGCCCCGGCCGACCTGGGGACTGGCACCGACATCTTTGCCGAGGTGCTCTCCTCCGATGGGAGCATCCTGTTCAGCACCGCGCTCGAGCGGGGCACTCCTGCGCAGCCGCCGGCGGGCCTGCTCGCTACGGCTGCCGGCCATGAGGCATACCTCTATTCGTATCCGTATTACTTTTACGCGAGGTCGTGGTCGCGTGCCGACCTCGGCCTGAGCGGCTACATCGTCACCGGCCAGTCACGCCAGGCGTCGGTCGACGCGCTGGCCGGCCTTCGAGGCTTCCTCATCGTTTCCGGGATCTTCACGATCGCCGGCGGCCTTCTGGCGAGCTGGGCCGTCGCCGGCCGCGCCCTGCGCCCATTGAAGACGGTGGCCGCCGCGGCCGACGAGATCCGGGAGACACGCGACTTCAGCCGCCGCCTGCCTGACCAATCGGGGCGAGACGAGATCGGCATCCTGACCGGGAGCTTCAACGGCATGCTCGCCGCCCTCCAGGAGGCTTATGACCGGCTTGCCGGGTCGCTCGACTCGCAGCGCCAGTTCATCGCGGACGCCTCTCACGAGCTGCGCACCCCACTCACGTCGATCCGCACCAATGCGGCGCTCCTCCAGCGCGACGACCTGGCGGTTGGCGATCGCCAGGACGCGGCGGCCGACATCACGGCCGAAGCGGCCCGGATGAGCCGTCTCGTGGAGGACCTGCTCACCCTCGCCAGGGCCGATGCGGGCGTGAAGCTGGAGCGCGCGCCGGTGGCGTTGGGCGAGCTGGCCGGTGCTGTCGCCAGCCAGTTTCGCCGCGCCAACCCGGAACGGGTGGTCGAGGACGCTATCGCGCCGGTCGACGTCGTCGGCGACCGGGATGCGCTCCAGCAGCTGCTCCTGGTGCTGCTCGACAACGCCGCCAAGCACACCCGCGCAGGTGGCCGGATCAGTGTCGAAGTGGGCGAGGCGGACGGGCAGGCGGTGGTGGCGGTATGCGACGACGGCGACGGGATCCCCGCCTCCGACCTGGAGCGGATCTTCAAGCGCTTCTACCAGGCGGACCCTTCGCGCTATCGCACCGGCGCCGGCCTGGGCCTCTCGATCGCCCGCTGGATCGCGACCGAGCATGGCGGCGCCATCAGCGCAGCCAATCCTCCGGGCGGGGGCGCCCGCTTCGAAGTGCTGCTCCCCGCGGCTCCTTAAGGATTTCTCATCCCGGCCTCAGGACCGTCTCACGGGACCGTTCCAGGCTGAGACCGAAATGATCGAACTACACGCGAGCACCGGCTTCATTGACGGGATCGCCAGGGATCACCTCATCGGCGCGGCGGCGCTGCTCCTGCTGCCGCTGGTGATCCACTGGTTTCGCACGCTGCCGGCCTGGGCCGCGGCTGACGGAAGGCGGCGGCTCGTCGCCGTCCTCCTGGCGGCCACCGGACTGATTCACCTCGGCCTGGTGCCCGGCCACCTCGGCGAGTCGCCCTCCACGTCTTTGCTCTTCGCCGTCAACGGCATCCTGTTCGGCGCCCTCAGCGTGGCCGCCCTGGGCTGGCGCCGGTGGCGGCCGGCGGCGGCACTGCTCCTGGTGGCCACCATCCTCGCCTACGGGGTGTTCGTGGCCAGCGGTCGGGAGTCGGTCGACGACCTCGGCGCAGTGACCAAGCTGATCGAGCTGCTCGCCCTCGGCCTGGTCGTCATGCCGCGCCGGCAGCGGCACGGCGTCGTCCGCTGGACGGCGGCCACCGGTTCCCTCCTGCTCCTGACCTTGCTGGTGTCCTTCCTGACCTGGGGCGGTATCGTCCGCGACCACGCCGGCGCGCTGCTCCAGCCGCCCTCGAATCAGCCAACCGCCGCCGACCGCGTCGCCGCGGCACAGTTCGCGACGACGACCTGGAACGACATCACGCGCTACCAGGACGTCACCGTCGCGGTGGCGGCCGGTTACCGGCCGCAGACCCCGGAGGCGACCCAGGTCCACTACGAGAACAAGGCCTACGAGATGGGCAGCAAGCGGCCGGTGATGGACCCCAATCGACCCCAGGGCCTGGTTTACGCCCGGACGCCGAGCGGTCCGGTCCTGCTGGGTGCGATGTTCGTGCTCGCCGATCGGAACCAGAGGGGCAACGACTTCAACGGGGCCGCCACCGGCTGGCACATCCATCCGAACGCCTGCGTCTCACCGGTGTCGATGACCTTGAGCGGCCTGCTCACCCCCTACGGAAACTGCCCGCCACTGTCCTTCGCGATCATCACGACCCCGATGCTCCATGTCTGGCGGCCGGATATGCCCAACGGGGCGTACGGCGAACTGGACGACAAATGGGTGCAGCGGATCATCAAGGAGAGCTCATGAAACGCGCGCCCACGGCAATTGAACGAGAGTCGGCCTTCCTCCTCCTGGTCCTTCAGTCCGGCATCGGCCTGGTCAGCGCGGCCGGCCCGGTCGTGCTCTCGCTCGGCGGGTCACCCGGCAACGCTCTGCTGGCGGTGCTGACGGTGCTGCTGGCGGCCGCCGAGCTGGTGCTCGCCATCCTCTTCCTGCGCGGCAGCCGGCGGGCGGCAAGCTGGCTGGCCGGCTACCAGGCGCTCTGCCTCTGGGGAGCCGGCCTCGCGCTCAGCGCGCACCTGGGCGCGGACAACCACTTCGCCCCCCTGGTCACCAACCTCGTCATCCCGACGCTGCTCCTGGTCCTCCTCCTCCGCTCCCGCGAACGGTCAGCCGATGCCGGTGCCGACCAGGTAGATGACCCGGTAGAGCAGCCCGCTCACGCCGCCGTCGACGCCGCCGGGCGCGGCCTTGTCCAGGTTCAGCTTTAGGTCGAAGAACTCGCGTAGGCCCCGTCTCCACTCGAGGTCCTCCTCCCCGGCAGCCGGCTCGCCGGTCGGGTTC
>DATCPJ010000180.1:0-10629 GCA_036570145.1 Candidatus Dormiibacterota bacterium
GTGCTCTACGTCTCTCCGCTCAAGGCGCTCACGGTGGACGTCGAACGCAACCTGAGGGCGCCGTTGAGCGGCATGGCCCACGCCGCCGAGCGCCTCGGCCTGCCGCCGCCCGACATCTCGGTCGGGATCCGCACCGGCGACACCACCAGCGAGGAGCGGCGCCACCTCAACCGGCGGCCGCCCGACATCCTGATCACGACTCCCGAGTCGCTCTTCCTGGTCCTCACCAGCCAGGCCCGCGAAATGCTCCGCAGCGTCCGCTGGGTGATCGTCGACGAGATCCATTCGCTGGCCCCCAACAAGCGCGGCGCCCACCTGGCGATCAGCCTCGAGCGGCTCTCCGCACTGGTTCAGGGCCACGAGGGGGGACGTCCCCCCTCCCAACAAGGCGAACCTCAGCGGATCGGCCTCTCGGCTACCCAGCGGCCGCTCGAAGAAGTGGGCCGGTTCCTCGTCGGCACCGGCCGGGAGGTCGCCATCGTCGACGCCGGCCGCCGGAAGACGCTCGCCATCACCGTCGAGGTGCCGGTCGACGACATGGCCAACCTGGGCGAAGGCGAGGAGCTGCCGAGCGGACCCGCAGCCGCACTCGGCGGCGCCCAGGACGGCAGCCGGAGGAGCATCTGGCCGGCGATCTACCCGCGGCTCCTGGAGCTGATCCAGCAGCACCGCTCGACGATCGTCTTCGTCAACAGCCGGCGGCTGGCCGAACGGCTGGCGGCCCGGCTCAACGAGCTCGCGGGCGAGGACCTCGTCAAGGCGCATCACGGGTCGATCGCCAAGGAGCACCGGCGCCAGATCGAGGACGACCTCAAGGGCGGCCGCCTTCGGGGGCTGGTCGCCACCAGCAGCCTCGAGCTGGGCATCGACATGGGGGCGGTGGACCTCGTGCTCCAGGTCGAGGCGCCGAGTAGCGTGGCCAGCGGGATCCAGCGGATCGGACGTTCAGGCCACTCGGTGGGCGAGGTCTCCAAGGGCGTGATCCTGCCCAAGTACCGGGGCGACCTGCTGGAGACGGCGGTGGTCGTCGAACGGATGCTGGCCGGTGAGATCGAGACGACAGTCATCCCCCGCAACCCGCTCGACGTCCTGGCCCAGCAGGTCGTCGCGATGTCGGCGCTGCAGGACTGGGACGTCGAGGAGCTCGGCCGCCTGGTGAGGCGCGCCTACCCCTTCCGCGACCTCGGCCCGCGCGCTTTCGAGTCGACCCTCGACATGCTGAGCGGCCGCTACCCGAGCGACGAGTTCGCCGAGCTCCGGCCGCGGATCGTCTGGGACCGGGTCGAAGGGCGGATCCGCGGACGTGCCGGCGCCCAGCGACTGGCGGTGACGAGCGGCGGCACCATCCCCGACCGAGGCCTCTACACGGTGAACCTCGTCGACGACGGACGCCGGGTGGGCGAGCTGGATGAGGAGATGGTCTATGAGACTCGTCCGGGCGAGAACTTCGTACTCGGCGCGAGCACCTGGCGGGTGATGGAGGTCACGCCCTCCCAGGTGCTGGTCGCGCCGGCGCCAGGTGAGCCCGGCAAGCTCGCCTTCTGGCACGGCGACTCGGAGAGCCGCCCGGTCGAGCTCGGGCATGCGCTGGGGACGATGATCCGCGAGCTCCGCGCGGTGTCGCCGGAGGCGGCGGGGAAGCGGCTCCGGGAGGGCGCGGGCTTCGATGAGAGGGCGAGCCGCAACCTCCTCCAGTACCTCGAGGAGCAGGCTCAGTCGTCAGCTCTGCCGGACGATCGGAAGATCGTCATCGAGCGCTTCCGGGACGAGCTCGGCGACTGGCGGGTCTGCGTCCTGACGACGCTCGGCGGCCGCGTCCACGCACCATGGGGGCTGGCCGTCGCGGCGCGGCTGCGGGAGCGGAGCGGGATGGACGTCCAATCCATCCACACCGACGACGGCTTCGCCCTTCGTTTCCCGGATGCTGACCGCCCGCCCGAGCTGGAGGACGTGCTGCTCGACCCCGAGGAGGTCACCGAGCTGGTCACCGCCCAGCTCCACGGCTCCGCCCTGTTCGCTTCCCGCTTCCGTGAGAACGCGGCCCGGGCGCTCCTCCTGCCGCGCCGCCGGCCGGGGCAGCGGACGCCGCTCTGGATGCAGCGCCAGAAGAGCGCCGACCTGCTCCGGGTCGCCGCCGGCCACCCCGACTTCCCGATCCTGATCGAAACCTACCGCGAGTGCCTGCGCGACGTCTTCGACCTCGGTGCGCTCTCCGACCTGATGCGGAACGTGCGCTCGCGCGCGGTCCGGGCGGTCGTCGTCGACACCGAACGCGCCTCGCCCTTCGCGTCGAGCCTGCTCTTCGACTACATCGGCCGCTACCTCTATGAGGGGGATGCGCCGCTCGCCGAGCGTCGCGCCCAGGCGCTGACGCTGGACCGCGAGCTGCTCGCCGAGCTGCTCGGGACCGAAGAGCTGCGCGAGCTGCTCGACCCCGCCGCGATCGTGGCTCTCGAGCTCGAGCTGCAGGGTCTCGGGGAGGGGAGGAAGCCACGCGACGCCGACGAGGCAGCCGACCTGCTCCGGAGGCTGGGCGACCTGAGCGACGCCGAAGCGGCCGCCCGGGGCGTCCAGCCCGCCTGGCTATCCGGCCTGGCGGCGGAGCGGCGCGCGCTGCGCGTGCGGGTCGCCGGCGAAGAGCGCTGGATCGCGGTCGAGGACGCCGCCCGCTACCGCGACGCACTCGGTGCGGCGCTCCCGGCCGGCCTGCCAGAGGTGTTCCTCGGCCCCGCCACCGAGCCGCTGGTCACCCTGCTGGTGCGCTGGGCGCGGACCCACGTCCCCTTCGTCAGCGCCGAGCCGGCAGCGCGCTGGGGCCTGCCCGTACGCGCCGCCGACCAGGCGCTCGCGCTGCTGGTTTCGCGGGGCGAGGTGCTGGCGGGCGAGTTCCGTCCCGGCTATGCCGGCCGCGAGTACTGCCACCCCGAGGTGCTCCGGACCCTGCGCCGGCGGTCGCTGGCAGCCCTTCGCCGCGAGGTAGAGCCGGTCCCCGTGGAGGTCCTCGCCCGCTTCCTGCCGGCGTGGCACGGGATCGGCGCCGAGTCATCCGGTCTCGACCGGCTTTCCGAGTCCGTCTTCCAGCTCCAGGGCCTGGCGCTGCCTGTGTCGGTCATCGAGCGCGATGTCCTGAGCACGCGGATCCGCGACTACCGGCCGCGCCTCCTCGACGAGCTGGTCTCGATGGGCGAGGTCGTGTGGGTCGGGCGCGGTTCGCTCGGCGCTCAGGACGGCCGGGTCGCCCTCTTCCTTCGTGGCGACGCGGCGCGCCTGGTACCGGAGCCCGCCGAGCCGGCCGAGGGAGAGCTCCAGGACCGGCTTCGCGCGCAGCTCGCCCGCCGGCCATCCTTCTTCGCCGAGCTCTACGCAGGTGCGGGTGGCGGCGACACGGACGCCGTCCTGGATGCGCTCTGGGACCTGGTCTGGGCCGGCGAGGTCACCAACGACACCTTCGCCCCGCTGCGCGCGATCGGTGGGGCCAACCGCCGCCGGCCGGCTCGATCCGGGCGACCCCGCCTGCCCCGGCTCACCCAGCCACGCGCGGTCGGTCGTTGGTCCCTCACCGCCGATCTCAGAGCAGGCGCGCCGGCCGCCACCGAGCGGCTCCACTCCCTGGCCGGAGTCCTCCTCCAGCGCCACGGCGTTCTGACCCGGGAGGCGGTGCTCGCCGAAGGGACTCCGGGCGGCTTCTCCGGTGTCTACCCGGTGCTTCGCGCGATGGAGGAGTCGGGCCGGATCCGGCGGGGCTATTTCATCGACGGCCTCGGCGCCTCCCAGTTCGCGCTGCCGGGAGCGGTCGACCGCTTGCGGGCGCTGCGGGAGCCGGATGGCAGGATCGTCGCCCTCGCCGCCACCGATCCCGCCAACCCCTACGGGGTCGTAATTCCCTGGCCGGCCTCGGCCGGACGGCCGGCGCGGGCGGCGGGAGCCTACGTGGTCCTCGAGTCGGGTGAGCTGAAGCTCTTTCTCGAGCGGGGCGGGCGATCGCTGCTGACCTTCGGCGGTGTCGACGTGGGGCACCTCGCGGCCCTGGCCGCGGCGGCCGCCGCCGCCGGCCGGGTGGAGGTGCTCAAAGTTGACGGAGCGTCGGTGCATGAATCCGGCCTGCTGCCCGCCCTTCGGGAGGCCGGCTTCAAATCAAGTCCTCGCGGAATGATCTTGCATCCTGTGGCGGCAGGTTGACAGGCCAACCCACCGCCACCGGACGCTTGGTTGCCTGAGGGCGACACGATCTGGCGGACGGCGAACGCCCTCCGTCCCCGGCTGACCGGCAAGCGCCTCATCGCCGTGAGCCCGGACCGCTTTCGCGGGCTGGAGGGTGCGACGGTCACCGCGGTCGAGACGAACGGCAAGCACCTCCTGATCCACTTCGACTCCGGGCTGGTCCTTCACACCCACATGCGGATGACGGGCGCCTGGCACCTCTACCGCCCCGGCGAGGCGTGGCGCAAGCCGGCCCGTCTTGCCAAGGTCGTGCTCAACAACGAGGACACCGTTGCGGTGCTCTTCAACGCCCCGCTGGTCGAGCTGGTCCGCGCGAAGGAGGCCGTCCGCGACCTCGCCCACCTCGGACCTGACATCCTCGCCCCGGTGCTGGACCTGGACGAGGTGCTTCGGCGCGCTCGTGCCAGCGAGCGGCAGGCGCTCGGTGAGCTGCTGCTCGACCAGAGGGTGAGCGCGGGCATCGGCAACATCTACAAGTGCGAGTCGCTCTGGCGGCTCCGCCTCGATCCCTGGAAGCCGGCCGCGAAGCTTTCCGAAGCGGAGCTGGGCAAGCTTTACGGGGAGGCGCGATCCCTGCTGCTGGCCGCTCTGCGCGGCCGGTTCCGGCCGGCGGTGCACGGCAAGACGGGCCGGAGCTGTCCCCGCTGCGCCGGGCGGATCGCCTGCCGCAACCAGGGCGACCCGGCGCGGTTCACGTACTACTGCCCGACGTGCCAGGGGGTCGCCCTGCGATGATTCCAGGGCTATGTCAGTGATCGCGGGCGGCGCCCGCCGGCTCGACGGGATCCCCAAGCTCCGCGGCGAAACGGTCTTCACCCAGGACCTGAAACCGAACGGGCTGCTTCACATCAAGCTCGTCCTGAGCACCTACCCAAGCGCCACGATCAATGGTGTCGATGCCGCCGCGGCGCTCGAGGTGCCGGGTGTGGTCGCGGTGCTGACCAACCGCGACCTGGCGAAGGCGGACGTCGCCGGTCCCGACCAGCCGCTGGCCCGCGAGAAGGTCTACTACGTCGGCCAGCCGATCGCCGCGGTCGCGGCCACCTCGGAAGCCGCAGCCGCCGACGGAGCCTCGCGGGTGGTCGTCGACTACGCCGAGCTGCCCTCGGTCAACGACCCGTTCGAAGCGATGAAGGAGGAGGCGCCGAAGGTCCTCGACGAACGCTCGGAGGGCTTCGACGACGTCTCCATCCACGGCGGCGGGGACACCGAGACCGAGCCAGAGGTCAAGCCGCGCAACGTCAGCTCGGTCGCCCGCCAAAAGCGCGGTGACATTGCCGCCGGGCTGGCCGAGGCCGAGGTTGTGGTCGAGGGGCGCTACGTGATGCCGGGCGCCCACCAGGGCTTCATCGAGCCCCATGTCACGGTCGCCGCTCCCGAGCCGGGAGGGGTGATCGCGATCTGGAGCCCCACCCAGGGCCATCGCTTCGTCCGCGACGAGGTCGCCAAGGTGCTCAAGCTGCCGGCCGCCAAGGTGAGGGTGGTCTCGATGGCCGTCGGCGGCGGCTTCGGAGGCAAGGTCGTGCTCCTCGAGCCCCTCGCCGCCCTGCTCGCCCAGCGGTTGCGGCGGCCGGTGCAGGTCGCCCTGACGCGGAGCGAGGAGTTCCAGGTCGGGCGGCCGGCGCCCGCCAGCTACACCGACATCAAGCTCGCTGCCAGGCGCGATGGGTCGCTGACCGCGATGGAGATCTCGATGGTCTGGGACAACGGCGCCGCCTCGGGCTGGCACGGGAACCTGGCCGGCATGCTCTTCAACGGCGCCTACCTGGTGCCCAACATGTCCTTCGTCGCCTACGAGGTCTCGACCAACAAGACGCCGGTCGACGCCTACCGCGCACCGGGCGGCACCCAGGCCTTCTTCGTCCTCGAGGCGGCCCTCGACGAGCTGGCCGCGAAGCTGGAGATGGACCCTCTCGAGCTGCGCCTCAAGAACGCGCGGCGGGAGGGCGAGAAGCTGCCCGACGGTGAGAACGCCAAGATCGGCCTCGTCGCCGTAATCGAGGCCGCCCAGCGGCACCCGCTCTACACCGCCCCCAAGGCGGAGGGCGAGGGCGTCGGGGTGGCGGTGGGCGGTTGGGGCGGCGCCTTCGGAGCCGCGGCCGCGCTCTGCCGCGTCGAGCCCGACGGAAGCCTGACGGTGCAGATCGGGACGGTCGACATCAGCGGCTCGAGCACCGGGCTCGCCCTGCTCGCCGCGGAGGCGTTCGGGGTGCCGCTCGACAAAGTCCAGGTCGAGCTGGGCGACACGGCGAGCGCGCCGCAGGGGCCCGTCGCGGGCGGCAGCATCACGACCGGAACCGTCGGCTTCGCGGTCGCGGCCGCGGCGGCGGACGCCAAGCGGCAGGTCCTTGAGATCGCCGCCGAGCAGCTGGAGGCGGCTCCCGAGGACCTCGAGGTATTCGATGGCGCGGTCCGCGTGAAGGGCGTCCCGGACCGCAAAGTGGCGATCGGCGAGCTGGCGATGGGCGGTTCCAGGCACGCGCCCGTGCTCGGCCACGGCCGGACGGTGATCGACCGCCAGTCGCCCGCCTTCACCGTCCACATCTGCCGTGTCCGGGTCGACCGCGAGACGGGCAGCTACAAGGTGACGGGGTACGCAGCGATCCAGGACGTCGGCCGGGCGATCAACCCGCCCGAGGTCGAAGGCCAGATTCACGGCGGCGCCGCCCAGGGCCTCGGCCGCGCCCTGGGCGAGCAGCTCGTCTACGACCGCGATGGGCAGCTCCGGACGGGGAGCTTCCTCGACTACGAGCTCCCGACCGTCGACCAGGTGCCCGAGATCGACGTCCAGATCGTCGAGGTCGCCGCCTCCACCGGCATCGGTACCCGCGGTGTCGGCGAGCCGCCGGCCGTCCCCGGCCCCGCCGTGGTCGTCAACGCGATCGCCTCGGCGACCGGCGTGCGGATCCGCGAGGTCCCCATCGCGGCCCACCTGCTCCTCGACTGAGATGCGGGCGATCGTGGCCACGCGCCTGGGCGGTCCCGAGGTGCTGGAGTTGCAGGAGGTTCCCGAGCCGGAGGCGCGCCCGGGCCAGGTCCTGATCCGGGTCCACCGGGCGGGCGTCAACTTCGCCGACCTGTCATCGACCCTGGGCCGCTACGCGCAGGCGCCACCGCCTCCCTTCATCCCCGGCCTCGAGGTCTCCGGCCACGACCTGGCGACGGGTAAGCCGGTATTCGCGATCGTGGCCAGCGGCGCTTATGCGGAGATCGTCGGCGCCGACTTCGCCTGGAGCGCCGAGGGCCTCGACCTCGACGACGCGGCCGGCTACCCGCTGGCCGGGCTCACCGCGTTCTACTCCCTGCGTCATGTCGGCCGGCTGCAGCGTGGCGAATCAGTACTGGTGACCGCTGCGGCAGGCGGGGTCGGCAGCTCGGCCATCCAGGTGGCCCGCGCGCTCGGCGCCGGCCGCGTCATCGGCGTCGCCAGCACGCCGGAGAAGCGAGCACATGCCCTGGCAATGGGCGCACACCAGGCGGTCGGCTACGAAGATCCGATCCCGGGCCCCGTCGACGTGATGGTCGACATGGTCGGCGGCGACGTTTTCGCGAGAGCGCTCGAAGCGATGGCGCCGTTCGGCCGGATGGTCTGCATCGGCGCCTCGTCCGGCCAGGCGCAGCAGATCCCGAGCGTCGGCGACCTGCGCGTGCGGGGAGTCGGCGTGCTGCCCTTCAGCATGGGCGCCCTGCGGGCTCGCAACCCCGAAATCTTCGCGAAGACGAGCGCCGAGGGGATCGAGCTGATCCGCTCCGGCTCCCTCCGCCCACCGATCGGCCGGGTCTTCCCCCTGGCCGAAGCAGCAGAAGCACACCGCCTTCTGGGGAACAGAGCAACGATGGGAAAGCTCCTCCTGGCGATCTGACCTTCTCGTTCCCTGAACCTGACGGGAAGGCAAGTCTTGCTCCCCCACGCAGTGGGGGAGTGTCGCCGAAGGCGGCGAGGGGGCGTTCACCGATGAATGCGGAAGGGATCTTCTTCGGGTGGGTGTCGGAGAATGCCCCTCCGGCCCCGCTTCGCGGGTCCACCTCCCCACAGGTGGGGAGGCAAGAATTGCCCGGTCGGACGGTGGTGGCGGGATGAGCGGGTTGAACTCTCGATAATGGAGCCCGTGACCGATAACGGCGTCTACCAGGTCCTCGAGCCCTCCGGCAAGCTGAGGAAGGGCGCCAAGCCCTCGCTCGACGATGAGTTCGTCCTCGAAGGGCTTCGCTGGATGCTGCTCAGCCGTGCCTTCGACAGCAAGGCCACCGCGCTTCAACGGCAGGGACGGTTCGGCGTCTTCTCCCCGGTCATCGGACAGGAGGCCGCCGTGGTCGGCTCGGCAATGGCCTTCGAGCCGAAGACGGACTGGCTGGTGCCCCAGTACCGGGAGCTGCCCGCCTACCTGATGTGGGGCCTCCCACTCAGCAAGCACATCCTCAACCTGAGCGGGAACCCGATCGCCGGCCGGATCCCGGACGACGTGAAGCTGCTTCCCACCCAGGTCGCGCTGGCGGCCCAGCTCCCCCACGCCGTCGGACTTGCCTGGGGTCTCAAGATCCAGGGCAAGGAGGGTGTCGTGATCGCCTACTTCGGTGAGGGTTCCTCCTCCGAGGGTGACTTCCACGAGGCCTGCAACCTGGCCGGCGTCACCGGGGCGCCGATCGTCTTCTTCCTCCAGAACAACCAGTGGGCGATCTCCACGCCGCGCGCCTACCAGACTGCCGCCCGCTACTTCGCCGATCGCGCCGCGGGCTACGGATTTCCGGGCCGCGTCGTCGACGGCAACGACCTGCTCGCGGTCTACGAGGTGACCAAAGAGGCGGTCGAACGGGCTCGCAAGGGCGACGGTCCCAGCCTGATCGAGGCGATAACCTACCGGATGTCCTTCCACAACACGACCGACAACCCGAGCCGCTACCAGGACCCGAAGGATCTCGAGGAGGCCCGCCTGCGCGACCCGATCGAGCGGGTGGAGGCGTACCTTCGCGAGCGCGGGCTCTGGAGCCCGGAACGGGAGAAGGAGTTCAAGGCGGCCGCGGCTCAGGAGATTGAGGACGCCCTCGCCGAGGCGCAGAAGGCGCCGCCACCGCAGCCGTCGCAGATCTTCGACCACGTCTTCGCCGAGCTGACGCCACGCCAGGCGGCCCAGCGTCGCGAGATGCTGGGCCGCGACTGAAGTGGGGAGCTGATGGCCGAGCTCACGATCATCGAGGCGATCCGGGCTGCCCTCCTGAATGAGATGGAGGCGGACGAGCGGGTGATGGTCCTCGGCCTCGACGTGGGCCGGCTCGGCGGTGTTTTCAGGACGACCGACGGCATGATCGAAAGGTTTGGACGCGCTCGGGTGTTCGACACCCCGCTGGCGGAGGCCTCGATCGTCGGCTCCAGCATCGGGCTGGCGATCTCCGGCCTCATCCCGGTGGCCGAGATCCAGTTCCTTGGATTCACCCACCAGGCGTTCCATCAGATGGGCCAGCAGCTGGGCCGGTTTCGCTACCGCTCGCGCGGCCGCTACCCGCTCCAGGTGACGATCCGGGCGCCGATGGGCGGCGGCACCAAAACGCCCGAGTTCCATCCCGATGCGATCGAGGCGCAATTCGTCCAGTCGCCGGCGATCAAGGTGGTGATGCCGAGCAACCCCTACGACGCCAAGGGGATGCTCATCGAGGCGATCCGCGACCCCGACCCGGTTCTCTTCATCGAGCCGGAGCGGCTCTACCGGAAGGGCCGGGCCGAGGTCCCCGACGAGGCTTACACGGTTCCCTTCGGCAAGGCCCGGTTGGTGCGCGAGGGTGAGCACGTAACCCTGATCGGCTGGAGCGCGGCGGTGGAGGTATGCGAGCAGGCCGCCGCCAAGTTGGCAGAGGAGGGGATCTCGGCCGACGTCCTCGACCTGCGTTCGCTGGTGCCCCTCGACGTTGAAGCGATGGTCGCCTCGATCACCCGAACCGGCCGCTGCGTCGTCGTCCACGAGGCGCCGCTCTCGGCCGGGTTCGGGGCCGAGGTCGTCGCAACTCTCCAGGAGGAGGCCTTCTACTCGCTCGACGCTCCGATCGCGCGGGTTACCTCCTATGACACGCCCTACCCGCCTGCTTCGCTGGAGACCGCCTGGCTGCCCACTGCGGCGCGGGTCGTCAAAGCGGCTCGGAAGATGGTCAACGCCTGACGGGAGGCGCCGCCCCGGCCCCCCCCGAATGCTTACAGATTCTTCACAAATAGCCCGGAGGCTGGTAGGGGCGCTGTGCATTACTGATCGGGATGTGGCGCGCCACCTCGTTGGGAATCATCGTCGGGGGGGTGCTCAGCTTCTCGCTGGCCTTCATGTTCGCCGACGTCCAGGCGTCCGATCGCTCCCCGAAGCACGCTGTTGCGGCGACCGTGGCGGCGAACTCGCCGGCGCCGCCGGCAGCCGAGCCGTCTCCCGA
>DATCPJ010000181.1:0-16259 GCA_036570145.1 Candidatus Dormiibacterota bacterium
TCCCCACCCTGCCCTCCCCGCCGAGCGGGGAGGGGGAAAACCGACTAATCGGTCGGGGGTAGGAAATCCCGCAGGCGCGTCGAGAGCTGGATCGGCGTTGTCTGGGATTTGATCAGGTAGTCGCGGGCGCCCAGTTGGAGGCCCTCTTTGACCATGTTCGGCTCGCCGTAGTTGGAGAGGATCAGCACCGGGATACCAACCAGCCTCGGATCATTTGAGATCGCCCGGAGCACGTCCATGCCCTGCATGCCGGGAAGGCGGAGGTCGAGCAGGATCAGGTCGGGTGGGGCGTCCTGGACCTTCCGAAGGCCCGTGGCGCCATCGGTGGCCAGCTCCACCTCGAACCCGTCGGTGACGAGCTGGAGCTGGTACATCAGGGCGATCGCCAGGTCGTCCTCGATCAGCACCAGGCGCGCCTTGCTCCGGTCGCCCACATCCAGCCTCTGATAAAGGAAGCGCGGCGGAGCCGGCCGGGTGGCCGGCCATGTCAGCAGGGTGGGGTCAGTCAGTCGCAAGGGGTACCGCCAGCACGAAGGTACTGCCTTTGCCGAGGACCGAGCTGGCGGTGATGTCGCCGCCATGGAGGCGGGCCAGCTCCCGCGACAGGTAGAGACCCAACCCGGTTCCGGGGATGTGGCTGGTCTCCGGGGTGACGATCCGGCCGAAACGGGTGAAGAGCCGGTCGAGGCGATCGGGAGGTATGCCCACCCCCGTGTCGGTCACGCTGATCGTCCCGACGTGGTCGCCGGTCGACACCTTGAGCGTGACCGGCCCGCCGGCGGGTGAGTACTTGATGGCGTTGGTCAGCAGGTTCCCGACCACAGTCCCGATCCGGTCGACGTCGACCGTCACCGGAATCGCGATGTCGGGGCTCTCGAAAACCAGGGCGTGGGCTGCGTCGGTGAATGGCTGCGCCATCTCGAGCGCCGTGCGGGCGACCTCGCGCAGGTCCGCGCGGCGGGTGGACAGCTCGAGCTTGCCCTCTTCGAGCCGCGCAGCCTCGATCATCTGCTCGACCATGGCGTTCATCTCGTCGGCCTTCGCGGTCAGCACCGGCAGAGCCTTGCGGGCTCCCTCCGGGACCTCGCCAAGGGATCCTCGCTCGAGCATCGAGAGGTAGCCCCGGATCACGGTGATCGGACCGCGCAGCTCGTGCGAGGCGAGGTTGAGGAATTCCGTCTTGGTCCGCTCCAGGGCGGCGATCCGCTCGGTCAGGATGGCCCGGTCGAGGCCGGCGACGACGTTGGTCGCGTAGCCCGTCAGGCGGCCGACCTCTTCGGTTCCGAAGAAGGGCGTGAACGGCCCGGAGACAACTGCGAGCACGCCGGTTCCGCTGGCGAGCGGGAGAGGGACGACGACCGCCGTCTGCGGCTCGGTCCCCGGGATTGCACGCATGCCCTCCTGGTCCGGTGCGCCGAGCTGGGCCTTGAGGCGCTCGGCCTGCCCCTCGTCCATCCCCCGGGCGGCGAGGACGGAGCCGTCCGAGTCGGCGATGAAACCGGCGTCCGCCCCGACGAAGCGGATCGCCCACTCGAGGGCTCGCTCGGCGAGCTTCTGGCGCGTCGGGCTGAAGAGCAGGAGCTCCCGGACCGCATCCCGGTAGGCCTGCTCCTCTGGGTACATCCACTCCCGCCGCAGCATCCGGGGAGGCGCAAAGGCGATGTAGAGCAGGGGCGCTACGAGCAGCGCGACCAGGTCGATCGCCAGCTGGCCGACCGGAGGCAGCTGCGTCAGCGCGCTGCCGAGGCCGGCGAAGAGCAGGATCACGACCAGCGCGGCATATCCCCCCGCGAGCGCGCGAAGCCGGCCTCGCTGGACCGCCGGACGCCCACTCGAGGCCAGCCAGAACTGGACGATCGGTTCGGCGACGCAGGCGCACCAGACCAGGATCACGAGAAGCGTCACGCCGGCCTGGAAGCCGTTCGGCCGGGCCCCGGGCCGGAAGGCGGGGTTGGCCACGATGAAAAGGACCTCCACCACGATCACCGCCGCGAGGGCGATCCAGCGAGCGCGTGGGCTCAGTCGGATGAAGCTGCCCCGGAAGAGGAGCAGGGCATAGCCGGAGGCGAGGAAGACAAGCACGCTCAGGTCCTGGCCGACCACGCCGAGGGCGTTGTCGGAGAAGGTCTGGATCTCGCCGAGGACGTTGGTGATCGCCAGAAGGCCGATCGCCAGGGCGAGGAAGCCACGACTCCGCTCCGGGTGGCGGAGATAGTCGCGAAGCGTCACGAAGCCGAGGAGGATGAAGGCCAGGCTGACCGTATAGGTGAGGACCTGGAGCGCTTCAGTCATCTAAAGACTGCTTGCGAGAGTACATCTTTAACTAACAGCCGGAATGCAAAATCGGTCGGACGAGACGATCCCCACGCGGGCGCCGTCGGCCCCGCCTTCGTCGCCGGCCACCAACCGCCGGCGCCCGCCCTCGCGGCCGGGGGAGGCCCTGGGACGGCAGTCCTGATCGGCGCAGTGGCCGGCCTCGATCCGGCTCTCCAAGCGGCCCGACTCTCGCCCACCGAAGCACTCCAAACCGGGTGGCGAGGTTTAGGCCGCTCCGGATCGGGGCATGAACATGCTTGGATCGTTCCCTCTCGGGACGACGGCTCGCGTTTGGTCACTGCCTTTTCTCGAACAGACCAGTCGCTTGTTTCAACCAGGCGTTCGAGATAGCAGGAGTCAGTACATGACCAACGGAACCATCAAGAAGCTCGTCTCCGACCGCGGCTTTGGATTCATCGCAGCGGACGACGGCAAGGAGTACTTCTTCCACCGTGACGGCGTCGAGAACTTCGACAGCCTGAACGGCGGCGAGAAGGTGACCTTCGAGGTCGAGGCCAGCCCGAAGGGCCCCCGCGCCAAGCTGGTCAAGCTCGCCTAGCCCAGTTTCTTGAGATGAAGGCTCTCCGCCGAAAGGCGGGGGGCCTTTTCTTTTCAGCCCAGCTTGCCGAGTGGGAACGGGGCGCGGAGCGGCAGGATCACGTTCCGGTCCTGGGGGGTCCCTGAGCGGTCGCCGGTGAAGCCCGACCAGGCCAGGTTGCCGGCCACCTCGCGATGCAGGCCGGCCAGCTCGAGGCTGCTTTCGGCGCCGCCCGGCTCGAGCACCCCGTCGTGGTCGAGCATCGTGCAAGCGATGCCGAGCAGGCCATCGCCACCGTCCAGGAGCTCGACCAACCGGCCCTGGCAGGGCCAGTCCACCAGTGAGGAGGTCGTCACCTCCCAGAAACCCCCGCCCGCTCCCCGCGGATCGGACCGCGCGATGACCCGGTTGGCGTGGATGTGGCCGTTCAGCCAGAGGACGACGTTCGGGTGGCGGAGGAGGAGGCGGAGCACGGCGGCCGGTTCGACAGCCGGCAGTCGGGTGTTGGTCAACGTGTCCAGGCCGTGGTGGGAGAGGATCACGACGAGGCGGTCGGGCACCTCCGCGAGGCGACTCTCGAGCCAGCTGAACTGGGCGCCGTCGATGCGGCCGTCGGCGGCTCCCGCGGGGCAGGCGGTGGCGAGCATCAGGTAGCGCACCGCCGGCGTGTCGTGGGCGTAGTAGGCGGTCGCGTCGCGCGCGTTCTGGTCGGCGAAGCCGTGCCCCAGGTTGGCCCGGACGAACTCACCCAGGCTGAACGGTCGGCGGTCCGGGTCCGGCGTCACGGGCAGGAGGGGACCCGACATGAAGGCCTCCGGCCGACTGACGTAGGTCTCGTGAACCTGGTCGAGGTCGAACCCGTCCGGGAGCCGCAACGGCTTACGGTCGCCGCCAAGGGCGGCCGCGAGCCCGTCGGTGACGAGGCCAACTCCCTGGCTGAGCATCTCGTGGTTGCCCAGGCAGCCGAGCCAGGGTAGGCGAACGCCTGGCGCGGAAAACGGCCGCAGCGCCCGTTCGAGCAATCCGGGGAGGTGCGGGAAGCCGAACGCCGTCCGGAACTTGTCGGCGGCTTCCCCGTCGGGCTTCCAGTAGATGTCGTCCGGCCAGGTCAGGGCTTGGACGCCTTCGTAGCCGGGGCCGCCGGAGTCGGGGCTGACTGTCCCGCCTTCGAAGAGCGACAGGAATGTCCTGAGCTCGTTCCACTGCGCGTTGTCGATGGCATCTCCCGTCATCGCGACGAGCTCGAGCCGACCCCCGGCCGGACCGGCCTCGATCCGGTTCAAGGTTGCGACGAGGGCGGCTATGGCGTGGGCGTTGAGCGCCTCCTGCGGCCGCTGCATGGGGACCAGGAGCCGGAACCGCGGGTCCTTGAACTCGCGGTTGAGAAACTCGAACCGCGCCGGGGACTGGACGTCGCAGAGATGAAGGTCGGTGACGTGGGCGAGGCAGGCAAGGGGCCTTCCGGGGATCCGAAAGCCGGCTGCCGCCGCGGCTCCGACGAGGTCGGGACGCACTGTCTGCGGCTCACCCTCGAGAGCGGCGACGCCACGGTAGGCGGAGTGCGAAGCGTCGCGTTTGACCTCGCCGGCGGTCAGCCGGCGGTGGATCGAGAGGGCCGGGTCGGCGCTCACGCGCTGGTCGCCGGCACCTCGTCCCGGGCGATCAGCACGGGGTCGCTCCGGAGCACCAGCTGAACCCGTGTTCCCGCCGGGTGCGCGGCCGCTTCGGAGGTCGGCAGCTGGGCGAGCACCGTGACGTCGCCGAGGTCGACCGTGATCCGGCTGGTGGCGCCGAGGAACGCGGTGGCGATCACCGTGCCGACCAGGGGTCCTGACGTCGTCGGATGGTTGGAGGCGAGGGTGACCGCCTCGGGTCGGACGAGGGCGACCGCCGGCCCGTCGGCGGTGCCGGCCTGCACCAGCGGCAGCCTGGTTCCCCGGACCTCGACCGAACCGTCGCGGACCACGCCCGGGATGCGGTTGGTGAGGCCGACGAACTCCGCGACGAAGGGAGTCGCCGGGCGGGAGTAGACCTCCATCGGCGGTCCGAGCTGGTCGAGGCGGCCCGCGTTCATGACGCCGACCCGGTCGGCGATCGCGAGCGCCTCCTCCTGGTCGTGGGTGACGAACAGGGTTGTCGTCCCGACCTCGAGCTGGACGCGCCGGATCTCGTCCCGCAGCCGCGCCCGCACCCGGGCGTCGAGCGCGGAGAGGGGCTCGTCGAGCAGCAGCACCTTGGGCTGGATCGCGAGCGCGCGCGCGAGCGCGACCCGCTGCTGCTGCCCACCTGAGAGCTGGTGGGCATAGCGGTCGGCGTGGGCGGAGAGGCCGACCAGCTCGAGCATCTCGGCCGCCCGGCGGCGGCGCTCGGTCTCCCCCACCTTGCGCAGGAAGAGGCCGAAGGCCACGTTCTGCCGCGCTGTCATGTGGGGGAAGAGCGAGTAGGCCTGGAAGACCATGCCGACGTTCCGTTTGTTCGCGCTCAGCCCCGTGACGTCCTTGCCGTCGATGACGACCCGGCCGCCGTCGGCCTCTTCGAGACCCGCCAGCAGGCGCAGCGCGGTGGTCTTGCCGCAGCCCGAAGGGCCGAGCAGGGCCACCATCTCACCGGGCGCGATGGTCAGGTCCAGGCCGTTGAGGGCGGTTACCGCTCCGTAGCGCCGCTGGAGGTTCTCGAGCCGGACCTCTACGGCGCCCGCCGCCGCCTTCGTCGTCGCCACCTTCAGGCGTCCTCGCTGAAGGCGACCAGCGACGGCGGCCTGCCGACGAAGGCGAGGACGGTGAGGATCAGGAAGGCGAACAGGAGGGACGCCACCGCGACCGCGATCGAGACACCCGCGTCAGCCCGGCCGAGATGGTAGATGGCCACCTGCAGGTTGTGGAAGTTGAGCAGGTTGGCGATCGTGTATTCGCCAAGGACCAGCGCGACCGAGAGGAGGCCGGCGTTGAGGAGGGCGCTCCGCATGTTGGGAACGATGATCCGCAACATCACCGTGGCCCAGCCCGCGCCCAGGCTGCGGGCCGCCTCGGAAAGCGTCTTGATGTCGATCGCCGAAAGCCCGGCGTCAAGGGCTCGGTAGGTGAAGGGCAGGACCAGGATCAGGTAGGCGAAGGCCAGGGTCAGCACGGAGTCGCTCAGGTAATAGGACACCCACCGGTAGGTTGGCGCCAGGCCGACCACCAGCACGATGGCGGGGATCGTGAGCGGCAGCAGGCAGATGAACTCCAGGATCGGACGCAGCCAGGGCAGACGGAGGCGGGTCCAGATCATGGTGGGCACGAGCAGGAGGAGGACTCCGAGCGAAGTGATCACCGCCAGCTGGAGAGAGGCGACGATCGAGGCGACCAGGTCCGGGTAGGTCGGGATCGCCGTCCACGAAGCCAGGGTCCGCGACCCGGCGGTGGCGCCCCGCGTGGAGAACTCGAACATGGCCCCGATCGGCACCAGCAGGAAGGCACCGAGCAGCACGAGCACGACCCAGCGGAAGAGGCGCTGCCGCGCCCTGCGCGAGCGGCTCACCGGAGCCAGCGCGCGGTTCGCCGCTGGAGCAGCGAGTAGAGCACCATCACGGTCGCGACGATCACGACCATCGCCAGGGCCAGCGCGCTAGCGAAGCTCGCCGAGTGGAGGCCGACCTCGCTCGTCATCGCGTTGGCGATCTGGAGCGGCACGACGATGCCGCCCTGGTTGATCAGGGCCGCCGCGGTCGCGTAGGCGGAGAAGGCGTTCGCGAAGAGGAGCAGGCTGGAGCCCAGGAAGGCGGGCAGGAGAAGCGGGCCGGCGACGTAGCGCCAGTAATGCCAGGTTCCACCGCCGAGGCTCTCGGTGGCCTCCCGCCACTGGGGCCGGATACCGTCCAGGGCGGGCAGGAAGACGAGCACCATAAGCGGGATCTGGAAGTAGCTGTAGACGAGCACCAGGCCCGGCAGCTTGAAAAGCCAGATCCCGTTCGCGTAGATGTCGATGCCGTGCTGGAGCAGGAAGAGGGTGACGAAACCCTGCTGGGCGATGGTCGCGATGAATGCGAAGGCGAGCGTCACACCGCCGAACTGGGCCAGCACGCCACAGGCCGAGGTGACGAGCCGCCGGAGGATCCCGTCGGGGTTGCCGATCGCAACCGCATAGGCCATCAGAGCGCCAAAGACCCCGCCGATCAAGGCGGTGCTGGCGGAGAGGATCACACTGTTCTCGAAGGACCGGACCAGGAAGGGCTGGGTCAGCTCGTTGAAGTTGGAAAGGCCGTACCCGTCACCCACCGTGAAGGCTCCGACTGCGACGATCACCGTCGGCAAGAGCAGGAACACCCCGACGTAGCCCAGGAAGGGAACGGCGCCCACCCAGGAGAGCGGGAGCCGCCGGCCGCCCGACGAAGGGCGGCCGGCGGTCCTTACCGACGTGGTCTCGACCGAGCTCAACCGATGGCCTGGGCCCAGTGGCCGGCGAGATAGGTCTTCGCCGCGGTCGCCTGGTCGGGGCTCAGGAACACGGGCTTGCCACCGACGGGCGGCAGAGCCGACGCGGCGGTCTTGTCGATCGTGTTGGCCTTGGTCATGGCGTCCATCCGGACCGGCCGGGCGTGGCCCTTGAGAAAGAGGTTCTGGCCGGCGTTGGAATAGAGGAACTCCTCCCAGAGCCGGGCCGCCGCCGGGTGCGAGGCATTCTTGTTGATCGCCTGCGCGTAGTAGCCGCCGAGGACGGCGTTGGAGGGTACGAAGATCTTCCAGGTCGGGACGTCGGTGCCGTGCGCAGCCGAGAGGTAGTCCCAGTCGAATACGACCGGCGTGGTGCCGTTCTTGACCGTCGCGGTGGTCGCCTTGACGGGGACGTAGTTGCCGGACTTGTTGAGGCTGGCGAAGAAGTCGACGCCGGGGCCGATGTTGTCGGCGCTTCCGCCGTTCCCGAGCGAGGCCATCATCACGCCGTTGAGGGCCGCGTTGGCTGTGGTCGGGTCACCGTTGAGAGCGACCTTTCCCTTGAAGGCGGAGCCCTTGAGATCGTTCAACGAGGTGATCGCGGGCACCTTGGCGGAGTCATAGCCGACCGACATGAAGCCGCCGTAGTCCTGGACCCAGAGGCCGTTGGTTTCCTTCTGGCTGGTCGGGATGTCACTCCAGGTCGCCACCTGGTAGGGGGCGAAGAGGGTTGTGTTGGCGAGCGCGACGGCCATACCGACGTCGAGCACGTCGGGGGCTCGAGAGGTCCCGCTCAGCTGGGTGACGGCGTTGACCTCGTCCTGGCTGCTGCCGTCGGGGTTGTCGGACGTGATCGCGATCCCGTACTTGGCATTGAAAGCGTCAAGGACGGCGCCGTAATTCGCCCAGTCGCGGGGGAGGGCGATCACGTTGAGCTGGCCTTCCTTCTTGGCCAGGGTCTCCAGCGCTGAGAGCCCGCCGACGTCGGCTGCCGACTTGGACTGTCCGGCCGCGGTGGTTGCGCCGCCGCTGGTCGGCGGCCCGCAGGCCACGACCAGTGCCACGGCTCCCACAAGCAGGCCGACATGCCGAATCCGATATGGCAGATTCATTTGATTCCCCCGTGATTGATGGCGGGCCAGTGCGACCCGTCTGACCTCCTGGGCGCCGTGTGCGCAGCGATATGATGCGCCCGGCCGCGATTAATTTGGGGGGAGAGATTGGTTAAGTCCCGGCAAAGAGTTGGGGGCCTGCCAGATTCGGATCGCTGGTGCGGCGAAGAGGATTTGAACCTCCACGGGGTTGCCCCCACTAGGTCCTGAACCTAGCGCGTCTGCCGTTCCGCCACCGCCGCTCAGCGAGTTGAAAAGTATACCCACGCCCGTACACTCAGCCCCGGAGTGACCGCCCCGCCCGACGAGATCCTTCCTCTCTACCGGGCGATCAAGCTCGTGGGGGTGCTGGCGATCGTCATCTTCGCCGTCGGCATCGCCGAGTTCATCAGCTTCGAGCCCCCCGGCGAGAGCACCGGCGCGGTCGCCCGGATCAGCGGCGTCTATGCCTACGACGTGGCGGCCAAGACCGTCAGCGGGCCGCCGGCCGAGCGATTCCCCCGCTCTCAGCCGTTTGCCGCCGTGGTCGACTGGTCGTCGATCGCCGTCGGGACGCAGGTCGCCGCGCGCTGGTTCAACAGCTTCGGCGAGGTGGTCGGCCAGGTGGGCCCAGATCGAGTCGAGTCGATCGGCCAGGCCACGGTACCGGTCGCACTGCCTCCCGGGCTGCGCCAGAACATCCCGGGCACCTACCTCTTCGTCGTCGAGCGGATCTCCCGCGGGCAGCCCGTGGAGGTGCTCGCCCGCCGCCTGATCGTGGTCGAGCGATGAGCGTCGCACGCGCTGCAAACCCCCGCCACCAGCGCCCCGCCCGCTACCTGGTCGCAGCGGTTCTGGCGGCCGTCCTTTTCCTGGTCCTCGTCGGCAGCTCGGCGCTCAACTACCTGGCCCTCGACCGCATCCCGAGCCGCGGCGCCCTCCTCGGCCTTCCCGCCGTGGCACTGGTCGCGGGCGCGACCTGGGTCGGCATCCGGGCCTTCCAGCGCGACCCCGCGCTGCGCCGGCGCCACCAGCTCTGGGCCGTCACGCTGCTCGCCCTGGCCCTCCTGCTCTGGCTCCTGGTCCTCGACGTGTTCCTCTTCACCCAGGAGGCCGGGCCGCTGGTGGCGGCCCTTTCGGCGCTCGCCTGCCTGCCCACCACCGGCTTCGGGCTGTGGGTGGTCCACCGGCTCGACCGGCACGAGAAGGAACCCTGGCGGCTGGTTCTGGTCGCCACCGCCTGGGGTGCGATCGTGGCGACCTCGCTCGTCATCTGGGCCGAGGGCCTGTTCCAGCTCTGGTCCGTCAACGCCCTCGTCCCCGGGCCCGGGCTGGACGCCTCCAACGCCTTCTCGGCCGGCGTGTTCGAGGAGCTCGCCAAGGGCGTCGCCGTCCTCCTCCTCTACCTCGTCATGAGGGACGAGTTCCACGATGTCGTCGACGGCATCGTCTACGGCGCCGCGGTCGGGCTCGGCTTCAACTTCATGGAGTCGGTCGGCTACATGACCTACCTGGACTCGCTCTTCGGGCCCTACGCGGCCGGCTTCCAGTGGTATCACCGGCAGGTCCTCGACCTCTTCTTCGGCCATGCCACCTTCACCGCTCTTCTCGGCGCGGGGATCGGGATCGCCCGCCAGCTGCCGCGCCGCCGCCAGCAGGTGCTCGCGATCGCCTGCGGCTGGTTGGCCGCGATCGCCGCCCACTTCGCGTGGGACGCCTGGCTGACCTTCTTCCCACTCGGTACGGGCGCCTTCACGCTGCTCCAGATCCACCTCCGGGTGCTGGCCATGAGCGGTCCCTTCACGGCCGTCGTGATCGTGCTGCTGGTGATGGGGGGCCGGATCGAAGGCCGCAACCTCGCCCGGCAGCTGGCGCTCGAAGCAGCCAATGGCAGCGGGGCGATCGAGCCGGCGGAGGCGCCCATCCTGGCGAGCCCTGGCAAGCGGCTGCGAGCCAGGCTGGCGGCCGGTCCCAGCGGCTACCTCCAGGTCGGGCGCCTGCAGCGAGCGCAGATCGCGCTGGCGCTCGAGCGCTGGCACCGCGAACGGCAGGAGCTCGACCGGCCGCTGGCCGCCGAGCAGGAGCTGCGCGACCACGTCCTCGCCCTGAGAGGTCAGTGAGCGGTCTTTGAGATCACCCTCCCCGCCCAGCGGGGAGGGCAGGGTGGGGCTGCCCCGAGGCCTGTGAATGCCCCCACCCTTCCCTCCCCGCAAAGCGGGGAGGGTGACATCAGGGGAGGGTGTTTTTAGTGCGCGGGCAGCCGGCCCCAGAGGATGCGGCCGAGCGTGAGCACGGCGAGGGCGAAAGCGGTCGACCAGGTCAGCGCGCTGACCACCGGCGAGCTGAAGTCGGTGCCGCCGAGCACGGCGTGGAGGAACATCGCCGCGAAGGCGAGGTAGGCGAGGCGGTGGAGCCAGATCCAGGTCCGCGGGCCCATCCGGCTTTTGAGCCAACCGGTGACCGCGACGATCGCGAAGAGGTCGAGGCCGATCGTGCCGAGTCCCAACGCCAGCCGGCCGCCGGCGTCGTAGTTGGCGACGAAGGGAACCACCAGGTCGAGGAGCGTGACGCGCGCGGTCTGGTCGAGGACGAGGCTCGCCACGTGGACGAGGCCAAGCGGAATCCAGAGGACGGCGGTGAATTCGTGGGTGGACTTGAGCGATCGGTTGTTGGCGAGACCGCCGAAAAGGCCGGAGCGGAGCGCGACACCGGTCACCAGCGAGATCGAGAGGGCGGCGAAGGAGCCGAGCCCGGCGACGCGGCCGAGGACCCAGAAGAACTGGTCGAGAGTCAGGGTGACAGCCACCAGCCGGGGCTGTGCTGCTCGAGGTAGAACTCGGCCGACTGGCGGCCGAGAAGGAGGGCGGTCTTGGCGTAGATCTCGGCGTCGGTCCCCGTGGCGGCGATCACCGAGACCTCCTGCAGGTTCGACTTGGCCGAGCGACCCGTGCGGGGGTCGACGAGGTGGTGAAGGTCGGGGCCCCAACGGCGCTTGACGGTGCCGCTGGTCGCGGCGCCCTGGTCGCGGAGGTAGATGGTGGTGCCACCGAAGCCGATCGGCCACCCCTCCCCCTCCGGCCCGATGCCGCGGGCGAAGAGGTCGCCGCCGAGGTTCACCACACAGTTCTCGCCGAGGCGCTCGGCAAGGCGGTCCGCCAGCCAGCCCTTGGCGATCCCGCCCAGGTCGATCCCGTAGCCAGGCCGGAGCTTTGCAGCGCCCGGGGCGACGGCGAGGATGTCGGGCAGCGGCGGCAGGGGGTCGAGGACGATCGTCGAGCGAGGGGTGGGCCTGTCGCCCTCACTGAAGCTGTGGGTGTAGCCCGCCGCAAGGAGGGCGTGGAGCACGCCCGCGTGGACCAGGCCGCCGGAGATCTCGTGGGCGTAGAGGGCCTCGCGAAGCAGGTCCTCGAGCGTGGCGCTGACCCGCACCCAGCCGCCCTTCGAGGCGTTGAAGGCGGAGAGCTCACTGCTCGGGTCGAAGCGGGTCAGCCGGCGGTGCAGCTCGAGGACCCAGGTCGCCCCCAGCGCCAGCGAGCGCGCGTCGCGGTCGACGGCGTAGAGCTGGCAGGCGGTGCCGAGGGCCTGGAACTCGAGATGCTCAGGAGACACTGGTGAACGTCAGCGGCTGCTGGTCTCCGCTCGACTTGATGCTGGGCGACAGGTTGAGGTGCCCGCCGGCGGTCGCGACAACCGGTGGGTGGAGGGGTGCGCTGGGGCTCTTGAGGTGGCCCCCCACGTAGGCCGCCGACCCGACGGTTGCGAGACCGGTCAGGAGGAAGGCGGTCAATTTCAAGGTCCAGGCGGGCATCTTCGCTTTTCCGTTCAGGAAACTCCCACGGCCGACTTGATGAACGGCACCCGGTCGAAGGTCGCGCCGAGCACGTCCTTGGCGTCGGCTCCGAGGTGTGAGGCGAGAATCTCCTGGTACACGCTACGAAAGTCAACGTTGTATTTCAGGTTTCCTGTTGCGTCCAGGTCGGAAAGATTTGGGGCCCCGCCATAGAGCCCGCCCTGGACCGGATTTCCGATCAAAAGCACGGGTGACGCGGCCCCGTGGTCGGTCCCCCCGGACGCGTTCTCCTTGGGCCGGCGGCCGAACTCGGACCAGGTCGCGAGGAGCACGTTGCCGGCCATCCCGTGGGCGTCGAGATCCTCGAAAAAGGCGCTCACGGCCTGGTCGAAGTAGCCCATCAGGTCGTCATGCCGGTTGAGCTCGGTGTAGTGGGTGTCGAACCCGCCGAGGGTGACGTGGAGCAGCTTCACCCCGGTCCCCGAGACGATCAGCTCGGCCGCCAGCTGGAGCGCGGAGGCGAGCTGGTTCTTGGAGGAGTAGACGAGCTTGGCCTTGTCCGAGTAGGTCGCCATCGGCTGGTACTTGGTGGAGGCGGTCTTGAGGGTCGCGATGGTGTCCTTGGCGGTGGCGATGGCGGTATCGAAGAGGGCTCCGTAGATGCCCGGGGTGTCCTTGTAGAGAGCGGTGACGGCCGACTCGACCGGGTCGCCCCCGGTGAAGCCGAAGTTCTTCGGGTCCTGGATGACGGTCATCGTCGCCTGCAGGTCGCGGAGCGCGCCGGGCACGTCGGTGGCGCCGCAGGCGCAGCCGGTCAGCGGGTGGCCGAGAGTGTCGTACTGCTTGGCCGCGAGCTGGCCGAGCCAGCCGTTGATCGAGCGGCGGGTCGGATCGCCGGTCTCCCAGATCCGGATCGACTCGAAATGGCTGAAGACCGGGTTCGGGTAGCCGACGCCCTGGACGATCGCCACGCGGCCCTGGTCGTAGAGCTTCTTCACGCCGGCCAGGTTCTGGTTGAGCCCGAAGTCGCTGCTGAGCGCAAGGGCCTGCGCGACCGAGGGCGCCGCGAGCCGGGGCCGGTAGTCGTGAAGCTTCGGGTCCTGGAGCGGGACCACCGTTCGGAGGCCGTCGTTGCCGCCCGCCAGCTGGACCATAACCAGGATCTTGTCGTTGGTTATCCCCTGCTCCTTGGCGGCGTAGACGGCGCGCGCGAAGGCATCGGGCACCGCGGCGTACCCGGCCGCCAGGCCCGCCGCTCCGGCGCCGAAGACGAGGCCGGCGCGGAGGAAGTCGCGCCGCTTGAGCTGGTTGATGCCGTGCTCTTCAGTCATGGGAATGGTTCACCTACTTGAGTTGGAATTCCGGTGAGGCGAGGACGAGGACCCACCGGTCGAGATCGGTCGAGGCGGCGTTGAGGAGGCTGGCGGTGGCCGGGCTGAGGACGCCGTCGAGGTTGTGGACGTGGGCGTCCGTTGCCGGCGGCAGGCTCTTCACCGCGGCGATCAGCGAGGTCGCGAAGTTCACCCGTGCCAGCACCGTGTTGGAGGAGATCCAGGACTCGTTGAGCGGCCAGCCGCCAACGTCGGGCGGGTCGAAAAGGTTCTGCCCCATCCCGCTCGCCGCTCGCAGCGCGATCGCCGACTGGTCGCGGGCGCCCAGGGCGCGGAGGGCGTGGACCATGAGCTCGACCGGCTGCTTGACGAGCGATCGGTAGCTCGACGCCGCCTTGAACTCGTCGCTGAGGAAGACGTCATGCATCAGCTGGCGGATGCTCCAGCCCGACTTGACGAAGCCCGCCGCCAGCCGGCTGACGGTGGCCGCCGGCGGGTTGGGCAGGGCGAAGTTGATCAGCACCCGCTGGACGACGTAGGGCGCCGTCGCCTTCTGGGCGACGATCTGCGCCAGGACGGCTTTGGTGTCGAATTTCCCGGTCTTGCCGAGGAAGGTCACCGGACCGCCCTGGTAAGCGCGGTTGGGTACGAAGATGCCGACTTTCGATGTGTCGGGGGTGGCATTCCCCTGCTTGGCGTCCATCACCATCGCGGCCGTCCGCGGCTCGCGCCAGCCGGCCAGCGCCCTGGCGGCCGCCCTCACGTCGTCCTCGGCGAAGTTGCCGGCACCCATCGTGAAGAGCTCCATCAGCTCCCGGGCGTAGTTCTCGTTCGGCGCCTGTCCGGTCGAGGTCCCGAGGTCCAGGTAGCGAAGCATCCCGGGGTCGATCGTCACCTGGTAGAGGAAGCTCCGGAAGTCGCCGAGCGCGTTGTCGCGCCAGGTGAGGTTCTGCCAGTAGACGAAGGGGTCCTGGAGCCCGACCTTGCGGTAGTCGCTCGTGAAATGGCCGTGCCAGAACATCGTCATCCGCTCAGCGAAGGGCGTCGGCGTCGACAGCATGTGGTCCAGCCACCACTTCTGGAGCTGCACGACCTTGAGCGGTGCGCCTCGGCTGGCGGCGTCGCCGCCGGGAAACACGGGTGCCTTGGCCGCCGGTGTCTCGATGAGCCGGTCGACCGTCTTTTGATAGCCGTCGCTGAGGGCTTTGTCGAGCTCGGCGGGAGTGGCGCCGAAGGTCGCCCGGCGGAGCAGCTGCATCACCCGCGCGTTCTCGTTGCCGAGCGGTGAGATCCAATCGGTTCCGCCGCTGACCCGCTTGCCGAGGGCGGGCGCGGTGCCCGCGGCCGGGTTGAGGCCCAGCAGGCGAGCCGCGGCAACCCCGGCCCCACCGGCGATAGCAGCGCCGAGGACCGCCCTCCGGGTGACCGCGCCGCCGGCGCGGCGCGCGGTCGGGAGCTTACGGGCGTCGCTCTCGATGGCCATCCACGGCATTGAACGCCTGACACCGGCGCTTCTTCTTCAGACCGGTGTCAAGGGTTTGTAAACCCGGACCCTGCTGTCACATACCGCGCCGCGCTGGTGCTTGTAGGTTGTGCAGGCCATAACCGCCAACCCTCACAGTCGAGTTCAATCCGCGGTGGATCCCTTCGAGCGGCTGTTCAAGGACGAGTACTCGCGCGTGGTGGCGATCGCCCACCGTGTCCTCGCCGACCGCCAGGAGGCTGAAGACGTCGCCCAGGAGGTTTTCGTGGACTTCCACCGCCTGCACCGCGCCGATGCGCCCTACGCGGCGCCGTGGCTGCACCGGGCGGCCGCCAACACGGCCCTCAACGCGGTGCGATCGCGGACCCGCCGGGCCCGGCGGGAGGCGAATTACGGGGCGCTCGAGGTGCCCCGCTCGGTCGACCCCGCCGACGTGGCGGAGATGACGGAGCAGCGGCAGATCGTGCGAAGGGCCCTGGCGCGCCTGCCGCGCAAGGGTGCGGCTGTGCTCGCGCTGCGCTACGGCGGACTCAGCTACGCCGAGGTCGCCCAGGCGTTGGGCGTGAACATCGGACAGATCGGAACTTTATTGCGACGTGCCGAGGCAGCGCTTCGGCGGGAGGTAGAACGTGGGACATCTCGGTGACGGCGCATTGCGCCGCATGATCGACGAGCCGTTGGCCGCCAGCGAGGCGGACCGCCGGCACCTGGAGAGCTGCACCGGCTGCGGCGAGCGGAGCGAGCGCCTCGCGAGCGAGGCAAACGTCGCTTCGGCACTGCTCGCGGTGCCCGGCTTCGAGCCGGACGCGCCCGCGGCGCTGGCCCGGGTCCGCAAGCAGGCGGCTGTCGCGCCGGCGGTCCGTCGTGCCTGGGCGCGCCTCAGCTGGTCGACGCCCCGGATGGCTCGGCCCCTCGCGTTGGTCGGAGCGCTTGCCGTCCTCGGCGTCATCAGCATCAGCGCCGCGCCCGGCATCCTGACGATCTTCCAGGTCAAGCCCAACTCGGGCGTCAGCGCGGTGCCCGTCAATCCGCCGGCCCAGGCCGACATCGCGGGCCTGCCCGACCTCTCCCAGTACGGCACCAGCAAGGTCCTCGAGCAGGGCACGACCCAGACCGTGCTCACCGCCGCCGAGGCGAAGCAGCTGAGCGGGCTGACGCCACCGGCGGCGCCGGCGGACTACGCGGGCAAGACGGTCACCTACACGGTGATCGGCGAGTCGAAGGTCAGCTTCACCTTCGAGGCGGCCAAGGCCAGGGCTGCGGCAGCGGCAGCGGGCAAGCCCGCGCCAGTCTTTCCA
>DATCPJ010000182.1:0-9277 GCA_036570145.1 Candidatus Dormiibacterota bacterium
GGAGGTCAGCAGGCAGGCGGCCAGGATCGGCAGCGTCGCGTTCTTGGAGCCCCCGATGCAGATCCTGCCGGACAGCTCCCGGCCACCCCGGACCCGGAGAACGTCGTCCTTCGGGCGGCCTGCCAAGCGAATAACCCTAGCCGCCTCCACGGCGGATTCGGGCCAGCCTCAGGCGCTCTTCGGCCATCACCAGCTCCTGCTCCAGCGAGCGCCGCTCGGAGTCCTCGTGGACCTGCCCGGCCAGCCGCTCGGCGATCGCCTTGCGGGCGGCCTCGGCCCGCTCCAGGTTGATCTCGCTCGCGTGCTCGGCGATGTCGGCCAGGATGGTGAGCCGCTCCGGCAGCACTTCCAGGAAGCCACCGCCGACGAAGATGTGCTCGCTCCCCCCGCCGGTCTTGTCGATCCGGACCTCACCAGGTGCGAGCACCGCCAGCAGGGGCGAGTGGTGAGGCAGGATGCCGAGCTCGCCCTCCAGGCTGCGGCACTTGACGAAGTCGGCGTCACCCTCGAAAAGGGAACGTTCGACGCTGACGACGCGGACCGGGATGGGCATTTCTTTCGGCTGTCTCCCGCTATCCCTTCTTCTTCATCTCTTCGCCGACCTCGCGGGCCTCGTCGATCGTCCCGACCAGGTAGAAGGCCTGCTCGGGCAGGTCGTCGTGCTTTCCCTCGAGGATCTCCTTGAAGCCGCGCACGGTCTCCTTGACCGGAACGTAGCGGCCCTCCTTGCCGGTGAACTTCTCTGCCACGAAGAACGGCTGGGAGAGGAAGCGCTGGATCTTCCGCGCCCGCTGGACGGCCAGCTTGTCGTCCTCCGACAGCTCCTCCATGCCGAGGATGGCGATGATGTCCTGCAGCTCCTTGTAGCGCTGCATCGTCCGCTTCACGCCCTGGGCCACGTCGTAGTGCTCCAGGCCGACGTAATTAGGGTCGATGTAGCGGCTGGTCGAGTCGAGCGGGTCGACCGCGGGGTAGATGCCGATGTCAGTCAGGGCCCGGTTCAGGGTGACGGTCGCCCCGAGGTGGGCGAAGGTCGTCTGGATGGCGGGGTCGGTCATATCGTCGGCGGGGACGTAGATGGCCTGGACGGAGGTGATCGATCCCTTCTTGGTCGATGTGATCCGTTCCTGAAGCATGCCCATCTCGGTCGCCAGGGTGGGCTGATAGCCGACCGCGGAGGGCATCCGGCCGAGCAGCGCGGAGACCTCGGCGCCGGCGAGCATGTAGCGGAAGATGTTGTCGACGAAGAGGAGGACGTCGGCGCCCTCGGTGTCGCGGAAGTACTCCGCCATGGTCAGGCCGGAGAGGGCCACGCGGGCACGGGCGCCGGGCGGCTCGTTCATCTGGCCGAACACGAGCGAGGTCTGGGGGAGGACGCCGGAGTCCTCCATCTCCCGGTACATGTCGTTCCCTTCGCGGGTCCGCTCGCCCACGCCGGCGAAAACGGAGCGGCCCTTGTGCTCCTGGGCGATGTTCCGGATCAGCTCCTGGACGATGACCGTCTTGCCGGTTCCGGCGCCTCCGAAGAGGCCGATCTTGGAGCCCTTGACGAAGGTGCAGATGAGGTCGATGACCTTGATCCCCGTCTCCAGGATCTCGACCGTCGTCTGCTGGTCGTCGACGGCCGGCGCCGCTCGGTGGATCGGCCAGCGCTCGGCGCCGGACGGAGTCGGCTCGTCATCGATCGACTCTCCGACCACGTTGAACATCCGGCCCAACGTCTCGACGCCGACCGGCACCATGATCGGCGAGCCCGTCGCGGTGACCTTGTCACCCCGCCGGAAGCCGTCGGTGGTGTCCATCGCGATGCAGCGGACCGAGTTGTCCCCGATCTCCTGCTCGACCTCCATGATCACCTTCCGGCCGTCGCGGGGATGGACGACCACCGCGTGCAGGATGTGGGGCAGCTTGCCGGTCGGGAACTCGACGTCGACGACGGCGCCGATCACCTGGCTGACCATCCCGTCGGCGCCCGTCGCGGCTGCCGTCCTGTCCTTGACCTTTGCCATTCCTTCTCCTTAGCTCCCTGACGAGCGAAGCGCCTCGGCCCCGCTCACGATCTCCATCAGCTCAGTCGTGATCATCGCCTGCCGGACCTTGTTCATGAACAGGGTCAGCGAGTCGATCAGCTCCCCCGCCGCTTCGGTCGCGTTCTGCATGGCGATCATGCGGGCCGACCACTCGCTCGCCTTGTTCTCCAGCACCGCCTGGAACACCTGGGTCTCGACGTAGCGCGGCAGGAGGGCATCGAGCACCTCCTCGGCGCCCGGCTCGTAAATGTAGTCGGCGTCGGTGCTCGGCCTCGCTCCACCGTCGCCCGCTGTCGTCTCCTGCTTCGGGATCTCGATCGGCAGCAGGACGCGCACGGTCGGCTCCTGGCGGAGGGTCGAGATCCACTTCTCGTAGACGAGGAGGACGATGTCAGCCTCCCCCTTCTCGTACTCCTGGAGCGCGACCGTGATCGCGGGCAGGATGGCCGCGAAGGAGGGGTAGTCGCCGAGCTCGCTGGCGTCGGCGATTATGTCGCGCCCGAAACGGGCCAGGAAGTCGCGGCCCTTCTTCCCGATCGTCACCCAGCGCCCCTTGAGCTGGTTGTCGAGCAGGTGGCGGTTGGCGGCGCGGATCGCGTTGACGTTGATCGCCCCGCACAGCCCCTTGTCGGTGGTCACCAGGATGACGACGGCCCGGTTGCCCTCCCTCCGCTGGAGGAATGGATGCCGGTACTCGGTCGCGAGCTCCGAGGTCGTCGCAAGGACCTCGAGCATCTTGTCCGCGTAGGGCCGCGCCGTCTGGACCGCCTGCTGGGCGCGCCGCAGCTTGGTAGCCGCGACCACCTGGTAGGCCTTGGTGATTTTCTTGGTGTTCTGGATCGAGCGGATGCGACCGCGGATATCGCGGAGGGATGGCAAGGGCTACTTCTTCCTTTTCGGGGTTTCCCGGCGCGCGGTGGCCGCCGCCTTCGGCTTGCTGCTCTGCTTGCTCGCGCCGGACGCGCTTCCGCCGCTCTTGGCGCCGGTCGCGGGCGCGGCCTTGGCGTCGCTCGCCGGCGCGGCCTTGGCGTCGGCTGCGCGACGCGGCGCGGCACGCCGCTCGGCCTGCCTTCGTTCCTCTTCCTTGCGGTCAGCGTCCGTCTTGCCGCTGCGGCGCTCAGCCTGGCGGCGCTCCTCGTTCTTGCGGCGCTCCTCCTCGGCCTTCCCTTCCGCCTCGGCCGCGCCGGCGCCGGCCTTGGCCGGCTCTGCCTTCGCGCCCTTGTCTTCACCGTCGGTCTTTTCGCCGGCTTCGTCCTTCGTCTTGTCGGCGGCTTCGGTGCCCTCGACCCCGAACTGCCGGTTGAACGCCTTGACCGCCTTCTCGAGCTGCTTCAGGAGGTCGTCGTCGAGCGCCTTCTTGGTCTCGATCGAGCTCAGCAGCTCCTTGTGGTCGGCGCGCAGGAAGCGGGCGAAGCCCTCCTCCCACTCCTTCACCTTGGCGACGGGAACCTTGTCGAGGTGGCCGTTGGTGCCCGCCCAGATCTCGGCTACCTGGAGTCCCAATGACATCGGGGAGTACTGCGCCTGCTTCAGCAGCTCGGTGAGGCGGCCGCCCCGCTCCAGCTGGTCGCGGGTTGCCTTGTCGAGGTCGGAGGCGAACTGGGCGAAGGCGGCCAGCTCGCGGTACTGGGCGAGCTCCAGCTTCATCCGGCCGGCCACCTGGCGCATCGCCTTGGTCTGGGCGTCGCCGCCGACCCGGGAGACCGAGATGCCCACCGAGATCGCTGGCCGGATGCCGGAGTTGAAGAGGTCGGACTGGAGGTAGATCTGGCCGTCGGTGATCGAGATGACGTTGGTCGGGATGTAGGCGGAGACGTCGTTGGCCTGGGTCTCGATGACCGGCAGCGCGGTCAGCGAGCCACCCCCGTTGGCCTTGTTCATCTTCGCCGCCCGCTCGAGCAGCCGGGAGTGGAGGTAGAAGACGTCGCCCGGGTAGGCCTCGCGGCCCGGCGGCCGGCGCAGGTTGAGGGACATCTCGCGGTAGGCCCAGGCGTGCTTGGTGAGGTCGTCATAGCAGACCAGCGCCTCCTGACCCTGGTCCATGAAGTACTCGCCCATCGCGCAGCCGGCATAGGGCGCGATGTAGCTGAGTGTGGCCGGCTCCGATGCGGTGGCGGCAACGATGATCGTGTACTCGAGCGCGCCGTTCTCCTCGAGGATGGCGGCGGTGCGGGCGATCGAGGCCGCGTTCTGGCCGATCGCGACGTAGATGCAGAAGAGGTTCTGCCCCTTCTGGTTGATGATCGTGTCGAGCAGGATCGCGGTCTTGCCGGTCTGCCGGTCGCCGATGATCAGCTCACGCTGGCCGCGGCCGATCGGAATCATGGCGTCGATCGCCTTGATGCCGGTCTGGACCGGGGTGTCGACCCGCTGGCGGGTGATCACGCCGGCGGCCACCCGCTCGACCGGGGCCGTCTTCTTGGTGTTGATCGGGCCCTTGCCGTCGAGCGGCTCGCCGAGCGGGCTGACCACCCGGCCGAGCAGCTCGGGGCCGACCGGCACCTCGACGATACGGCCGGTCGTCTTCACCTGGTCGCCCTCCTGGAGATGCTCGTAGGGCCCCATGACCACGGCCCGCACCTGGTCCTCCTCGAGGTTCAGGGCCATGCCGTAGACGTCACCGGGGAACTGCAGAAGCTCGCCCGCCATCGCTCCCCGAAGGCCGTAGATCTGGGCGATCCCGTCGCCGACGCTGATGATCCGCCCGACCTCGGACGTGACCAGCTCGGCCTTGAAATCCTTGAGCCGTGACTTGATTACGTCGGTGATGTCCTGCGAACCGATGCTCAACTTCTCATTTTCCTTTCTGTGGTCACTTGACGAGAACCTTGCGGCGGAGCTGGTCCAGCCGCCCCGCGACGCTGGCGTCGGTGAGCCGGTCGCCGACCTGGAGGAGAAGGCCGCCGAGGATCGACGGGTCGACCTGGGCGACCAGGCGGACGTCCTTCCCGAGCTGCGTCGAGAGGTCTTCGGCGAGCTTCTCGCGCTCCGCCTCGGAGAGCGGGATCGCCGTCGTCACGCTGGCGCGAACCCTCCCCGCGGCTTCATCGGCGAGGACCTCGTAGTGCTCGACGATCTCGTCGATCCGGTCGACCCGCCGGCTCGCGACGAGCAGCCGCATCAAGTTCAAAGCCTGCGGTCCGATGCCGGGCAGGTCGAGCGCGTCGACCGCCCTCAGCCGGGTCTCGGCCGAAACGCTCGGATTGGCGATGATCGCCCGCGCGCTGGCATCGTCGAGGACCGCGCGGATCAGCAACAGCTCGCGCGACCACTGCTCGACCTTGCCCTCCTCGGAGGCCAGCTCGAAGATCGCCTTCGCGTAGCGGTTAGCGCTTCCCGCCAACCCCGATCTCCTCAATTGCCCTGTCGATCAGACGCTTGTGCGACTTGACGTCGAGCGCCTCGCCGACGACTTTCTCGGTGACCGCGACGACGATGTCGGCGACCTGGGCGCGAACTGACTCAACGGCCTGCTGCCGCGCTGCCTCGATGTCTTTGACCGCCTTCTCGACCTGGCGGCGGGCCTCCTCTTCACCCTTGGCCTTCAGCTCCTCACGCAGCTGCTCGGCCGACTTGGCAGCACCCGCGATGATCTCCTGTGCCTGGGCTCGGGCGTCGTTGAGCTTGGCCTCCGCCTCCTTCAGCCGCTCCTCCGCCTCGGCGCGCTCCTTCGCCGCGGTCTCGAGCGCATCGGCGATCGCCTTCTGCCGACCGGTTGCGGCCTTCTCGATCGCCGGGTAAGCGTATTTCCAGAGGACGGCCAGCATCACCAGGAAGGCGACCAGCTCGATGAAGAAGGTCCCGTTGATCGTGATTACGCTGGCCGGATCCGTTGCCAGGAACAAGGTCACTTGACCTGGGCTGCGACGTAGAAGATGAAGAGTCCGATGGCCAGGGCGAGGTTGATGAAGTACATGCCCTCGACGAGGCCGACCACGATCCAGAAGGTTGTCATGAGACGGCCCTGGGACTCGGGTTGGCGCGCCGTCCCGGCGATGACGGCGCTGCCGACGAGGCCGTCGCCGAAGGCCGCTCCGACGACACCCCCACCAAGCGCGAGTCCCGCGGCTATGAGGGCCCCGGCGAGGACGATTGCATGGTTCATACGACTCCTCCTTTAGTGCGCCGCCTGCGCATGGGGCTCTTCCTCGAGGCCCTCGCGTGCCAGCTCGAAATAGACGATCGTCAGGAAAGCGAATATAAAGGCCTGGATCAAGCCGATGAAGCCGACGTCGAAGGCCTTCCAGACCGCGACCAAAAGCACCGAGAGGGCGGCCGACACGCCCGGGATGTAGGGGATCGGGATCGCCGGCACCAGGACCGTCAGCACCCAGAGCATGAGCAGGCCGCCGAAGATATTCCCGAAGAGCCGGAGGCCGAGCGTGACCGGCTTTGCGACCTCCTCGATCACATTGATCAACAGGAAGAGCGTGTAGCGCATGAATTGCAATCGGGGCGGAAGGTCGAAGGGCTTGGTGAACTTCCTGAGGAAGCCGCGGAAGCCGAGAACCTTGATGCTGTACCACTCCACCACCAGGAAGACGACGATCCCCATTGCCAGGGTCTGGTTGAGGTCGCTTGTGGCAGGGTGGATCGGCTGGGGCAGGGGCAGGAAGCCGATCCAGTTGGAGACCAGGATGTAGATGAAGAGCGTCATCGCGAGGGGGATGATGAAGGTCGCCTTCTCGTCGATGTGGGCCTGCTGGCCGCGTACGAAGCCGTAGAAGGTCTCGACCCAGATCTCGATCTTCCCGGGCACGCCGGGGGTCATCCGCCGGGCGATGAGGAGCATCACCACGATGGTGACCGCGATCGAGATCGCGCTCGAGAGAAGGCTGTCGTAGCTGACCAGGCACAGGCCCGAGGTGCAGCCCGGGATCAGCGGCAGGGTCGGGTGCTCGACCGGAGGAGCTTCGAAGAGGAAGAGCGCGTTCACCGCCGGATCGACGCAAAGGTCGAGGCCGCGACCAGCACGAACTGCGCCCCGGCGACGCCCAGCAAAGTGGCAAAGGGCGCACCCAGAAGGAGCCCGACCGCTATCCCGACCACCGACAACCCGAGCAGCCGCATTGTGCTGGTCGCACGAAAAGGCATCTCAGCCGCCAGCCCGCGCCTTGCCAGCACCGGGTTCACCGAACCGAGCAGGAGGCCGATCGCCAGCCCGGCCGCGACCGGCATCGAGAGGATCGGGTATGCCGCCAGGACCAACAAGGCGAGGAGTGCGGAACCAATCGCCGTTGCGCGGACCGGATCGAGCGCCATCAAATAAACCGCTTGAACCTCACGTAACCGAAGACCACCGCCGACAGGATGCCGAGGGCGAGACCGATCAACAAGAATACCGGCCCCGTATGGGCGACCGCATCGATCCCCAGCCCGGCGAAGAAGGGCACCAGGAAGGCGGCCGCCAGGCCGACGCCCACGCCCGCGAAGTCGGAGCCGGTCGGCTGCGGCTTCACTCGCCGTCGGGCGCCGGGAGGAGGCGCCGGAAGCCGGGAACCGGCACCCGGCGGGTGACGTCCTGGAGCTTTTCACCGGCCACGGTGGAGAGCCCGACCAGGAGCAGGACCACCACCACGATCCAGATCCGCTGGTGGCCGAAGAGCATCAGCCCCACCGAGCCGAGGAGTGCCGTGGCGCCGTAGAAGAGGAGGCAGGTCTGCGGTTGGGTCAGCCCGAAGTCGAGCAGCTGGTGGTGGATGTGACGGCTGTCGGCGTGGGCGATCGAGAGGCCCGCGCGGCGGCGCCGGATGATCGCCCAGGCGGTGTCGGCGATCGGCACCGCGAGCGCGATCAGGGGGACGGCGAGGGCGAAGCCGACCGCGACCTTGGCGACACCGATCACCGAGAGCAGACCGAGCGCCAGTCCCAGGAAGCTGCTTCCCGAGTCGCCCATGAAGACCTTGGCAGGGTGGAAGTTGTAGATCAGGAAGCCGAGGCAGGCACCGGCAAGCGCCGCCGAGAGGATCACCACGTTCTCGTCGCTGCCCTTGCTGATCGCCGCGGCCGCCAGGATCCCGGCCACGATCGCCACCACGCCGGCGGCCAGTCCGTCCACACCGTCGAGAAGGTTGATGGTGTTCTGCATGCCCAGCAGCCAGAGCAGTGTGAGTGGATAGGAGAGGAGGCCGAGCTGGATCGTGTGGTTGCCGAAGAGGGTGAAGAAGGTGATGTTCAGCCCGAATACGAACACCGCAAGCAGGCCGAGGCCCGCCTCGATCGCGAGCTTCGACCAGGGCGGCATCTGGAAACGGTCGTCGTAGGTGAAGAGGAGGGTCGTGATACCGCAGAGCGTGAGCATTCCGACAACGCGCCAGTCCTTGACCCCGAGGTACCAGGCGACGGCGCCCGCGAAGGCGAGATAGAGCGCCCAACCACCCAGCATCGGAGTCGGCTGGCGGTGGATGTGTCGCCCGCCGGGCACCGCGACGAAGCCGCTCCGCTTCGCCAGCCACATCGCCGCCGGTGTGAGCACGATGGTGGCCGCGCCGGCCAGCACGAAGGGGCCGAAGGCGGGGACCAGGCTGGAGGCGAGGTGGGCGACGAAGGCGCGGCTGAAGAACGCGTCGAGGAAGATCGGCTCCATCCGGCCCCGCTCAGCTGAGCGAGTAGGGGAGCGGGAAGCGACGGGCGAGGTCGAGGGTGCGCTCGCGGATGCGCTCGAGGTTGGCCCGGTCCTCCAGCCCTTCGATCAGGTCCGCGACGCAGTCACCGATCTCCCGCATCTCCTCCGCTCCCATCCCACGCGTGGTGACGCTGGGCGTCCCCAGGCGAACCCCGCTGGGGTTGAACTTGGACCCCTCGTCGAAGGGGATCGAGTTCCGGTTGACGGTGATCCCGACCGTGTCGGCAATGTCCTGGACCTGGCGGCCCTTGAGCCCTTTCGGCCGCAGGTCGATGAGCATCAGGTGGTTGTCGGTGCCGCCGCTGACGAGCCGAAGTCCGCGCTCCTGGAGCCGGCCGGCGAGCACCTTCGCATTGGCGACCACCTGCGCTGCGTACTCCCGGAAGGAGGGCTTGAGCGCCTCGCCGAAGCAGACCGCCTTGGCCGCGATCGCGTGCATCAACGGTCCGCCCTGACTGCCCGGGAAGACGGCGCTGTCGATCGCCTTGGCGTGCGCCTCGTCGCACAGGATCATCCCGCCCCACGCCCCGCGCAGGGTCTTCTGGGTCGTTGTTGTGACGATCGGGCTGTGGGGCACCGGGCTGGGATAGGCGCCGCCGGGGGCGAGGCCGTCGAAGTGCGC
>DATCPJ010000183.1:0-7718 GCA_036570145.1 Candidatus Dormiibacterota bacterium
ATATGTTTCCGTTCGGCGGGGCAACGAAGGCTGCGGCGGCAAAGCCGCATCCGCCGGACTGGATGATGCGATTGGTGTCGAGCGTCACGGCGCCGTTGCGGGCCAGAGCTCTGCCGTTGAGCGTTGCTCCCGTCTGCATGGCGATCGTGGTCAGAGCCATGATGTTTCCCACGAAGGTGGTCGAGGTGGCGATGGTTGCCGAGCTGCCCACCACCCAGAAGATGTCGCACGGCTGAGCGCCGCCGATCAGGGAGATGCTGGCACCGGACGCCGTGATGAGCGTGCTGCCGATCTGGAAGATGTAGATCCCCCCACCGTTAAGGGTGAGAGTGCCGGTCAGCGTCGGCGCGGTGGTCTGACAGTAGACGCCAGGCACAAGGGTCATGCCACCCAGGTTCACGCCGGTTTTGTTGTTCGTCCCAGGGCATGGCTGTGCCGCTGCATTGGTAAAGGCGGCCGTCAGGTTCGTCTGCGCCGTGGTGGCCACCGAGTCGCCTTTGTGCTGCACGCCTGAAGTCCCAGGCGGGAATCCGGTCACGGCACTGCCTGGGGCCACGCCGAGCTGGCCGGTGATCCAGCTGGGTCCGGTGTTGGTGACGGTGGTTCCGGCCAGGACCGCGAAATAGCCGGCGCCTCCCAATCCGGGATCGCTGGCCGCAAGGGCTGTCGCCGGCAAGAGAAGGACCACGAGCGCTGCAAGACTGAACGACAGGAGGGATCGGCGCATGGTTTTAATTTCCTTCAACGCTTTGATATCGGCGACACGATAACAGTTAAGAGTGGCCAGTGACGGACCGATTTTGCCCGTCCACGCTTCCTGAGGGTGATGGAGCCTACGCCGAGATTCGAACTCGGGACCTCTTCCTTACCAAGGAAGTGCTCTGCCGCCTGAGCTACGTAGGCGCTGCCCGCGAGGTCGGATTCTACCCTTGGCCGCGTTCGGGACGCTGGCACACGTCAGTCGCCTGATCCACGCCGTTTCCTCCTCGCCTCGAGCAGCCGCGCCGACAGCGCCTCCGCCTCCTCCGCGTCCGTTCCACCGTCCGCCGCCGGGGACCGCCCGGCGTCCGACGAGGCGATAACCGGCGGCGGCGGCACGGCCGACCCGCGCCGCCGGTAGGGCGCGACGCGGTTGCGCAGGCGGGCCAGCTCCGGCGGCGCCTCCAGCTCGATGTCGGGCGGGCGCCGGAGGGCGACGAGCGCGCGGGCCGCCGCCAGCGCCTGGGCGCGGGACATCGTCAGGCGGCGCAGCGCGACGTCGAGCGGCCAGAGGATCGCCACCGCAAGGAGAAGGAACCAGAAGATGTCCGAGCTCGTCGGCACCGGAAGGGCCGGCAGCGACCAGGCATCGCCGGCCTTTGCCAGCAGGCTGCCGCCGACGCGAGCGAACTGCTGCAAGCTGGCGTCGTCCCGTCCCAGGTCGAGGTATTCGGGCGAGTAGGGCACCACCACCGCAACGTCCGACTGGCCGGTGACCGTCGACCCCTTGAGCAGGACGACGTGGAGCAGGTAGGTGCCGACCGCCCCCACCGGCAGGTGGCCCTGCCAGTGTCCCGGCGAGATGGCGGGCAGGTTCACGTTGGAGCTCTTGAGGTCGGGGGCGAGGACGCCGACCTGGACGTTGGCGCCGTTGACCCCGGCGGGCCCGGTGACGGTGAGCTCGAGGCTGTCGCCCGTCACCTTGGCCTCGGTCTGGAGCGCATCGCCACCCCCGGTCGGGAGCGTCCAAGCGACCATCTGGGTGAAGAGCTTGGCGGAGACGTCGCTCCGCAGGAATCCCGCCGTCCATTGGCCCCGGGCGTCGCTCGTCCAGGCCACCGAGCGGCCGAGGCCGTACTGCCAGGCGGCCAGCACGGGGTCGTCCTTCTGGCTCGTGAAGTACACCTCGGCGCCCGGCTTGGGCGTGGTCACGACGTAGCCGCCGAGCTCCGGGAAGGCGTCCAGGGGAACGCCCGCGAGGAGGTCGCCGGCCGCCGTCACCCGGGGGAAGAAGGGCGTCGTCTCGTACCACGGCCGGAGCGCCACCTGGCTCTCTTTGAGGAAGAGCTGGGGCACCTGGTCGGTGCTGTCCGCCTCGTAGAAGCGGCCTCCTCCCCAACGGGCGAAGTCCTGCATGTTGCTCATGAAGCCGGCGTCGCCATGGGTGTTGATGCCGACCGCCGAGGTCGTGATCCCCTGCAGCCGGTAGTTCTGGATCAGGTCCTGATAGGTGGCGGCGTCGCCGTGGATCTCGTCCCCGTCGCCGAGGATGACGATGTGCTTGAGCGGCGCGTCGGTCTTCACCAGGGCGTCGCCGGCGAGCTGGAAGTACCTCAGGTAGGGCCCGTCACCGAGCGTCGCCTTCTCCAGCAGGGCGTCGATCGCCTTCTTGTCGGTGACGTGCTGCATCGGCACGATGAAGCCCTGCTGGTTGTCCGTCACGGCGACCTGGTCATCGGGACCGAGGCCGTCGATCACGGCCTCTGCCGCTCCCGTGGTGACGATCTGGTCGAGCGCGCCGACCTCGGTCGTCTCCAGCATCAGGACCACCGCGACGCGCGGCTTCTCCTTCCGCGGCGGCAGGTCCATGCGCACCGGCAGCGCCCGCTCGAGGCCGGTGTTCTGCCATCCGCCGGGGCCGTAGGAGTTGCTTCCCCCGATCGTCACCAGCCCGTGGCCGAGGTCACGCACGGTCGCCTCGATGGCGTCCAGCGCGCCTGCCGGGAAGGCGTCCGCCGGGGCGTCAGCGACGACCACGGTGTCGTAGCGGCCGAGCACGTTGGTGTCCACCGGCGCCTGCGCCGCGAGGCGCCGATCGACCTTTACGCCGGAGGCCGTCAGCGCGGCGACCAGGTTGTCGCCGACGCCCGGACCTCCCTCCAGGACGAGCACCGCCGGGCGGCCGAGGACTCGGATCGCCGCCTCCCCGACGTTGTTGTCGCCGTAGGTGTCGGGGCTGACGGTGACGAGCTCGGCCCGCACCTTGTGGAGGCCGGTCTCGAAGTCGGGGAGGTTGAAGGTCACCGTCGAGATGCCCGCCGGCAGCGTGACAGCGCGGGTCTCCAGCTGCTTGCCGTCGGCGGAGAAGACGAGCTGGCCCGTCGCGGGACCGGTGGAACGGAGCCGGACCGTCGCGATGCCGTGCTCGCCCACCCGCAGCTCGCCCGGCGCATCGACGCTGGCCACCAGGACCTCCGCCGCGGGTGCGGCGCCGACGGCGAGCACGTCCACCCGGATCCCCTCGGCGCGGAGGGCGGCGATGGTGGCCGCGGCATCGCCGAGGTTCTGGCGCCCGTCGGAGACGAGCACGAGCTGGCGGGCATAGCCGTCGGGGATGATCCCGGCGGCCAGCCGGAGGGCGCCGGCGATGTCCGTGTAGGTGGGATCGGGCTGGGTGTCGAAGACCTCGAAGCGGGGGTTGCGCGTGGGTGGCATCTCGACCGCCGCGTCGTGCGCGAAGGTGACCACCCCGAAGAGGTCGTCCGCCCCCTTCCCCGCCGCCATCGCCCGCACCGCGGCGCCCTCCTCGTCGAGGCTGTGACGCGTGCTGGCGCTCAGGTCGACGACGGCCACGATCGTCCGCTGGTGAGGCTCGATCGTGATCCTCACCCCCGCCAGCGAAAGCGTCAGCAGCACCACGAGTGCGATCCGGAGAGCAAGGGACGCGCGGCCGCGGCGGCGGGCCAGGGGCGGCGGCCAACGCCGCCAGACCAGGTAGAGCGCCGGCGCCAGCAGCAGGAGTACAAGCCACTCCGGCCGGAGGACGCTCAGCCCTGGCAAACCCCCCACCTCAGGGCCCCCGGTGGAAGACGAGCCACTCGGCCGCGAGGACGAGCAGCGCGAGCGCCGCGAACCAGGGCCAGAGCTCGAGCGTGCCGCGCGGTGGCGCGCCGCCGGTGCTGGCGACGAGGTCGACGAAAGGAGGGCTGCCGGGAGCGATCCGGGACAGGTCGGGGTCCTCGAACTGGACCACGAACCGGCTCACCCGGCTGCCGGCGGCAAGCTGCTGGCGCACCGTGTACACGCCCGGCGCGGCGGTGTCGGTGAAGGGCGCGGCAGGGAACGGCGGGGCGAGCTTCACGACCTTGCCGCTCGGCGTCTGGACCTCGAGCGAGGTGGCATCGGGCTCCGTCGCCAGCGTCACCGGCCGGCCGGTCGGGTAGACCTGGTTCTCGAAGCCGCCCGGCAGCAGGTAGGCGAGCAGGTTCTGGACCAGGATCGGGAAGGCGGCCCGCAGGGGCAGGTCGGAGTGGTGGATGTCGAAGGTGAGCTCGGCCACCCGCGGCTCGCCCTGGTGGACGAGCAGCAGCGGGTCGTCGACGGCGGCGATGGCGGTCCGCCAGCCCTGCGGGAGGGTGACCCGTGCCGCCGTCTGGACGTGGACGTCCTTGAGCACCACATCGCGGGTGATCGGGTCGGTCGGGTCGCCCGGCAGCACCAGCCCGGGCGTCATCTGGGCGCCCAGCGGAACCGGCCCGTTGCCGTCGAGAGGCGCGATGACGAGCGCCGGCGCGGGCAGCTTGCCGGGCGGCGCCCAACCATCGAAGACAGAGAGGTCGTACCCCGTCCCCGGCTTGTAGTCGGCCTTCTTCTGGACGGTCAGGTCGATGCCCGGCCGGAGCCGCAGCGCGCGCTGCAAGAAGCCGTTCTCCTCGGTCACCAGGAGCACCTTTCGCGCGGGCGGCGACCCGGTCACGAGGTAGGCGGCGTCGTCGATGGCGAGCGCGTCGCCGGGAGTGAGCTTCGCCGCCACCGACTGCGTCCCGGCGACCAGGCCGGTCCAGCTGAGGTCGGTCGTCGAGTTGCCGGTGACGTGGACGGGGAGGACGTCGGCCAGCCTGCCGTCGGCGAGCATCTCGACCTTGACGTCGCGGTCCGCCCGGCCGTAGTTCGCGACCCGGAGGAAGACCGTCCCCGACTGGGTCCGGGTGATGGTCTCGATCCCGACGTTCTCACCCGATGTGCCGACCGAGTCGTAGAAGAGCCGGGCGCCCACCCGGGGCGGCGACGGCGGCGCCTTGGCGTGGCCGTCGCTGAGCAGCACGATGGAGGCCCCATTTCGCCCGGCGACGACGGCGTTGGCGAGCGAGAAGCCTTCCCCGAGGTCGACAACCGAGCCGGTCGGCCGGGCGCGGTCGAGGGCGGCGTCGATGACCGCGGGGTCGGCGGTCGGCGGGGCCAGCAGCACCGCATGCTGGCCGAGCAGCACGATCGCCATCTCCTGTCCCGGCCCGAGCTGGTGCGCCTGCGAACGAGCCTGGGCGACAGCCGCTTCGAAGCGACTCGGGCTGACGTCGGTCGCCTGCATGCTCGCCGAGCCGTCGAGCATGACGACCGTCGTGCCGCCGATGCCGACGGCCCCGCTGATCCCCGGCCGGATCAGGGCCAGGGCGAGGGCCAGGGCCGCGAGCAGCTGGAGGAAGAGCAGGAGGCTGGCCCGGAGGCGCTGCCAGGGCGCGTTCGCCTGGCGATCGGCGACGAAGGGACGCCAGAACATCAGGGTCGCCACCCGGACCTCCGGCCGGCGCACCTTCAGGAAGTAGAGGAGCAGGATCGCCGGGATGGCGAAGAGCGCCAGCAGCCCGACCGGCGCGAGCAGGCTCATCGCCTGATGACTCCGGCCTGCATCCCGGTCAGCATCTGCTCCTCCAGGCGCTGCGAGCTGAGGCTGGCCAGCATCCTCCCCCCCGCGCCCTCGGCCGCGCGGCGGATGCCGGACCGGTGCTGGGCCAGGTTGGCGAGATACTCGGCGACCAGGGCCGGCGTGATCGTCAGCTCCCGGGCAAGCTCCGACTCGGCCTCGACCAGCTTCCAGTCGCCGGCGAGGGTCGGGTTCTCCTCGTCCGGCGCCAGCAGCTGCCAGAGCAGGGGTTCCTGGCGGCGCCGCCGCAGCCCTGCGACCGCCGCCGTCCAGGTCTCCTCGGTGAAGAAGTCGGAGATGACCACCGTCATCCCGGGCCGGGGCCAGTCGAGCTCGGTCAGCATCGCCGGCCGGGCGACGCCGCGGGGTTCGATCGCGTCGAGAAAAGCCCAGATCCGGGAGACGCCGTCCTTGCCCCGCAGGTGGGGCGTCCGCAGCCGGCGGTCGCCGAGGACGCCGACCGCGACCCGGTCCATGCTGGAGAGGCCGAGGAAGGCGAGGGCCGCGGCCAGCCGTCGCGCCGCCGGCCACTTGGGCGGTGCGCCGACCTCCATCGACGCGCTGGCGTCGAGCACGATGTTGAGCGAGGCCTCCTCCTCGGCGACGTAGAGCCGCAGCATCAGCCGCTCGAGTCGGGCGTAGGCACGCCAGTCGATCTGCCGGAAGTCGTCGCCTGCCACGTAGGGCCGGAAATCGGCGAACTCGGGCGAGCGTGCCGCCCGGGGCGAGCGGCGCTCCCCCGCGTAGAGGCCGCTGACCGGCCTCCGGTAGGCCAGGTCGAGGCGGCTGAGCAGGTTCAGCTCAGCGGGGCTTAGCACCCGTCGCGGCGGCGATCACCGCCTCCACCACGGTGTCCGCGCCGACCCCGGCGGCATCCGCCTCGAAGTTGAGGAAGACGCGGTGGCGCAGCGCCGAGGGCGCAACCGCGGAGAGGTCCTCGAGGGCGACGTTGAAGCGGCCGTCGAGGAGGGCCCGGATCCGCGCCGCGAGGACCAGCGCCTGGAGGCCGCGCGGGCTGGAGCCCCAGCGGACGTAGCGCTTCACCTCCTCCGGAGCCTCCGGCTTGTTCGGGTGGGTGGCGAGCACAAGGCCGACCGCCCGGTCCATCACGTTGCCCGCGATCGGCACCTCGCGGGAGAGCTCGCGCATCGCCGCCAGCTCGGCGCGTCCGGCGACCGGGGACAGCTCGATGCTGGTGCTGCCGGTCGTCCGCCGGGCGATCTCGGCGAGCTCCGCCGCGTCGGGGAAGGGGACGATCAGCTTGAAGAAGAAGCGGTCGAGCTGGGCCTCCGGGAGCGGGTAGGTGCCCTCCAGCTCGATCGGGTTCTGGGTGGCGAGCACGAAGAAGGGCTCGGCCAGCTTGCGGGTCCGGTCGCCGACCGTCACCTGGTGCTCGCCCATCGCCTCGAGGAGCGCGCTCTGCGTCTTCGGCGTGGCCCGGTTGATCTCGTCGGCCAGGAGCAGGTTGGTGAAGAGCGGGCCGGGCTGGAACTCGAAGCGGCGGCGGCCCTCGGCGTCCTCGGTGACGATGTGGGTGCCGGTGATGTCCGCCGGCATCAGGTCGGGCGTGAACTGGACGCGGGAGAAGTCGAGGTCGAGGACTGCCGCCAGGGAGCGGACGAGAACGGTCTTGCCCAGTCCCGGGACGCCCTCCAGCAGGACGTGGCCGCCGCCGATCAGGGCGAGCAGGGTGAGGCGGATGAGCTCGCGCTGGCCGACCATGAAGCGGGCCAGCTCGGCTTCGATCGCCAGCGTTATCTCGGAAAACCGCTCCGGGGTCATCTCGACAGGGCCCTTCTCGACAGGGCTTTTCTCGCGGGCTACTGACACCGGGCTACTGTCCCAGATCCTGGAAGTACTGGCGGACGAGGTCCTGCTCGTCCTGTGGGATCAGCTGCCGGTCGACCTCGCTCTGGGCCGCCGAGCGGTATTCGGAGAGGTAGTCGGTGTAGGGCACCAGCTGGGTGTCCGTCCCGCTGCCGGGGCTGCCGGCGTTGCCCTCCGGGGTCCCGCTGCCGGTGCTCTGCCCGGGGACGTAGACCTTCTCGGTGGAGGCGGTCGTCTTGCCGCTGCCGGCGCCCGCCCCCGACCCGCTGCC
>DATCPJ010000184.1:0-2590 GCA_036570145.1 Candidatus Dormiibacterota bacterium
CTTCAGCGCGGGCGCGGTGTACCTGGTTGCTGCCGGCGCATCGGCGCCGGCAGCGACTCGGGGCTGGCTCGGCGTAGAGGATGTGGCCCGTGATCCCGAGGAGGGACGGGTCGGTCGCCGCGGCGTAGGCGATGTCGAGGAGCGCGTCGTACGCTTCCGGATCGCGCTCGTGCAGCTCGGCCACCTGCTCCTGGGCGAGGTAGAGGAAGCTCTGCGAGGCCATCACCCGGAGCGTCTCGAAGCCGCTCGCCTCGAAGAAGGGCGCCACCTCGGCGGGGCGGTAGAGGTAGGCCTCGGTGAACCGTCCGGCTTCGTCGTTCCGGTAGACGCCGTCCTCGAGCGCACGGCGAACGTCGGCCAGGCGGCCCGAGCCGGCTTCGAGCAGGACTCCGAGGAGCCAGGAGTAGCGCGTCATGACGGTGGCGAGGAGGAGGCCGCCCGGCCGCAGCACCCGCCGCACCTCGCGGGCCGCGAGCTCCCGGTCCGCGGCCGCCACGAGGTGGTAGAAGGGACCGAGGGCGAGCACTGCGTCGAACTCGCCGGCGGAGAAGCGACCGAGGTCGCGAGCGTCGACCTCGAGCACCGCCTCCGGCTTGACGCCGGCCTCGGCAAGCTCGCGCCGGGCGATCTCCAGCAGCCGCGGCGAGAGGTCGGCGAGGACCACCTTATGGCCCCGCCGTGCGAGCCAGATCGTCCATCGCCCCGGGCCGCCGCCGAGGTCGAGGACGCGGGCGCCCGGCGGCAGCAGCGCCTCGAAAGCGCGGCGATGCAGCTCCTGCTCGACGGCACCCTCGTAGGGGTTGTCCAAGCGGTGCCATTCGCTCTCGCCGCGGGCGTCGTAGTAGGCGCGGACGGGATCCAGCCGATCGTCGTCGGGCATGTCAGGCCTAGGTCGCCGCCAACGCTTCCGGCGCCACCTCGGTCCTGCCCAGCCGGACGTGGCCGGCGGTTCCCAGATCGGGCACCGCCTCGGCCAGGGGCGTCAGGCTCAGCTGCCCTCCGCTGCTCTGCGTGCCACCGCGAAGTAGCAGGCGAGGTGGTCGCCGTCGTCGAGGTGAAGGTAGGCGAGGCCCAGCCACAGCCCGGGAGCCACCTCGCGCACCTCGTCCAGGACGTCCCGAACCAAGGGGGGGTTGCGGTCGTGACCGTAGTCGAGGTGGACGCTCTCGAAGTCGCCGGCCTTGGACGGCCCGATCGACGTCTTGAAGTGAAACCAGCTCACGCGCTCCCCGAACAGCCGGTTGACTCCGTGGCCGTGCTCGGCGGTCTCGTGCTCGAAGGTCTTGCCCTGCCAGGGAAAGAGCCCCGACTTCGCGAAGCGGTCGAGCCAGCGGCGCACGTGCGGCTCCTGGGCCCGTGGGGCGGCGAGCATCCGGCCGTCGAGCTTGCCGTCCAGGTCGGCCAGGCGCGGCGTCTTCGCACGGCGGTAGAGCTCCATCAGCTCATCCGGTGCGAGCTTGGCAAGGTCGTCGAGGGTGAGGTGGCGCGTGGTTTGCCTGGTCGTCGCCATGCCCCTATTGTGACCGCGGACTTTTCGTCCGGCAGGGCTCCTCTGTGCGAACATTTGCTCGTCGTGTCCCCGAACCAGGTGGAAGCGCTCGGACTCAACACCGCGGCCCCGGTGACGCTGGTCGTCGACCTCAACTGCGCCTTCGCCTCGATCGAGCAGCAGCACGATCCCGGCCTGCGCAACCGGCCGCTCGCGATCGCCGCCTACGCCACCGGTGCCGCCACCATCGTCTCCTCCTCCCGCGAGGCTCGTGACCTGGGGATCAAGACCGGCATGCGGGTCTACGAGGCCAGGGCGATCTTTCCCGGGGTCCTCGTCCGTGAGCCGAACCCGCCGCTCTACCGCGCCGCCTCCGACCAGCTGATCGAGATCCTCGAGCGGCACACGCCCGATGTCCTCCGGATGTCGATCGACGAGGCGTCGCTTAGCCTGGCTGGGACACCGGACCTGGCCAGGCTCGGCCCGGAAGGTGTCGGCAGGGCGATCAAGGCAGCCCTCCGCGAAGAGGTCGGCGAGTGCGTGACCTGCTCGGTGGGGATCTCGACCTCGATCTGGATGGCCAAGCAGGCGTCCAACCTCGACAAGCGGGATGGCCTCTCGCGGATCGACCACCACAACCTCGTCACCGTCTTCGAAGGCCTCGAGCTGACCGACCTTTCGGGCATCGCCGATGCCAGCGTGCGCCGCTTGGCGCGGGGCGGCATCCGGACACCGGTGCACTTTCTCCGCGCGACCGTCGACCAGCTCGGACTGGCCGGGATGAGCCCGGAGGTCGCCGACAGCTGGCGTCGCCGGCTGCGCGGCTTCGAGGTCGGCAGCTTCACGAGCGCCGCGCGCAAGAGCTACAGCCACTCCCACGTGCTCGCTCGGGCGACGAGTTCGCGCGCCGAGCTCGAGGAGCTCCTGATGCGGCTGTCGGAGATGGTCGGGCGGCGGCTGCGCGCTGCCGGCCGGCGGGGCAGCGTCGTCTCGGTGAGCGTTGTCTACCGGCCCGACGCCGGCCATTTCTCCAGGCAGTCGAAGCTGGCCACGTCGATCGCGACCGGGGAGGAGATCTACCGGGCCGCCCTGAAGCTCTTG
>DATCPJ010000185.1:0-10920 GCA_036570145.1 Candidatus Dormiibacterota bacterium
GCGACCAACCCCCCTGACCGGCAGCTGCATAGAGTTCGCCGAAGAAAGACGGCCGACGGGCTAGCTGCTCGCGGAGCCGGACCTGGAGCTCGCCCTCGGCCGGCTCGGTGGGCTCGGGCACCAGGCGCGCGGCGTCACCGCGAAGGTAGAGGGCGACCCGGCCGTCCTGCGCACCGAGCGAGCCACGCCCGACCCAGACCACCTCCCCCATCGAGACAAGCTCGTCGAGGAGCCGAGGCCGGTAGTCGCGAACACGCGCGCTTAGGACGTCTCGCTCGATGACCGAAGCAGGCAGGGCGAGACCCTGGAGCTGGAAGACGGCGTCGGCCAGGCGGTCTAATTGCCAGGGGGGACGTCCCCCCTGCGGGACGTGCTCGGCAAAGCCTCCGCGCGGCCCACCCCCCTGCCCTGAGGACTCGGCCCCGATCCCGTGCCAGGCGGGCAGGAAGCGGGCGAGGACCTCGACAGGGACCGGCTCGACCTCTCGGCGGAGGGCCGCGAGCGACCGTCGGCGGAGCGTGCGGAGCACTTCGGGATGGCAGTACTCGCGGCCCGCATAGCCGGGTCGGAACTCGCCCGCCAGCACCTCGCCCCGTGAAACGAGGAGGGCGAGCGCCTGGTCGACGGCCCGAACCGGCAGGCCCCAACGGGCAGCAGGCTCGGAGCTGACGAAGGGGACGTGCGTGCGAGCCCAGCGCACCAGCAGGCTGACCAGCGGCTCAACGGCGGCGCCGAGGAACACTTCGGGCAGGCCCGCCGGAAGGGCGGCGCCGAGGGCGTCCCGGTTGCGTGCCGCGTCCTCGACCGCGATCCAGCGCTCCTCGCCGACGATCCGGATCCGCAGCGCACGGCGCTCCGCCGCCAGGGTTGCCAGCCAGCCGGCCTGGCACCCCCTCGCGGTGGCCTCGGCCTCGCTCAAGTCGCCGAGCCTTCGAAGCAGGTCGGCGGCCTCGTCGGGGTCGCGCGGCTTCCTTCCTTCCCCGAGGCCCTGTAGCTCGAGCTCCAGGCCCGCGATCGCTACCGGGTCGAGCAGCTCGCGCAGCTCTTCGGTTCCGAGCAGCTCGGCGAGCAGCTCGCGGTCCAACGTAAGGGCCTGTGCCCGCCGCTCGGCGAGTGGCGCGTCGCCCTCGTAGAGGTATTGGCCGATGTAGTCGAAGAGCAGGCTGGAGGCGAAGGGAGACGCGCGGTCGGTGTCGACGACCACCGCGCGGACCGCGCGCGAGCGGACCGCCCGCATCAGCTCCGAGAGCGCGCCCAGGTCGAAGACGTCGCGCAGGCACTCGCGATAGGTCTCGATCAGGATCGGGAAGTCGGGGTGGCCCGCCGCCACCTGGAGCAGGTCGGCGCTCTTCTGCCGCTGCATCCAGAGCGGGGTTCGCTGACCAGGCCGCCGCCGCGGCAGGAGCAGGGCCCGGGCGGCGTTCTCCCGGAAGCGCGAGGCGAAGAGCGCGGAGCCGTGGAGTTGAGCCGTGACCAGCTCGGTGACCTCGTCGGGGTCGAGCAGGACGTCGTCCAGGTCCGGCGGGCGGTCGGCGTCGGGGAAGCGAAGGGCGAATCCGTCGTCGGTGTGGATCGACTGAACCTCCATCCCCGTGCGCTCCCGAAGTCGGGCGGCGATCGCCAGGCCCCACGGCGCATGAACTTTGCCGCCGAGGGTGGTGAGCACGCACACGCGCCAGTCGCCGAGCTCGTCCCGGAAGCGCTCGACCACGATCGTGCGGTCATCGGGCAGGGCGCTCGACTGGGCCTGGTCGTCGAGGTACCGGAGGAGGTTGCGTGTCGCCCTCTCATCGAAACCGGCGCGGTCCCTCAGCCTGACGCCGGCAGCCTCCGGGGTCGCTGCCCGAAGCTCCCGGATCATGGTCCCGAGCGCCCGGCCCAGCTCGACCGGACGGCTTTCCATGTCGCCCTTCCAGAAGGCGAGCTTGCCGGGCTCGCCGGGCGCCGGCGCCACCAGCACCTGGGACGCGCTCACCTCCATCACCCGCCAGGTGCTCGCGCCGAGCACGAAGTTCTCGCCCGGCCGCGTCTCGTAGACCATCTCCTCGTCGAGCTCGCCAACGCGGCGGCCGTCGTCCAGCAGGTTGACCGTGAAAAGGCCACGGTCGGGGATCGTCCCGCCGCTGGTGACAGCCAGTCGCTGGGCACCGGCACGGCCCCGCAGCCGGCCCTCCACCCGATCCCAGACGATCCGCGGCCGGAGCTCGGCGAACTCGTCGCTCGGGTAGCGGCCACTCAGCATGTCGAGTGTCGACTCGAACGCGCGCGGCCCGAGATCACAGAACGGGTACGCCCGCCGGACAAGCCGTCCGAGCTCGTCGACATCCCAGTCCTGGAGCGCGCACATCGCCACAACCTGCTGGGCGAGCACGTCGAGCGGGTTGTGCGGGATGACGGTGGTCTCGATCTCACCCGCGAGCATCCGCTCGACGACCACCGCGGTCTCAAGGAGGTCGCCGCGGTACTTGGGAAGGATCACGCCCTTGGAGATCTCGCCGACCGAGTGGCCGGAGCGGCCGATCCGCTGGATCCCACTGGCGACGCTGGTCGGGGACTCGACCTGGAGCACCAGGTCGACCGCTCCCATGTCGATTCCAAGCTCGAGGCTCGAGGTCGCCACCAGCCCCCGGAGGCGCCCTGCCTTCAGGTCGTCCTCGATCTGGCGGCGATGCTCTTTGGCGATCGACCCGTGATGGGCCTTGACGAGATCCTCGCCGGCCAGCTCGTTGAGGCGGCCCGCCAGCCGTTCCGCCAGCCGGCGGCTGTTGACGAAGACGATCGTCGAACGATGCTCCTGGATGAGCTCGAGAAGGCGCGGGTAGATCGCCGGCCAGATGCTCCTCCGGCTGCCGTCCATGGCACCACCGAGGGACGCCGCCGGGCCGCTCCGGAGCTCCTCGCCCTCGCCGAGGTTGGCCATGTCGTCGACCGGCACCTCGACGGTGATGGCGAGCGTCTTGCGGCGGCCGGCATCGACGATGGCGACCTCCCGTCCGGTGCCGACGAGGAAGCGGCCGACCTCCTCCAGCGGCCGTTGGGTCGCCGAGAGGCCGATCCTCTGGGGTTCCACGGTGGTCAACGCGGAGAGCCGTTCGAGGCTGATTGCAAGGTGAGCGCCGCGCTTGTTGGGTGCGAGCGAGTGGATCTCGTCGACGATCACCCAGCGAACACTCCGGAGCATCTCCCGCGCCTGGCTGGTGAGGACCAGGAAGAGCGACTCCGGGGTCGTGATGAGGATGTCGGGCGGCGGCAGGCCGAGGCGCTCGGCGGCGTGGGCCATGCCGCTCAACGGCGCCCTCAGGTTGCGTTCGACGTCCACCGTGAGCGCCTTGAGCGGAGAGACGTAGAGCACCCGGCAGCGACTGTCGGCGTGGGGCAGCGGCTCGGCGGCGAGACGATCCAGGCACCAGAAGAAGGCGGCCAGCGTCTTGCCGCTGCCGGTAGGGGCGGTCATCAGCGTATGGCGGCCCGCGGCCACCTCCAGCCACCCCCGCTCCTGGACCTCGGTCGGGGCGGCGAAGGCGGACTGGAACCAGGCGCGGGCGGGCGCTGAGAAGAGGTCGAGGGAGGGCATCTCTGCCCGCTAAGTATTGGCCCCTGGAGGCTCTTGGGGTGGCAGTTGAGTTGGCGCGGGCGCGGGCTCGGGCGATGGCGCGGGCGCGGGCTCGAGCGGCGGCGCAGGCGCGGGTGGCTGCGGCGCCGGCGCCAGGGCGGAGGCCGGCGCGAAGTAAGGCGACCGGTTGCCCCAGGCGAAGAAGTCGCCCTGCTCGGTGCGGGTGCCGAAGCGGGACCCGAGCGCGGCGCCGAGGGCGATCGATCCTCCGATCAGCCCGAGTGGGATGCCCACCAGCGGGACCAGGGTGAGGAGCGCGAATGCCGCGCCGCCGACGATGACGGCGAGGAACGGCTGTGGCTTTTGGTCGGCGGCCGCCAGCAGGCGGTTGCCCACGATCAGGTAGATGGCGGCCCAGCCGAAGACCCAGGCGAGCAGGATCCCGATCGCGAGCACGAGGCTTACCGGGATGAGGATCACGGTGATCGCGAGCAGGATGGCGAGCGCGAAGCCGCCCAGGATGCCGACGCAGCCGAGGCCGAAGCTGGCGACCGGCCGGGCCTCGACCAGCGACGCGGTCACCGCCAGCTGGCGCGGGAAGATGGCCAGAGCAAGCGCCGCGAGCAGGACGAGGAGGGCGCCGGGAAAGAGGGTGCCGGGAAAGACCGTGCCGGTGTCAGGACCGCCGGAATTGCGTCCCGGCCCGAAGGTGCCGACCCCGGGGAAGCCGACCGCGGTCTTGTCGCGGCCGACGGTCGCCCCCGGGTCCACCCTGCTGGTACCGCCGACCACGGAGAGGTCGCGAGCGACCGTGGCCTTGGGGCCGAGGTGGAGGTTGCCGCCCAGCACGAAGGCGTCGCGCCCGACCACCGACGCGATGTCGGCGCTTCCGCCCAACACGACCAGGTCGCGGGTGATGGTCCCCTCGGAGACGACCGAGCAGCCCATACAGAACACGTCGCGGGCGGTCTCGCCGGCCGCGATGTGGATGTTCGACCCGAATGACACCCGGTCCTGGGGGTTCGCGTCTCCGATCGGGAGCGGAGTGCCGGCTGCGGCTGCCGCCGCCGGCGAGGGCGAGGGCGAGGGCGAGGGCGAAGCATCGGCGGCGGCGGCCGGGAGAGCGGCCGGCAGGCAGATGGCCAGAGCCACGAAAAAGCCGAAGAGGAGCCTGCGGCTCACCGCGCCAGCCCCCGGGGCGCCCGGCCGAGGTCGCGATAAAGCAACCCTCCGATAGCCAGCGAGAGCAGAGCCAGTCCGGCGAGCCCGGTAAGCCCGACCAGGTTGCCGAGGATCAGGTCGCGCGGCCCGGCGAAGACGACGACCACCGGCTGCAGGTATCCGGCCATGCTGGCCAGCAGCCCGGCCTCCTGTGTCGCCAGCGCATAGCCGGCGACGAAGACGAGGAGCAGGGTCGCGGCCGCGACGCGCGCCGGAAGCGCCCACCGCCGCCACCCGAGGCGCGCCGGGACCCAACGGCCGAGCACACGGCGCCGCAGTCCGGCGGGAGCAGGCAGCGCCTCGGGGCGGGCGGCGCGGAAACGCTCGACGAGCGGGTCGTGCTTCTCCAGCCAGGCGCCGCACGCCTCGCACCCCTCGAGATGGGCGTCGGCGGCCGGGTCACCGGCCAGCAGCAGGGGGCGGGCTTGGGCGCAGTTCATTGGGTGATCTCCATTGTCGAGAGTTGGCTCGCGAGTGCCCGGCGGGCACGGTGAAGGGCGACCCGTGCCGCGCCATCGGTCATATCCAGCGATTGGGCGACCTCGTCCATCGGACGGTCCTCCCAATAGCGGAGGACGAGAAGGGCGCGGTCCCGCGCGGGGAGGCGGGAGAGCGCCCGTCGGACGCCCTGCGCTTCGATGTTGCGGATGGCATCGGACTCGGCGTCCGGCTGCGAGGCGGCCACCCGTGGATAGGCGGCAGAGGCCCGCGCCCGCGAGCGGAGGATGTCCAGGCAGCGGTTGCGCACGATCCCGTGCAGCCAGGCGCCGAACGGCTCACCCTCGCGGTAGAGGTCGAGCCTCGTGAAGGCGCGCAGGAAGGCATCCTGGGCAGCATCCTCGGCCGCCGACGGTTCTCCCAGCATTCGCAGCGCCACGTTGTAGACCTCCGTTTGATGTCGTTCGAGCAGCGCTTCCGCGCCCCTGGGGTCCCCCTTTCTCACGAGACCGATGGCCTCGGGTTCATCCAAGCGCTCTGACCGGCTTACGTCCACGGCTCAGGTGACGTTACGGCTGTAACGCGGAAACGGGCCGCCACGTAGTGGGGGCATGGCTGATATGAACGTCCCCGCCGATCCCGCGCTGCCGCCGTCCAGTCCATCGCGGGACCGCCGGCCGCTTTTCTGGCCGGTCGTCCTGATCGGCTTCGGCGTCGTGGCGCTGCTCTTCAACATCGGCTGGCTGGACTGGGACAAGGTCGCCCGGCTCTACCGGCTCTGGCCCCTGCTGCTGATCGCGCTCGGCGTCGCCATCCTCTTCCGGGGCAGGCTCCCGGGCCGGTTGGCGAACCTCTTCGGCGCGGTCCTTTTGGTCCTCGTGCTGATGGCGGTCGGAGGCGGCATCGCCGCCATCCCGGGCGCCTTCGTCGGCTCCTCGGGCCCGGTCGTCACGTCGCACTTCTCCGCTCTCAGGGGCGAGGTGTCGGCACCCCACCTTCAACTTTCGGCGGGGGCGGCACAGATCACCGTGCGCGCCGGGGCCATCGGCGGCGACCTCTACCAGGCGACCGTCCAGTCACCCGGGGACGAGAAGCCGGAGGTCACCGTCGATGCCGCCACCAGCATCCTCTCCGTCAACCTGCCTGGTCGGACGGGCTTTCACTGGGGCAGCGTGAACGACCATCGGTCGGTCGACCTCACCCTCAACGACCAGCTGCCCTGGGTGGTCGAGCTCAACACGGGCGCTTCGCAGACGAGCCTCGACCTCGCCGGCCTGAAGGTTTCCTCGGTGACCCTCGAGTCGGGCGCGAGCTCGGTCAAGCTCACCCTGCCGAAGCCTACCGGGACAGTCCCCGTCAACCTGTCCGGCGGCGCCATGCACCTTGTCATCCAGCGCCCGGCGGGAACTCCGATCCGGGTCTCGGCCAGCGGCGGCGCGTCCTCGGTGGACGTCGACGGCCAGCACTTCGGGGGCCTCTTCCAGGAGGGCGAGACTTTCGTCTCACCGGATTATTCGAGCGCGACCGGCCGTTATGACATCACCATCGAGAGCGGCGCCAGCAGCATCGGCATAAGCTGACCGGGGCGCGGCGCTCCGGGGGAGTTCGCCGAAACCCAGCTTCGATTTCGGACGCCGGCTCGACGCGCCGGCGACACGGTTTTCACATATCGACCGATCAGTATTGGAGAAAGATTCGATGTTCGCAGCCTGGGGACGCTTCGTTTTTCAGCGCAAGTGGTGGGTGCTCGCGGCGAGCGTGCTGCTGCTTGCCGGCGTTGCGAGCGTCGGCTTCAGCCTGAAGGGCCAGCTGAACAACACGTCTCACGTCCATTTCGAATCCCAGCGGGCTTCCGACCTCCTGACCTCGCAGTTCCCCAAGACCACCGGAGGCGGCGGCTCGAGCTTCGAGGTCCTCTTCAAGAGCTCGACCCTGCAGGTGAGCGATCCCGCCTACCGGGCGGCGGTCGAGACGACGCTCCAACCGCTGCTGGCGGACTCGCGCATCAAGGACGTCCAGACCGTCTACAGCCTCCCCGCCGCGCAGGCAGCGGCCGTCACCTCTCGCGACGGCAAAGAGACAGTGGCCTTCGTCGACGTCAAGGACAGCCGCAACACCGCTCGGACCTACTTCACCGAGATCCGGGACAAGATCCAGCCCGCCGGCGGCCTGCAGGCCTATGTCACCGGCGGCCTCGCCATCAGCAGCGACTTCGACACCTACCTGGCCGACGACCTCCAGCGCGCCGAGCTGGCCTCGATACCGCTCTCGGTGATCTTTCTCCTGCTCGTTTTCGGCACCCTGGTCGCTGCCCTGCTGCCGGTCGGCGTCGGGGGTGCGGCGGTCGTCGCCGGCGTGGCCGGCACCCTCTTCCTGGCTCGCTTCACCGACGTCTCGACCTACGCGATCAACATCGTGACGCTGGTCGGGCTCGGCGTCGCGATCGACTACAGCCTGCTCATCGTCAACCGCTTCCGGGAGGAGCTGCTGGCCGGGGCCGGCATCGAGGCGGCGATCGAGCGTTCGATGGCCACGGCGGGCCGCGCGGTCACCTTCTCGGGCCTGACGGTGGCGATCGGGCTGGCCGGGATGCTCTTCTACCCGGGCACCTTCCTGGTCTCGATGGGAGTGGCGGGCTCGATCGTGGTGGCGATGGCCGTGATCTTCGCGCTGACCCTCCTCCCCTCCCTGCTGACGCTCACCGGCGGGGCGGTCAACCGGGCCCGCATCCCGTGGTTCGGCAACCTCGGGGGCGGTGGCTTCTGGAAGAGCATGGCCGGCTGGGTGATGAAGCGGCCGCTGCTCGTGCTGCTGCCGACGCTGGCCCTGATCCTGCTCGCAGCGTCACCCTTCGCTCAGATCAAGATCGCGAACGGCGACGAGCACATGCTGCCGCCGCAGGCCGTCTCCCTTCAGGGCGCCGATCTCCTGGCGAAGGACTTTCCCGGCCAGGACCAGAACACCTTCACCGTAATCGCCTACTACCGGGACGGACTGAGCCTCAACAAGGATCGCGTCGACCAGCTCTACGACTACGGGCAGCAGCTCTTGAGCAAGCCGAACGTGATCCGGATCGACAGCCCGGTCACCTTCAGCCCCGACCTGGGCAAAGCCCAGTACGAGGCGCTGCTGGCCGCCTACACCGCCGACCCGGCCGCTGCGGCGAGCCTGCCCGCCGACGCACAGGCGCTGCTGAAGCAGTCGCTGGCCAAGGACATCGCGGTCTTCTACGTCCGCACCAACCAGCCGACCCAGAGCGACGCGGCGATCACCACCCTGAAGTCGATCCGCGACGGCTCGGCGCCGCCCGGCGCGGAGGTGCTGGTCACCGGGGCCACCGCCTTCAACCAGGACTTCATCAACCTGATCCTCCAGGAATCGCCGGCGGCGATCACCTTCGTGATCCTGGTGACCTACGTCGTCCTCTTCCTGCTCGTCGGCTCGGTGGTGCTGCCGCTCAAGGCAGTGCTGACCAACCTGCTCTCCATCTCCGCCTCCTTCGGCGTCCTCGTCTTCGTGTTCCAGCAGGGCCACCTGAGCGGTCTTCTCAACTTCACCCCCCAGGCGATCGACCCGACCGTCCCGGTGATCATGTTCTGCATCGTCTTCGGCCTCTCGATGGACTACGAGGTGATGCTCCTGACCCGGATCCAGGAGGTCTACCGGAAGACCGGCGACAACGCGGTTGCCGTCGCGGAGGGCCTGGAGAGGAGCGGCCGGATCATCAGCGGCGCGGCGGCGATCATGATCGCCGTCTTCCTCGCCTTCGGCCTCGCCCAGGTCCTCCTCATCAAGGCGATCGGGATCGGGCTCGCCACGGCGGTCCTGATCGATGCGACGCTGATGAGGATGCTGATCGTGCCGTCGGTGATGAGGCTGCTCGGCAGCCTCAACTGGTGGGCGCCCCATCCGCTGGCACGACTCCATGGCTGGCTGAGGCTCGGCGACGAGGATGCCGGTTCCCCGCGGCCGGGCGTGGTCGGCCGACCCGAGCCGCAGGTCCCGTGAAGATCCGTCCTGCCACCGAGGCCGACCTCGGGACGATCGAGGAGCTGATCCGTGCGCTGGCCGCCTACGAGCGGATGGCGGACGAGGTGGTGATGGACGCGCGGCTGCTCAGGAAAAACCTGTTCGGCGACCGGCCTTACGCGGAGGTCCTGATCGCCGAGGTGGACGGTGAGCCGGCCGGCTTCGCCCTCTTCTTCCACAACTTCTCGACCTTCGTCGGCCGGCCGGGGATCTATCTCGAGGACCTCTTCGTCAAGCCCGAGCACCGTGGCACCGGCCTCGGCAGGGCTCTGCTCAAGCGGCTGGCCGAGATCGCGGTCGAGCGCGAGTGCGGCCGCCTGGAGTGGGCGGTGCTCGACTGGAACGAGCCCGCGATCGGCTTCTACAAGAAGCTGGGCGCCCGACCGAACGACGAGTGGACGGTGTTCCGGCTCGCCGGCGAAGCGCTCCAAGAGCTGGCCCGGTGACTCGGCGATGACTCCACTTTCAGTGAGCGTCGACATGATCCGGGCCAAGCACCGCCAGGCGCTCGGCCTGATGCGCGAGCACGGGATCGACACCTGGCTCATCCAGTTCGCCCGTGAGACAGGGCTGCGGCCCGACCCGCTCGACTACCTTGTCGGAGCCAGCGTCACCTGGCCCTCCGCCTTCCTGCTCAACCACGACGGGTCGACCGCCGCCATCGTAGGCACCGGGGACGCCGGCACCTTCGAGGCGACCGGCCTGTGGACGGAAGTGCGCGCTTTCCGGAACGGTCCCCGCGATGACCTGCTCGACGTGCTCACCAAGTGGGACCCGAAGACCCTCGGCGTCACCTGGTCGGACAGCGACGACACCGCGGACGGGATCACCCACGGCATGTACCACCTGCTCGAGACGATGCTCGCCGGCACCCGTTTCGCCGACCGGCTGGCAGCCGCGGGCGAGCTCGCCGGCGAGGTGCGCGGCATCAAGCTCCCGGAGGAGGTCGAGGCGATCGCCCGCACCGTCCGGCTCACCGAGGAGCTGCTGGAACGGATCGAGCGACGCCTTGAGCCCGGCATCACCGAGATCGGCCTCCAGCGGGAGGTTCACGGCTGGGTGCGCGAGGCCGGCTGGCGGTTCTCCTGGGATGACGAGTTCTGCCCGATGGTCAACTTCGGACAGCCCGCCTTCCTCGGCCACGCCGGGCCGACCGAGCGGGCGCTCGAGCCCGGCGACGTCATCCACGTCGACATCGGCCTGATCGTCGACGGGTTCGCCTCCGACCTGCAGCGCACGTGGTACTGGCGCAGGCTGGGGGAGACCACCGCGCCACCCGCGGTCACGCGGACGTTCGACGCGGTCAAGGCCGCGCTCGACGCGGGCGTCGCCGCGATCAAGCCGGGCGCGAAGGGCTTCGAGGTCGACGCCGCTTCCCGCTCGACGGTCGAGGAATGGGACTTCGCCGAACCCGGGTTTGCCTTCGGCCATGGCTGCGGCCGGGTGGCCCACGACGGCTCCGGGGTTCTGGGGCCGGAATGGGAGCGCTACGGGGACCGTCCGCGTTTCACGATCCGGGAGGGCAACGTCTTCGCGGTCGAGATGGACCTCGAGGTACCCGGCTACGGCGGCGTGATCGGCCTCGAGGAGGAGGTGGTGGTCACCCCCGATGGGGCGCGTTATCTTTCAAACCCACAGCGTGAGTTGAAGCTGCTGGGCTAGAACACCCTCCCCATGTC
>DATCPJ010000186.1:0-4999 GCA_036570145.1 Candidatus Dormiibacterota bacterium
GGACCTCGAGATGCGCCGGGTCATCCTGAAGCGGCTGCACAACGCGGGCATCGCCAAGATCGAGACCGAGCGCTCCTCCAACGCCCAGATGACGGTCACCATCCACACCGCCAAGCCCGGCATCGTGATCGGGAAGGGCGGCGCGTCGGTCGACCAGCTGCGCGAGGACCTCGAGAAGCGGTTCGGCAACCGGGTCCGTATCTCGATCCAGGAGATCAAGCAGCCGGAGCTGGACGCCCAGCTGGTGGCCGAGAACATCGCGAGCCAGATCGAGCGCCGGATCAGCTACCGGCGGGCAATGAAGCAGTCGATCCTGCGGACGATGCGCTCCGGCGCGCAGGGCATCCGGATCGCGCTCGGCGGCCGCCTCCGCGGCTCCGAGATGGCGCGTCGCGAGTGGGATCGTGAAGGCCGGGTGCCCCTCCACACGCTGCGCGCCAACATCGAGTTCGGTCGCGCCACCGCCAAGACGACCTTCGGCATGATCGGCGTCAAAGTCTGGATCTACAAGGGCCTGGTCAAGATCGCCCCCCGCGGTGGGGAGGGGCCGGCTGAGATCGCCCCCCAGCCGGATGCCGCGGCCGAGGGCGGCGAGGTCGCCAGCCCCGAGCTGGTCACCGCGACGACAGCCCCCGCTGCACCGGCGGTGACGGCTGCTCCCGCTCCTGCGGCCACACCCGCCGCGACCGCTGTAGCCGAGCCGGTCGTCGAACAGCCGCAGGCGGCCGCGACCGCTCCTGCCGGCGAAGCGGCAGCGGCCCCCAAGAAGGCCGCCGCCCCCAGGAAGGCAAAGCCGGCCCCGGAAGCGGCCAAGGGAGGCGGCGATGCTCCTTCCTAAGCGCGTCAAGCACCGCAAGCAGCACCGCGGGCGGAAGGGTGGCATCGCGACCCGGGGCGCCGAGATCGCTTTCGGCCAGTACGGGCTGCAGGCGATGGAGGCGGCCTGGATCACCAACCGCCAGATCGAGGCGGCACGGCGGGCGATGACGCGCTACGTGAAGCGCGGCGGCCAGATCTGGATCCGGATCTTCCCCGACAAGCCGGTCACCAAGAAGCCGGCCGAGGTCCGGATGGGCGGCGGCAAGGGCAACCCGGAAGGCTGGGTTGCGGTTGTCAAGCCGGGAAGGATCCTGTTCGAGATGGGCGGCGTTACGACCGAGGTCGCCAAGGAGGCGATGCGGCTGGCGGACGCCAAGCTGCCGCTCCACACCCGCTTCCTCCAGTCCGAGGACGTCCACGAGGTGGCGTCGTGAAGGCCGAGGAGCTGAGGGTGCTGGACGTCGATGAGCTGCTCGGCCGGCTGAAGACCTCGCGCCGCGAGCTCTACGAGCTGCGCTTCAAGCTGGCCGTCGGCCAGCTCGACGACCACCGCCAGATCCGCAAGGTGCGCCAGGACATCGCGCAAATCCTGACCTTCAAGCGCCAGCGGGAGCTGGGCCTGCTCCAGGACGACCAGGGCGAGCCGGCGGTCGCCGCGGCGCCCGCCGCCGAGACAGCAACCAAGACGGCGGGCAAGACGGCCACCAAGACGGCCGCCAAGACGGCCACCAAGACGGCCACCAAGACGGCCACCAAGACGGCCGCCAAGGCATCCGCCGAGACGCCGACAGGGGGAGTCGTCCCCCCTCAAATCGAAGAGGAAGGGGAATGAGCGAGGAAGTTTCGACCGAGGTCCGCGGCCGGCGCAAGGTGCGCACCGGCTTCGTGATCTCCGACAAGATGGAGAAGACGGTCGTCGTGCAGGTCTCCGACCTGACCCAGCACCGGCTCTACAAGAAGACGATCCAGCGCCGTGTCCGCTTCAAGGTGCACGACGAGGACAACGTCTGCGGCATCGGCGACCTGGTCCGGATCATGGAGACGCGCCCGATCTCGAAAGAGAAACGCTGGCGAGTAGTTGAAGTCGTCGAGAAGGCGAAGTAGGTAGATGGTCCAGCAGGAGACCCGTCTCAAGGTGGCCGACAACAGCGGCGCGCGGGAGCTGCTCTGCATCCGTGTGCATGGCGGGCACTATCGCAAGTACGCCGGCGTCGGCGACATCATCACGGCCACCGTCAAGTCCGCCCAGCCCGGCGGCCAGGTGAAGAAGGGCGAGGTCGTGCGCGCCGTGGTCGTGCGGACCGCCAAGGAGTACCGCCGGCCGGACGGGTCCCTGATCAAGTTCGACGAGAACGCGGCGGTCGTCATCAACCCGCAGAACAACCCTCGGGGCACCCGGATCTTCGGGCCGGTGGCGCGCGAGCTGCGCGAGCGCAACTTCATGAAGATCGTGTCCCTCGCGCCCGAGGTTCTCTAGAGAAAGAAAGAAATGTTGACAAACAAAGCGAAGACCAAGCAGCGCTGGCTCGACCTCGCCCCGGGTGACACCGTGGTCGTGATCGCCGGCAAGGACAAGGGCAAGCAGGGCGAGGTGCTCCGCACGCTGCCGCACAAGGGCAAGATCGTCGTCCGCGGCGTCAACGTGGCCAAACGCCACGCCAAAGCCGGCCAGTCGGCCGGCGGCAACAAGGCGATTCAGGGTGGTGTCATCGACTTCGAGGCGCCGCTCAGCTACTCGAACGTGATGCTCGTCTGCCCGCACTGCAACGAGGCGACCCGGATCAAGCACACCGTCCTCGAGGGCGGCGTGAAGGCGATCGAGTGCCGGAACTGCGGCGAGCCCTACGAGCGGATCAAGAAGGTCGAAGTTCAGTAATGGGTAAAGAGAAGCAGGCTAACGCGGAGAAGATGAAGGCCGACCAGGCCCGGGGCAAGGCTGTCCAGGCCCAGAAGAAGGCCGCCGCCGGCGCCCCGCCCCCGGAGCGCGAGCCGGACACCAGGAGCGACCAGCTGCCGATGCTCAACCAGCAGTACCAGAAGACGATCGTGCCGGCCCTCATGAAAGAGTTCGACTACGCCAACGTGATGGAGGTCCCCAAGGTCGTCAAGGTCATCGTCAACATCGGCATCGGCGAGGCGAAGGACAACGACAAGGCGCTCGAGGCCGGCCGCAACGACGTCAAGACCATCACCGGCCAGGCGCCGGTGGTCATCAAGTCGAGGAAGTCCGTCGCCGCCTTCAAGCTGCGCGCGGGGATGCCGGTCGGCATCCGGACGACGCTCCGCGGCCGCCGCATGTACTACTTCCTGGAGAAGCTGATCAACGTCGCGCTGCCCCGCATCCGGGACTTCCGCGGGATCAGCCCGGAGGCTTTCGACGGCCGCGGCAATTACACCCTCGGGCTGCGCGAGCAGATCATCTTTCCCGAGATCGACTACGACAAGATCGACAAGCTCCGCGGTCTCGAGATCACCGTCGTGACCACCGCGAAGACCGACGACGAAGGTCGGAGCCTGCTCACCCGGATGGGCATGCCGTTCCGCAAGCGCGAGCGATAGGAGAAGCAATTTGGCGAAGAAGTCAGCAATCGAATCCTGGAAGGCGGCGCCGAAGTACAAGACCCGGTTCCACAACCGGTGCCGGCTCTGCGGCCGCCCGCGTGGCTACATGCGGCAGTTCGGCATGTGCCGGATCTGCTTCCGCAACCTTGCCGCCGAGGGACGCATCCCCGGCGTGACGAAGTCGAGCTGGTAGCGATGGCGATGCCAACGGCCACCGGCCTCGTCAACACAGGTGTGGTCAGCGACCCGATCGCGGACATGCTGACGCGGATTCGAAACGCGAACAAGGCGCGCCGGAGCGAGGTCTACGTGCCCGCCTCCAAGCTGAAGCAGGAGCTGGCGCGAGTCCTCACCGAGGAGGGCTACCTGGCGAGCTTCGAGGTCGAGCGACCCGCCGATTCGCCCGGCGAGGTGCTCCGGATCCAGTTCAAGGTCCGGCCCGATCGTCAGCGTGTGATCAGCGGCATCAAGCGGATCAGCAAGCCGGGCCTGCGGATCTACGCCCGGAAGACCGAGATACCCCGCGTCCTGGGCGGCCTCGGCCTGGTCGTGCTGAGCACCAGCATGGGCGTGATGAGCGGTCGGCAGGCCAACAAGGCCGGCCTCGGCGGTGAAGTACTCTGCTACGTCTGGTGAATCAATTCATGAAGAGAAGCAACTAAGTGAGCCGAATCGGAAAGCTGCCGATCCCGGTCCCCGCGGGGGTCTCGGTGGAGGTGAACGGACCGTACGTCAAGGTCAGCGGCCCGAAGGGGACGCTCGAGCGCGCCCTGCCGGCTCAGATCAGCGTGAAGGTGCTCGACGGCACGGTCGTCTGCGAGCGGCCGTCTGACGGCCGTGAGCATCGCTCGATGCACGGACTCACGCGGACCCTGGTCGCCAACATGGTCACCGGTGTCAACACCGGCTTCACCAAGAACCTGGAGCTGGTCGGTGTCGGCTACCGGGTCGCCAAGCAGGGCGACGACCTGGTCCTCAACCTCGGCTTCTCGCACCCGGTAAGGTTCTCTCCTCCTCCCGGGATCACGATCGACGTCGCCGATCCCACCAAGTTCTCGGTCAGCGGCGCCAGCGCCGAGCTCGTCGGCCAGGTGGCCGCCAACCTCCGCGCCTACCGCAAGCCGGAGCCCTACAAGGGGAAGGGGATCATGTACCGCGGTGAGAAGGTCCGTCGCAAGGCGGGCAAGGCCGGTAAGGCCAAGTAAGAAGGCTTGTGAAGGAAAAGGGATGCTGAAGCAGACGGATCGGAACGGAGCCCGCGTGCGCCGCCACAGCCGCGTCCGCGGCAAGGTGCGCGGCACCGCGGAGCGCCCGCGCCTGGCGGTCTTCCGCAGCATCACCCATACCTACGCCCAGGTGATCGACGACTCCACCGGCCGTACGCTGGCGGCGGTGTCGACGGTCAACCTGAAGACGGGGAAGAACGACCTCGGCGCGGCCGTGGCCGTCGGTACGGAGATCGCCGCCAAGGCGGTCAAGGCCGGCATCACCAAGGTCGTCTTCGACCGCGGCGGATACATCTACCACGGCCGGGTCAAGGCCCTCGCCGACGCGGCTCGCGAAGCCGGATTGGAGTTTTAACAGTGAGCACCCCCACACCCAAGCGCCCGTCTCATCC
>DATCPJ010000187.1:0-4303 GCA_036570145.1 Candidatus Dormiibacterota bacterium
CTGATCCCCCAGGTGTTCGCGTCGAACCTCGTCTCGATGATCTGCCAGGGGGTATTCGAGCGCTTTCCCAGGCTGAAGCTGGTCCTCATCGAGGGCGGCTTCGCCTGGCTGCCGGGGGTTCTCTGGCGGCTCGACAAGAACTGGCGCTCGGTCCGCGACGAGGTGCCCTGGGTCAAGCGGCTGCCGAGTGAGTACGTCTGGGAGCACGTCCGCTTCACCACCCAGCCGCTGGTGGACCCGTCAAAGGCTGAGCTGCTGGCGATGTGCGGCATGATCCACGCCGAGCGGACGCTGCTTTTCAGCTCCGATTACCCGCACTGGGACTTCGACGACCCGCTCACCGCGCTCAACTCGCTGCCGCCCGAGATGCGGCGGCGGATCGTCGCCGAGAACGCGCTGGAGACCTACGGGGACCGCCTTTGAGAGTTGCGGTCTGCCCGCTCTCGGAGCTGCCGCCAGGCGAGCTGCGAGCGGTCGACGTCGACCGCCGCTCGATCTGCGTCATCAACGGCGGCGGCCGCTTCTATGCGGTCCGCAACCGCTGCCCTCACCAGGGCTCGCAGCTCGCCAAGGGAACCGTCGCCGGCACCATGCTGCCGTCGGCGCCGCATCAGCTCGTCTACGGTCTCGAGGGCAGGGTCCTCCGCTGTGGCTGGCATGCCTGGGAGTTCGACCTCGAGACCGGCAACTCCCTCTTCGACCCGGAAGGCCAGCGGGTCAAGACCTACCCTGCGGGCGTGACCGACGGGGTCGTCTGGGTCGACGCCTGACGGGACGGGGCGGAGGCGTGGGGGCGGGCGATTCGCCGGGCGGATCGCCCCGGTCCGTCTACCGGTCCGGGAGCTCGATCGTCCGCATCACCGGATGCTCGGTGAGCGCTTTGCGAAGTCCTTCCCGGTCGCTCACCGGGGCCAGGCAGAGGGTGCCTAGGCAGACGACCGCCCGCTGGTCGGAGCTCGGCTCGATCACCGCATACGGGTTGAGCGCGAGCGTCGCCCGGGCGAGGTCGGTGTTCCCGGTGGTCACCTTCACGGGCTCCCCGAGATAGCGGTCGTAGGCCCGCGCCCACCCGGCCGCCATCAGGCCGTAGCGCGGGGGTAGCGCGGCGACCGACTCCAGCGCCCGCAGGCCTCGCTCGAGGTGCTTGCCACCGACGAGGGCGCCGAGCTCGAAAAGGGCGAGGGCCACGACCGCGTTCTCCCCGATCGGCTTGAGGCGATCCTCCAGCCGGCCGAGCGTCTCGCCGGCGGCGTGGTCGAAATAGCCGCCAAGGGCGCCGTCCGCGTATGACTCCTCGAGGTGCGCGGAAAGCTGCTCGGCGGTTGTCAGCCAGTTCTCGCCGAGGCCGCCCTGGAACGCACGGACCGCCGCCAGCAGAGCCCAGGCCTGGTCGCTCAGCTGGCCACCCGCGCCCTCCGCGTGGAGCATCCCGCCGGCCGGTGTGAAGCTGTCCTGGAAGAGGCGGTCGAGCAGCCGCTCCGCCTCCTCGCGGAGGACGGGCCGCCCGAGCCGTGCGTCCGCCTCGAGGTAGGCGACCGCGAGCATCGAGTTCCAGTTCGAGTAGACGCGGCGGTCGACGTAGGGCGGCTCGAGCGTGGCTCGGCCGGTGGCGTCGAGCGCGTAGTAGCGCTCGTCGGCATCCTGGCTTCCCGCATAGAGCCCGGTCGCCGCGTCGCCGAGGACCCGGTCCAGGTAGGCGGTCGCCGAGTCGAGGATGTCGCCCTCGCCCGCCAGCGCCAATGCGGAGATCAGGCCGCCGTGGTCCTCCAGCATCTTCTCGAAGTGGGGGACGCTCCAGTCCTGGGTGGTCGAATAGCGGAAGAAGCCGCCCTCGACGTGGTCGTAGGTGCCGCCGCCGGCCATCTGGCGGAGCGTGAAGCGGGCCATCTCCAGGAGCTGCGGCTCTTCGCGCCGGGCGGCCTGCTCGACGAGCAGCGCGATGGCCTCGGTTTGCGGGAACTTGGGCGAGCCGCCGAAGCCGCCGTAGGTTCGGTCGTAGGCGTTCTCGATCGCCGCCAGCACGGCGTCGACCAGGCGTGGGTCGAGCGAGCCGGCGCTGGCCGCGATCACCGTCGACGCCTTCTTGCGGCTCTCTAAGACCTGGGCCGCGATCTCCGGCTTGCGTGTTCGGTAGAAGCCGGCGACCCGCTGCAGCGCGCCCAGCATCTGATCGGGCGGCAGGTAGGTCGCGCCGGTCAGGATGTCGCCCTGGGGGGTGAGGAAGGCGGTGGTCGGCCAGCCGCCCATGTTGTAGCGGTTGTTGACATCGGGCCGGAGGTCGTTGTCCACCCGGACCGGGACGTAGTCCTGGTTGATGAGGTCGATCACCCCCTGGTCGGAGTAGGTGGTCTCGTCCATGACGTGGCACCAGTGGCACCAGACGGCGGAGATGCCGAGCAGGATCGGCTTGTCCTCTGCGCGGGCGGCGCTGAAGGCCTCCGGGCCCCATTCCCGCCAGCGGATCTTGGCCGCGCGGTTGGGGCGCGGGGAGAAATGGAAACCGCTCACCTGGCAAGCCTATACATGGGGTTCACCGGGCCATGGCCATGTCCCAGCTCGAGTGAGAACTCGATCGCTCCCGTGATGAATTCCTTCGCCTCCCGTACGGCGGCGAGCGAGTCGAGACCCCGGGCCAGCCCGGCCGCGATCGCGGCCGAGAAGACGCAGCCGCTGCCGTGGGTATTGGCCGTTGCAAGCCGGGTGGCGGCCATCTCCTCCCAGGTCGTCCCGTCCCAGTAGACGTCGATGGCATCCCCCTCGGCATGGCCGCCTTTCACGACCACAGCCCGCGGGCCGAGGGCGAGGAGGTCGCGAGCGGCCTGCCGGCGGTCAGCGAGCGTCGCGACGCGACGTTGGAGGAGCACCTCGACCTCGGGCAGGTTGGGGGTCAGCACGGCGGCGAGGGGCAGCAGCCAGGTTCGCAGGGCGTGTACGGCGTCCTCGCGGAGGAGCGGGGCCCCACCCTTGGCGACCATCACCGGGTCGACCACCAGGTTGCCGATCCGGTGTGCTGCGATCGCCGCCGCCACCCCCTCGATGATCTCGGCGCTGGAGAGCATGCCCGTCTTTGCCGCCTGCACGCCGAGGTCCTCCACCACCGCATCGACCTGCGCGCGAATCATCGTGACCGGGAGCTCGAAGATCTCGGTGACGGCCACCGTGTTCTGGGCCGTGACGGCGGTGATCGCCGAGGTGCCATGGACGCCGAGGGCGGCGAAGGTCTTGAGGTCGGCCTGGATGCCGGCGCCGCCGCCTGAGTCCGAGCCGGCGATGGTGAGGGCGACCGGCAGCTTCATTTCGGCAGGAGGCGGCGGGCGCCCCAGTACACGGTGCCGGCAACCGCGATGCTGACGAGCCCGCTCAGGTCGGCGCCGTGCAGCCCCGCAACGAGACCGTGGTTGAAGAAGGACGCCGTCGTCAGGTTGCCGAACAGGCTCTCGTAGTTGACGAAGAGCAGGCTCGTCGCCGTCCCGGCCAGCCAGGCAGCCAGCGCAAGCCGCGGCCGGGCACCGCCTTCGAACACGAAAAAGCTCAGCAGCACCACCGCCGCCCAGGCCGGCGCCCAGAGATAGGTCAGGACGAGGAAGTCCTGGTAGGCGACGTGGAAGTCGCTGACCAGGACCGCATAGGCGGCCAGTGCGGCGCCCAGCAGCCCGCAGCCGAGGGCGGTCTGCCAGCGGCGGAGCCGGATCCCCATCGCGAGGGTCACCAGGCCGGCGGTGTAGACGTCGAGGTAGTTGGCCCAGATCTCGCCCACCACGACGAAGAGGAAGAAGGGCACGGCGACCCACCCCGGCGCGTGGGCGCTGATCACCGCCAGGGGACCCTGCGCCGCGGCCAGCTTGAGGTCGATGGTGGGGAGGAGCAGGCCGAACAGCCCGAGGAGGACCATCGGCAGCGCGACCCCGGCGACCGGCCACCAGGTGACGGAGCCGGTGGGGCTCGACGCCGGCAGGTAGCGGGAGTAGTCGCTCGCGAAGGGGTACCAGGAGGCGACCAGCGCGAAGCAGGTCATCAGGCCGAGGACGAATGCCCCGGGGTAGTCCGCGCCGGCCGCGGTTGGCCCGTGAGCCCAGTCGAACTGCGGCGCGAGGAGGCCGAAGAGCACGACCGAGAGGATTGCGAACACGACCGCCCCGTAGGTCTCGAGCACCTTGATCGTCTGGTGGCCATAGACGGCCACGCCCACACTGACCGCCGCGATGACGAGGACCAGCGCGAAGGTCAGCGCCCGGTTTCCGCCGGCACCGAAGAGCTGCGCCCCCGCCTGCGCCGCGGCCAGCTTGAGGTCGATGGTGGGGAG
>DATCPJ010000188.1:0-5007 GCA_036570145.1 Candidatus Dormiibacterota bacterium
GAGCTGCTCGAGCTGGTCGAGCTCGAGGTGCGCGAGCTGCTCACCAAGTACGAGTTCCCCGGGGATGACACCCCGGTCGTCCGGGTGTCGGCGCTGAAGGCCCTCGAGGGCGACCCCGAAGCCGAGGAGCAGATCCTGGCCCTGATGCACGCGGTCGACACCTACATCCCGCAGCCGGAGCGGAAGATGGACCTTCCCTTCCTGATGCCGGTCGAGGATGTGTTCACGATTGAAGGTCGTGGCACCGTCGTCACCGGCCGGGTGGAGCGCGGCGTCCTCAAGGTCAACGAGGAGATCGAGATCGTCGGCGTCCGCGACGTCCGCAAAACGGTCGTGACCGGCATCGAGATGTTCCACAAGCTGCTCGACAATGCCCAGGCGGGCGACAACGTCGGCGCCCTGCTCCGCGGCGTGAAGAGGGAGGAGGTCGAGCGTGGCCAGGTGCTGGCCAAGCCCGGCTCGATCAAGCCCCACACCAACTTCAAGGCCAACGTCTACGTCCTGACCCGGGAGGAGGGAGGCCGGCACACGCCGTTCTTCAACAACTACCGGCCCCAGTTCTACATGCGGACCACCGACGTCACCGGCTCGGTCAAGCTGCCGGAGGGCGTCGAGATGTGCCTGCCTGGCGACAACCTCGAGATGGAGGTCGAGCTGGGCACCCCGATCGCCCTCGAGGAAGGTCTCCGCTTCGCCATCCGCGAGGGTGGCCGCACGGTGGGCGCCGGCGTCGTCACCGCGGTGACGAAGTAAGCGATTAGGAAAAGGTAGGAAAAAGGGCAGTGGCGCAGCGCATTCGAATCCGGCTCAAGGCATATGACCACCGGGTGCTCGACCAGGCGGCCGACAGGATCGTCGACACCGCCCGGCGTACGAACGCGCGCACCGCCGGCCCTATCCCCCTGCCCACCGAGATCACCAAGATGACGGTCATCCGCGGGCCCTTCATCGACAAGGACTCCCGCGAGCAGTTCGAGATGCAGACCCACAAGCGGGTCGTCGACATCCTCGACCCCAACCCCCGGGTGGTCGACGCGCTGATGCGCCTGAACCTCCCGGCCGGGGTCTCGATCGAGATAAAGAGTTAGTCATGGCCCCCAACCGAAGCCGTCCCACCAAGGGCCTCCTCGCCCGCAAGGTCGGGATGACGCAGCTCTTCAACGCCGACGGCACTGTTTCGGCGGTGACCGTGCTCGAGGCCGGCCCCTGCCGGGTCCTCGGCCTGCGGACGATGGAGAAGGACGGCTACGCCGCGGCGCAGATCGCATTCGGCGCGATCGCCGACCGAAAGGTGACCAAGCCGGTTGCGGGTGGCTTCAAGAAGGCCGGCATCGACCCCCACAAGCACGTCGTCGAGATCCGCGGCTACGACGGGCTCGAGGTCGGCCAGGAGCTGAAGGCGGATCTCTTCGCGGAGGGGGACCTGGTCGACGTGACGTCCACCTCCAAGGGCAAGGGCTTCCAGGGCCTGGTCAAGCGTCACCGCTTCTCGCGGGGCCCCGAGAGCCATGGCTCGATGAACGTCCGCCAGCCGGGGTCGATCGGCGCGACCGACGCCGCCCGCGTCTTCAAGGGAGTCCGGATGGCCGGCCAGATGGGCAACGTGCGGACGACCGTCCAGGGTCTCCGGGTCGTCCGTGTCGAGGGCGAGCGCAACCTGCTGCTGCTGAACGGCGGCGTGCCGGGCGCCGACAACGCGATCGTCCTGATCCGCGAGTCGGTGAAGACACAGAGGAAGGCCTGATGGCTGACGAAGAGACAAAGGTTCCCAAGCCGAAGGCGACTCCGGCGAAGGCCAAGGAGGCGGATGACGCCACACCTGAGGTCTCGGCCGAGATCCCGATGATGGCCGAGGCTCTGACCCCCGACGAGGAGGTCAAGAAGCCGGCCGCCAGGAAGACGGCCGCTGCCAAAGCACCCGCCAAGGCCGTGGACCGAACCACCGCGAAGTCGATCGTCGCCGGGAAGGCCGCGAAGGCCGAGGCGAAGCCCAAGACGAAGGTTGCCAAGCCGGAGCGCAAGCCGGTCGTCAAGAAGGGCGACTCGCCCCTCGACGTGCTCGTCTACAACGGCGCCGGCGAGCATTCCGGCGAGCTCCACCTGCCGGATGCGATCTTCGGGCAGGAGCCGAACATGGGCGTGATGCACCAGGCCCTCCAGCGCCAGCTGAACAACGCCCGGCAGGGCACCTCCTCGACCAAGACCCGCGCCATGGTCCGCGGCGGCGGCCGCAAGCCGTTCCGCCAGAAGGGCCTCGGCCGTTCGCGGCACGGCTCGGAGCGGGAGCCGAGCATGGTCGGCGGCGGCGTCGCCTTCGGCCCCCATCCCCGCAGCTACCGGCAGGAGATGCCGCGCAAGATGCGCCGGCTCGCGCTCCGCTCGGCGCTCGCGGTCAAGGCGTCGGAGGGCAAGGTGAGTGTCATCGAGGGCTTCGCCGACATGGCGGTCCCGAGGACGCGGACGATCGTCGACCTCCTCGACTCGGTCGGCGTCGAGGGCACGGCGCTGGTCGTGCTCGCCGCCTCCAACGAGATGGTCGCGCGCTCGGCCGCCAACCTCACCTGGGCGAAGACGATCCTCGCCCACAACCTGAATCTCTACGACATCTTCACCCACGACCACGTCGTGATCGCCAAGGACGCCCTCGAGCTCATCGAGCAGACGTTTCAGGCATGACCACCCGGATCAACTTGTCGTCTCATCCCCTTGGATCGGCCGATCCGTCGGTTGACGGTCTGCGTCCGCATTCCCCAGCCTTCGGCCGGGGCCCCCTAACCAAGTCAGTCACGCAGCTCACGCTGCGCTCCTTCCGGTGCTCAACCGTCGCCCTAGTCTCGACCGCCCAAGTGGCGATCCGACTGCGTCGACCGGGAGGCCATGCCTGGTGAGAAGCCCTTCCGAGGTGATCCTCGGCCCCGTCATCTCGGAAAAGAGCTACGCCCAGTCGCAGTTCCGCAAGTACACCTTCCGGGTGGCGCCGGACGCGAGCAAACCGGAGATCGCGCGGGCCATCGAGCAGCACTACGAGGCGCAGGGCGTGAAGGTGACCGCGGTCAACACGCTCAACGTCAGCGGCAAGGTGAAGCGGCTCGGCATGCGCGGAGCCCCCGGCCGCACCAAGAACTGGAAGAAGGCGATCGTCACCCTGTCGGAAGGTCAGAACCTGCCCGACCTGTTCGGGAGTATCTGATGCCAGTCCGCAAGTACAAGCCGACCAGTCCCGGGCGCCGGTTCATGTCGACCTCGTCGTTCGAGGAGATCACGACCGACAAGCCCGAGAAGAGCCTCGTCGAAGCGCTTCCCAAGGCCGCCGGCCGGAACAATCAGGGCAAGATCACAGTCCGTCATCAGGGTGGCGGCTACAAGAAGGCCTACCGAAAGGTCGATTTCAAGCGCGACAAGCTGGGCATCCCGGGCAAGGTGGCGACCATCGAGTACGACCCCAACCGCAGCGCCCGGATCGCCCTGATCAACTACAAGGACGGCGAGAAGCGCTACATCCTGGCGCCGCTCGGGCTCAAGGTCGGCGACTCGCTGATGAACGGCCCCGACGCTCCCGTCCGCGCCGGCAACTCGCTGCCCATGTCGAAGATCCCGGTCGGTTCGACGATCCACAACATCGAGCTGACCCTGGGCCGCGGCGGCCAGCTGGTCCGCTCGGCGGGCACCTCGGCCCAGCTGCTGGCGAAGGAGGGCGATTACGCTGCCGTCCGGATGCCCTCGGGCGAGCTGCGCCGGATCAACGTCAACTGCAGCGCGACGATGGGGCAGGTCGGCAACATCGAGCACGAGAACGAGTCCGGCGGCAAGGCCGGCCGCAACCGTTGGCTGGGCAAGCGCCCGACCGTCCGTGGCGCGACCATGAACCCGACCGACCACCCCCACGGCGGTGGCGAGGGCAAGACCGGTCCCGGCGGCAACCCGAAGACCCCCTGGGGCAAGCCCGCCCTCGGCTTCCGCACCCGGAAGCCGAAGAAGGCAAGCAACAAGCTAATAATTCGCCGGCGGGAGAAGAAATAAGTGAGCCGCTCAACCAAGAAGGGACCTTTCATCGACCACAACCTGCAGGAAAAGGTCGCCAAGCTGAACGCGACCCGCGAGAAGAAGGTCATCCGGACCTGGGCGCGGGCCTGCACCATCTTCCCGGACCTGGTCGGACACACGGTGGCCGTCCACGACGGCCGCAAGCACGTGCCCGTCTACATCTCTGAGAACATGGTCGGCCACAAGCTGGGCGAGTTCGCCCCGACCCGTTATTTCCGCGGCCACGGCCACCACACCGAGCGCAGCTCGTCGCTCAAGTAGACACAAAGAAAAGGAAATGGAAGTACAGGCAGTAGCGAAATACGTGAAGCGGACGCCGCGCAAGGCGCGGCTGGTCGCCGACTCGGTCAAGGGACTGAAGGTCGGTGATGCCCTCGCGTACCTCGAGTTCTCGCCCAAGCACGCGGCGATCGACGTCGCCAAGGTGATCAAGTCCGCCGCGGCCAACGCCGAGCACAACTTCAACCTGAACCGGGAGGAGCTGGTCGTGAAGCAGCTGCTGATCGACGAGGGACCGACCATGAAGCGGCTTCGCTTCCGCAGCCGCGGCATGGCGAGCCAGTACTTCCGCCGCACCTGCCACATCACGGCCGTCGTCGAGGACCAGACGGTGGTCGAGGTGAAGCCGGCCCGGCGCCGCGCGACGACCACCACCACCGGCAAGCCGGCCGCCCCCAAGGCAGCCGTCAGGCGAGCCCCGAAGCCGGCCGAGAAGTCGCCCGCGAAGGCGGCCGAGAAGCCAGCCGCGAAGGCGGCCGAGAAGCCGGTTGAGACGCCAGCCATCGAGACGACCGACGAGCTGACAACCGAGAAGGAGTCCTGAGTTTTGGGTCATAAGGTTCATCCGAACGGCTTCCGGCTTGGTGTCTACCGTCCCTGGGAGGCGAACTGGTTCGCCGAGGACAAGGACTACACCAAGCTGCTCCACGAGGACCTCGAGATGCGCCGGGTCATCCTGAAGCG
>DATCPJ010000189.1:0-19428 GCA_036570145.1 Candidatus Dormiibacterota bacterium
GGCTTGACCAGCCACTTGGCGATCGTCCCCTCGTGGACCGACTCGCCGAGCTGCGGCATGGTGATCCGGACGGTTTCAGCCATCAGTAGGCGGCCAGGTCCCGAATGGCCTTCTCGATCTTCTCCGGGTTGGGCATGAAGAACTCCTCCATCGCCGGCGCGTAGGGCATCGACGGCACGTCTAGGCCGCCCAGCCGCTTGACCGGGGCGTCGAGGTGGCGGAAGGCCTCGTCGGCGATCACCGCCGCAACCTCGGAACCGATCGCGACGCTGAAGTTGTCCTCGTAGACCACCAGCACCTTGCCGGTCTTACGGGCCGAGGCGAGGATGTCCTCCTTCGGCAGCGGGTAAACGGTTCGGAGGTCGACGACCTCCACCGAGATGCCGTCCTCCTCGACCGCTTTGGCCGCCTGGAGCGCGTAGTGCACCATCAGCCCGTAGCAGAAGACGGAGATGTCGGTGCCGGCCTTGGCGGTACGCGCCCGGCCAAGGGGGATCAGGTACTCGCCCTTGGGGACCCGCTCCCTGTACATCCGGTAGAGCCGCTTGTGCTCGAAGAAGAGAACCGGGTCGGGGTCGCGCATCGCCGCCAGCAGCAGGCCCTTCGCCTCGTACGGCCCGGAAGGGATGACGATCTTCAGCCCCGGTGTCGCGAAGCGGGCTTCGATCGACTGCGAGTGATAGAGCGCGCCGTGGACGTGGCCTCCCATGGGAGCCCTCACCACGATCGGGACGCTCCAGTCGCCGTTCGATCGGTAGCGGAACTTGGCGATCTCGTTCGTGATCTGGTTGAACGCCATGTGGGCGAAGTCGGTGAACTGCATCTCGGCCACCGGCCGCTTGCCGGCCAGGGAGAGCCCGAGCGCGATGCCGGCGATCGAGGATTCGGCGATCGGAGTGTCAACCACGCGCTGCTCGCCGAACTTCTTGTAGAGCCCGTCGGTGATCAGGAAGACGCCGCCCTTGGGCCCGACGTCCTCGCCCAGCAGCATGACGCGCTCATCGCGCTCCATCTCCTCGCTGAGCGCCTCGCGAAGTGCCGAGACCATGTTCAGCTCCTCCGTGTCGACATCCTCGGCGGGTGCGATCTCGCCCGGCACGTCGGCGCCGTAGACGTTGGTGAGCGCCTCCTCAGCGTCGGCGTCGCGGGCGTCGAGAGCCTGGCGGGTAGCCTGGTTGACCTCCTCCTTGACGCTCTCCTCGTACTCCGTGACCTGCTTGGCGGTGAGGATGCTCTCCTCCAGCAGCCGCTTGCGGAAGCGCTCCAGGCAATCGTTCTGAGCCAGCTGCTCCAGCTCCTCGGCGGAGCGGTAGCGGCGCTGGTCGTCCTCCGAGGAGTGGGCGCCGAGCCGGTCGACCAAGGCCTCGAGGAGCGTCGGTCCTTCGCCCGAGCGCGCTCGCGCGATCGCCTGCTTGGCGACGTGGTAGGTGGTGACCGGGTCGCGTCCATCGAGCGTCACGCCGGGGAAGCCGTAGCCGGCCGCCCGCTGGGCGGCGAACTCGATGGCGTACTCCTTCCGGAAGGGCGTCGAGATGGCGAACCCGTTGTTCTGGCAGAAGAAGATCTCGGGCAGCCTGTGGATGGCGGCGAAGTTGAACGCCTCGTGGGCGTCGCCCTCGGCGCCGGCGCCCTCGCCATAGCAGGTCATCACCACCTTGTCGGTGCCGTCCATCTTCAGCGCGAAAGCCACACCTGCCCCATGGACCAGCTGGGTGGCCAGCGGCGAGCCGCCGGAGACGATGTTCAACCGGGTGTCGGAGAAGTGGCCGGGCGTCTGCTTCCCGCCGGACGCCGGGTCGTCGGGCTTGGCCAGCACCGCGAGCATCACGTCGAGCGGGGTCACCCCCATCCGGAAGTTGAGGACGACGTCGCGGTAGTAGGGAGCGATCCAGTCGTACTTCGGCTTGAGCGGCCAGGCGGCGCCGATCTGGGCCGCCTCGTGGCCGGCGCCGGAGAGGATGAAGGGCGCCCGTCCCTGGCGGTTGAGGACCTGGCAGCGGATGTCGATCTGCCGGCTTAGCAGCATCGTCCGGAACCACTCTCGGAGCGTGTCCTCATCGAGGTCGGTGTCACGCCAATCGATCGGCTCCTGGTAGTGCCAGTCGGGCGAGAAGGTCGCCTTCTCCTCCGTCTTCACCCTCGCCATGTCACCTTTCAAAAGTTCAGCGCCTGGCCGTCGACGGCCATCGCCGCCTCGCCCACCGCCTCGGAGAGGGTGGGGTGGGGATGGACATTGCGGCCCACTTCCCAGGCGTCGCCCTGGAAGAGCTGGGCCAGGGCAGGCTCGGCGATCAGCTCGGTCGCCTGGTTGCCAACGATGTGGGTGCCGAGGATGCGGCCGGTCTCGTCGGCGACGATCTTGACGAAACCGTCGGGCTCGCCGTGGATGAGCGCCCGCCCGATGGCGAGGAAGGGGAACTTGCCGACCTTGACGGCGATGCCCTTGTCGCGCGCTTCCTTCTCGGTCAGGCCGACGGAGGCGATCTGCGGGTGGGAGTAGGTGCAGCGGGTGATCAGCTCCTGGTGGATCGGCTCCCTCCGCTTGCCCGCGATGTCCTCGGCGGCGGTCACGCCCTCGTGCACGGCGGCATGGGCGAGCTGGTAGCCACCGACCAGGTCGCCGATCGCGTGGATCGAGTCGACGCCGGTCCGCAGCCATTCGTCGACCTCGACGAAGCCCGGCTTGCTGAGCTTGAGCCCGGCCTCCTCGAGGCCGATCTCCTGGCTCCGGGGAGCGCGGCCGACCGCGACCAGCAGCTGCTCCACCTGGAGCTCGCCGCTGTCCAGCTTCACCGTCACTCCCGTGTCGCTTGCTTTCGCCTCCTGGACCTTGGCCCCGACGCGGACCTCGATGCCGGCCTTCTGGAAGGCCTTCAGCATCACGCCGGAGACCTCCTCGTCCTCCAGCGGGACCAGCCGGTCGAGCGCCTCGATGACGACGACCTTCGCGACGCCCATCTGGTGGTAGAAGGTCGCGAACTCGACGCCGATCGCGCCGCCGCCGATGATCGCCACCGATTTCGGGAGCCGGTCGGCGTGGACGGCGTGGTCGGAGGTGATGATCCACTTGCCGTCGATCTCGATGCCGGGCAGCGAGCGCGGCGTGGAGCCGGTGGCGATGATCAGGTTCTCAGCCTCCAGCTTGCGGTCGCCGGCCTGGATCGAGTTCTTGCCGGTGACCGTGCCGCGGGCGCTGACGACCTCGATCTTGTTCTTCTTCATCAGGCCCTCGATGCCCTTCGTTAGCTGGCCGACGATGGCGTCCTTGCGCTTCGCGATGGTCGGGTAGTCGACCGCGATCCCCTCGGCGCTGATGCCGAATTCCCGGCCGCGGTCACGGACCCGGTAGAGGAGCTCGGACGACTCGAGCAGCGCCTTGGTCGGGATGCAGCCCCAGTGGAGGCAGGTCCCGCCCAGCTTGGCCTCCTCGACGAGCGCGACCTTCATCCCGAGCTGGGTCGCCCGGATGGCTGCGGAGTAGCCGCCGAAGCCTCCGCCGAGGACGATCAGGTCGAGGGCTTCAGGGGGCAAGCTGCTGCTCGCGCGAGGGATTCACGATTGATCTCGATTGTATTGATTCCCCAATTCGCCTCGTTGCGAACCGGGGCCGATTTTCAGCCGCCGCGGGCTTTGAGGATGACCAGCACCGCCGGTCCGAGCAGGATGATCCAGAGGGTGGGGAAGATGCAGCCGACCATCGGGAGCATCATCTTGAGGGTGGCCTGTGCCGCCGACTCCTGGGCCCGCTGGCGGCGCTTGCGGCGGAGCTCCTGGGACTGGATGCGAAGGATCTTGGCGATGCCCACGCCCATCTGCTCGGACTGGATGACCGACTGGATGAAGTTGTTCAGGTCTTCCACGCCGCAGCGTTTGCCCATCTCCTCGAGCGCCTCGAGTCGGGGCCGGCCCAGCTGGGTCTCGCGGATGACGGCCGCGAACTCGTCGGCGAGCGCGTTGTGGTATTTGTCGACGACGTTGCTGATCGCCGCGTCGAAGGATTGCCCGGCCTCGCTCGCGATGGTCAACAGGTCCATGGCGTCGGGTAGCGCCTTCTGGATCTCGATCCGCCGGCTCCCGGTTATCGAGTTGATCCAGTAGAGCGGCGCGTAGAAGCCGATCAGCGCGCCCACGGCCATCCCGATCACGGGGCCGATGAAGCCGTGGCCGACGAGCAGGCCGACGAGGAGCCCGAGGACGAGGCCGACGACGGCGGCCACGTCGCGGAGCGCCGTGAAGCCGCCCACCGTCAGGTTGCCGGGATTGCCGGCGATGGCGAGCTTCATCCGGAGGTTGTCGCGGCTCTTCTGGGGCGTGCGGTCGCTCAGGAAGCGACCGGCTCGTTCGAGCGCCGGCCTCAGGACCCGCTCTTCAAACGGCTTCTGGAGCTCGATCTCGTCGATCGTGACCGGCTCGATCTCCCCGTAGCCCTGGAGGCGCTGCTCGATCATGTCGTCGGCGACCGCGCCCGGCCGGCGGTCGAGGCTGAAGAAGACGAGGAACAACCCGAAGGCGAAGGCGAGTCCGACGCTGACGTTGAAGATCATTCCCATCAGACGTCCACGGTGGCGATCTTGCCCATGATCATCTGGCCGAGGAACATGAAGAAGCCCGCGCCGATCAGCATCCCGATCCCGATCGGGCTGCCCAGCATCGGTGCGAAGTACTGCGGGGTGACGAAGTACATGAAGACGGCCAGGACGATCGGCAGCGCCGTGATCATGTAGCCGGAGCCCCGGGCCTGGGCGGTCATCGAGGACATCTCACCCTTGATCCGGACCCGCTCCCGGATCGTCTCCGAGATGGTCTCGAGAATCTCGCTCAGGTTGCCGCCGATCTTCCGGTTGATCGCGATCGCGGTGGCGACCATGTCGAGGTCGGAGCTCTCCGTCCGCCGCACCATGCGGCCGAGCGATTCCTCGATGCCGGCGCCCAGGTTGACCTCCTTTACGACGCGGTCGAACTCCTGGTTGATGGGAGGCGACGCCTTGTTCGCAACCACGTCGAGGGCCTGGGCGAGGGAATAGCCGGTCTTGAGCGCGTTGGCCATCAGGACCAGGGTGTCGCCGAGCTGGCCGTTGAAGGCCTTGAGCCGCCTTCGCTGCCGGAAGCCGAGGTAGAACTGGGGGATGAAGTAGCCGATGACCCCGAACAGGAGCGCCTGGACCCCGAACGCTCCCAACCCGAAGCGGAGCAGCCCGACCAGAGCCAGGAAGCCCGCGGACCCGATCCGGATCAGCAGCCACTCCGACGTCCTCAGCTTCAGGTCGGCGCGGGAGAGCTGCTCGGCGAGGTTCAGCTTGCCGGGCTTGGCAGCAGTCGTTGCCGAGGCCGCCCACTGCTCGTTGGCCTGGAACATGGCGTCGATCCGGTCCCGGATGGTCAGCGCCGGGCGCAGCTGATCCCTTGCGGTCACCGCCTGGGTCCGGTTCGTCTTGTCGAAGCCCATGAAGAAGAGGAAGGCGCCGACCGCGAGGGCGATGCCGACGATGAGATAGAAGGTCATGGGGAAGGCCTACGAGACGAGGCCCGGCCAGCTCCTCGAGATGTCGTTCACGGTGACGCCGTGGGTCGAATCAACACCCGGGCAGTTGACGTCGACCGAGGTGTCCTTCGGGTTGTAGTCCTTGTAGGACTCGAGCGTGTACTTGATGGTGGCGTTGGCGATGAACCAGTCCAGGTACTCCGCCTGGCATTGCGTCACGACGACCGTGATGCTGGCGGCGGTGGGTGGCTTGGGCGTGGGGGTGGGCGCCGCGCCGCGGGCCTGGACGGGCTGCAGGGCGATCGAGTCGGCTGCCTGGCCGATCCTCAGCACGTGGACGTTGGTGTAGACGGTCCGGGTGTTGGCGAACTTGCCCCCCGCATTGACGATGGCCGAGATGGTGATGTAGTCACCTGCCTGGATGTACCCGGCAACGCCCTGCTGCTCGGCGGTGGGGATCGTCATCGCGACCCAGCCCTTGGGGATGGGAAGGAAGGCGGCCTGCGCGCCCGTGACCTGGTCGGAGCTGGCCACCAGCTCGTTGCCTGTCACCGGCTGGCCGGAATAGATCGGCACGATCGGTATGAGGCCCTTGAGCTGGTCGACCTTGGTGAACGACTGGGGAGGGATGGCGGCCGCGTCGACCTGGACGACCTTCACGTCGGCGGGGGTCAGCGGGATCCGGATCGAGATGTCGCGCGAGGCGACCACCATCGACTTCAGGTTCACCTGTGGCGCGGTTATCGATCCCGCCGCCCGCGAGCCGAGGAAGACGAAGACGCCCAGGGCGAGGACGGCCACGACCGCGCCGATGATCGTGAAGGGTCGGCCGCTCATCGCCGGAATTCTAGGGGCTGACCGGTTTGGCCGCCCTTCATGACGAGATCTGCGAGTAGCCCTGGGTGGGCGCGGTCTGCTGGTCGTAGGTCACGGTCAGAACGCCGTTGCCCTGACAGTTGAGCGTGTTGACGATCACCTCGCTCGCGATCGGCTCCTTGCTGTTGCCGGCAATCGTCCAGTTGCCCGCCGGCCAGTAGATGGTCGCGGTCCCGAAGGCGGCGTGGCCGCTCAGGCTTACGCTGCAGTTGTTGGTCGACGGTGCGTAGATCGCGATGTTGTTGAACTGGAAGCCGCCGAACCAGGCCAGGAACCCGCCCGTCGAGGTGAGGCAGGCACCGCTCGGAAAGTAGGCCTGGACGGCTCCCGGGGTCACCTGTACGTTGATGCAGGGCGCGGCTGGATCGGTGCTCGTCGAGGGCTGGCAGTCGTGCTCGTTGGCGCGGTCGCCGCCGCCGTCGGAGACGATGTCGCGGCCCGGCGGGCCGGGAGGTCCGCCGCTGTACAAGGGAGCCGTCTCGCCTCCGTCGCCCGGTGGGTTCGCGGCCCCGAACTGACCGGTCGCCGCGGCGCAGCCGAAGGCGTAGGTCATGCCCACGACGCAGGCCTGGGATATGTTCGCGGGCGACAGTACGAGCGGCACGACCGAGGTGTCGTAGGTCGGAGAGGTGACCGTGCCGAGGCTCGCGCTCGTCTCGGTGACGCCGTTGTTGACGTGTCCGACGTAGCCCCAGGGACCGCTGGCGCAGGCGTTGCCGGCGGCCACGTACGCCAGGTAGACGTTATAGCCCTGGGCCCCGGGAACATTGTTGATGGTCACCTTCACACCCTGGTTGAGCCCGTTGACCGCGATGGCGTGGCAGGTGGAGGGTGCGCTCTCGCGGGGGTAGCTGGTGCCGCCGGGCGGGTAGGTCTCGGTCCGGGTGCTCGTCACAACCGCGCCCCAGCTGCCGGCTGGGAGCGGCAGCGCGGATGCCGCGGTTGCGATCGAAAAGCTGCCGGTGCAGCCGGCGGGCCAGAACTGGGGGCTGGCCACCGAGCTGTTGTAGTTGGGGGCGTTGGTGGGCGACCCCTGCCATGCCGGTTCGTCGGGCGGCTTGAGCTCGTTCGACATGGTGGTGCTGCTGTCGCTGATGCCGCCATTGAACCGGTAGATGCCGGGCGCCATGAAGTAGCAGCTGGCCCCGCCACCGGCCGGGTCGGTGGCGTAGATGCCGGGGTTGAGGACGACGTTGGTGCCGGCCGCCTGCACCGAGGTGTAGTTGGCCAGGGTGCCCGACGCGAAACCGGGGTCGCCCACAGGGGCGACGCCGGCCGTCTCGGTGCCGGTCGCCACCACGCCCCCCGGCACCGGGTTGGTGCAGTTGTCGGCGAAGTTTCCGTTCACCGAGATCCCATTTCCGCCGGCGACGACCGAGCCGTTCGACTGGACGTTGCCGCCCGTCACCACGATCTGGGAGCCGGCACCCCCGACTTTCAGCGAGGTTCCGCCGCCAGGGCAGCCGGTCGTGCCGAGGGTCACGATAGCCATTCCGCTGGTCCCTCCGGTCTTGGCGTGACCCTGGGCGGAGCCGGATACCTTGGCCGTGTTCCCGGCGCCGAGCACCATCATGAAGGCGAGCGGGATCGTGTGGGTCGAGGTGACGTCGAAGGCGGAAACGGCTCCTGCCGCGGAGTACACCACCCGCATCTTGTCGGTGCTGCCGGACCAGGTGACGTCCACCGTGTTGGAGCCCCAGGAAGGGGCGGCGGACGATGCTCCATAGAGCCTCTCGTTGGCCGCGTACTCGGTCGCCGCGGCGTGCTGAGAGGCGGTGATCGACTGGCTGTCCTGGTAGTTGTCGGACGCCGCCAGGGCGGCCGCGTCGACCGCGTTCTGGAGGATGCGGCGCTCCCAATAGAGGCGCCCGCCATCGACGGCAAGCCCGATGAAGCCGATCAGAACGATCAGGATCAGGGCGACGATCACGATCGCCTGGCCGCGCTCGCCGGTCCGGTGGAGGTCAGTACTCGGTGTAATCAGTCGCATAGGCCTGGAGGACAAAGGTGGGGGCGAGCTGCTCGAGCACCGGCGTGAAGAACGCGTAGTTGTAGCGAACCGTCACCTGGAGCGGGTAGGTGCCCGAGGAGAAGGGGTTCACGGCGCTGCAGGAGCCGGTCGCGTTGGCTGGCGCCTGGCCACCGGGCGCGTTGTAGGTCGGGTTGCTCTCGACACTGATGGGCGGGTTTGGCTCGGTGATGAAGATCCAGCCCTGGCCGCCGGGCGGGTTCGAGGCGCCCGCGCCGGTGGTAGGCGGCAGCGGCCCGTTCGGGCAGGAGGTGGCGAGGTAGATGCTCTGGGCGCCGTTCTTGGCGGCGGTCTGCACGTCGGTATTGGTCGGCAGAGGGCTGGATGCCTTGATCGAAACGCGCGCGCCTTCGTTCGCCGCCTCGACCAGCGTGCCGTAGACGTAGATCAGGCGTCCGAAGTCGAGGACTCCGAAGAGCATCAGGAGGAGGATCGGCGCGACCAGCGCGAACTCGGTCATCGACTGGCTGCGCTGACCTGCGAACCAGGAGCGGCTCATCCCTGCACCGAGAAATGCTGGAACGCGGTCAGCTGGATGCCGGCCAGGCTGGCGCCGGACTTCAGGTACTCGGAGCTGAGGCCGCCGATCAAGCCGTACTGGTCGAGCAGGATGACCACCAGGTCGGTTCCCGTGTAGGTGGAGCTGTTGGGCGGCGGTGGGCTGGTCTTGGTGCCGGATTTGCTGGCTCCCTGGGTGTCGTAGCAGATGTAGAGCCTCGGGGTGTTGGTGGTGCTCGGATAGGCGGCGCTCGCGTAGGGCGGGTTCGCCCAGGTGTTGCCGTCAGTCGGCGTCAGGCAGCTCGCGCTCGCCATCAGGGTCGAGGCGTTGAGGCCGTCCCCGGCGAGGACCTGGTCGACGGCCAGCTTGATGTCGGCGTTGTCGAGGTAGGGGGCCTGGGCGATGGTCGATTGGTAGAAGGCGCCGTGGCGCGCCCCGGCTCGAACCGCGCCCTGGAGGCCGACGGCGTAGTGAAAGGCGCGGCTCAGGTCAAGCAGGCCGCCGAGCAGGATCATCAGAAAAACGGTGCTGATGGCCAGCTCGACCAGCGCCTGGCCACGCTGACTCGCCAACCGCTTTTCGCCGGCCCTAAGGGGCCGTCCACGCAAGAGCACCGTTCCCGTCTCCCTCATGGACTTCTGTCGGAGGTGCTCGGGGGCACGGCTGCGCCCGGCTCTCCGGAGTCCGGAAAGGATAACGCGGTCTCTCAGCGAATCCTGCACCGCTGAGACGGTCTCAGTCGAAGAGGAGCGCGATCTCCGGGCGATCGAGGTCGAGGGCCAGCTGCCGCGCGCCCCGTCCCTTGAAGTCGGGGAGCTCCGGGTCGGCGCCGCGGCTGAGCAGCAGCCGGACCATCTCCGCATCTCCTCCCATCACGGCGCCGTGGATGGGCGCCGCCGACTCCGCCTGCTCGTTGACGCCTGCGCCGGCGGCCAGCAGCAGCTCGGCGACCTGCCGGCTGCCGCCGATGGCGGCGAAATAGAGGCTCGGCAGGTCGTGGACGCCGCGCGCCCGGGCGACGTTCGGCTCTCCGCCAAGCTCAGCACAGACCCTGCCGATGTCGCCCAGCACGCAGGCCGTGAAGAAGTCGACCGGTGCGCCCCGCTCGACGAGGAAGTCGATCATCGGGCGGTTTGCCATCTGGGTCGCGGCCTCGATCGGGGTCTCGTTCCAGGTGGCACGAGCGTTGACCACGCCTGGGTTCTGTTCGACCAGCTCGGTGACCCGCGCCAGGTTGCCATGGGCGTTGCCCACGCACTCGTCGATGACTGCCTGGGCAAGCTCTTGGTCCATACAAAGAAGTGACCCCGACGGACCGCTCTCGCTGGCTCCGGCTCCTGCCTTGCGGCTCTCACCGGCTCCCTCGCGCGTTTCCCTCGGGGCCGTCACCAATGGTGCGACCTGGCCTCCCAGAAGGGAAGGCCCGAATTTCAGTTCGCCGCCAACCTACCTATGGTTGCCGGGCCGGGCCGCCTACCGCTTGTCGATCGGAACCGGCTTCTTGGGCTCGGGGCCGACGTACTCCGACTGAGGCCGGATGAGGCGGTTGTCGGAGACCTGCTCGAGGACGTGGGCGGTCCAGCCCGCCGCGCGGGAGATTCCGAAGGTGGCCGGAAAGAAGTCGGTCGGCAGGCCCACCGATTGCAGCACGCCCGCCGAGTAGAACTCGACGTTGGTCGCCTGCGGCCGCTCCGGGTGGCGCTCCTTGAGCAGGCTCAGGGCGACCTCCTCCCACTTCGAGGCAAGGGCGAAGAAGGTCGGGTTCAAGCGCTCGCACATTGCCTTGAGGATCTTGGCCCGGGGGTCGTAGGTGCGGTAGACCCGATGGCCGAAGCCCATGAAGCGCTCCTTGCGCTCGAGCGCCTCGCGACCCCACGTCTCGGCGTTCTCCGGGCCGCCGATCTTCTCCAACTGCTCCATCACCAGCGATGGCGCGCCGCCGTGGGCGGGACCCTTGAGCGCCCCGATCGCGCCGACCAGGCAGGAGACCAGGTCGGAATCGGTGGAGGCGATCACCCGGGCCGTGAAGGTGGACGCGTTCATCCCATGGTCGGCGAGGAGGACCAGGTACGAGTTCAGGGCGTGGACCTTGTCGGCATCCGGCTCCTCGCCGGTCAGCATGTAGAGGTAGTTGGCCGCGTGGCCTAGATCGGCGCGCGGCGCCAGCCATTCCTTGCCCTGGCGCTGTCGGTGGAAGGCCGCCAGCAGGGTGGGGAAGACGGCCACGTTGGCGATCGCCTGCTCGATGTCGGGCTTGACGAGGTGGGAGGTCGCGCCCTGGGCCGAGGCCACCGTCCGGAGCACGTCCATCGGATGGGTGTCGGGGGCGAGGGCCTTCAGGGCCGCCTCTGCGGCCGGGTTCAGGTTCCGCTTCGACCGCAGCTTGTCGCTGATCTCGTCGAGCTGGGAGCGGGTCGGCAGCTCGCCATGCCAGAGGAGATAGGCCACCTCCTCGTAGGACATGTCCTCGGCCAGGTCGGCGATGACGTAGCCGCGGAAGACGAGCCGGCCGTTCTGCCCGTCGACCATGCTGATCACGGTCCTGGCGGCCAGGACTCCTTCGAGGCCGGGACTGAAATCACTCATCAATATGAAGTGTATTCAGTGCTCGGAACCGTCATGGGGTGGTTCCGTTCCGTGGGCGTGGGCGTGGGCGGCGTCCACCTCGTGGTCGTGATGCCCGGTCCCCGGGTCCATGTGGACGTCGAGGCGGCCCGCCGGGATGGCGTGGCCGACCTCGTGCTCGACCAGCAGCGCCAGGTCGTGCGCATCGCGGAGGCTGAGCGACGGGTCGCAGTCGACGTGCAGCACGACCGACATCTGGCGCCCCACCCAGCGAGCGCGCACGTCGTGAACTCCGAGCACGCCCTTGACCGAGCGGGCGTGCTCCTCGATCTCGGCCATCACCTCCGGGTCGACCGCGTCCATCATCCGGTAGAAGAGGTCGCGGACGGTGCCGGCCAGGATGTAAAGGATCATCGCCGTGATCGCCAGCCCGGCGACCGGGTCCGCCCAGCCGAAGCCCGCGGCCGCCAGGGCGATGCCGATGCCGGCGCCGACCGAGACCAGGGCGTCGATCCGGGAGTGGATCCCGTCCGCCTCGAGCGCGGTGCTGCGGAGGCTCCGCCCGACGCGGACCTTGTACTCGGAGACCGCCAGGTTGGCCACCACGCCGACACCCGCGGCGAGCAGGCCGAAGGGGACGTTGCCGACCGGCTCGGGGACCAGGAACTTGCGAATCGACTCCCAGGCCGCGATGCCGGCGGTGAGGACGATGACGAGCACGATCAGCAGGGTCGCCACATCCTCGATCCGGCCGAAGCCGGCCGGAAAGCGCCGGGTGGCGGGCCGGCGGCCGAGCCAGAAGGACCCCAGCAGGATTGCCGTCGTCAGCACGTCGCCGGCGTTGTGGAGCGCGTCGGCCAGGATCCCGGCGGAGTGACCGGTGATGCCGGCCGCGAACTCGACCCCGGACGCGACACCGAGCGCCAGGGCGCTGACGACCACCGCCCGCACCGCGTCGCGGTCGCCGTAGGCACCCGTCCCGTGGCTGTGGCCGCCTCCCACGCGACCTATTCTGGGCCGTATGCAGGGCTTCGCACTCTGAGCCAACCCTCCGGTGCGCCCTACACCCTGACCCTGCGGCCCGGCCACGAGGAGCTGCTCCAGCTCGACTGGACGGTTCCCCTGGAGGGCTGGAGCTCTCCCTTCCTGGTCGAGCGTCCGGCCGGCCTGTCCCGCCACCTGGTCCGCTTCATCGAGATCGCCGGCATCACCTACGCCCTCAAACAGCTGCCGCTGCTGCCCGCCCGCCGCGATTACGAGGTGCTCCGGCTCCTCGAAGAGCGGGGTGCCTCGGCGGTCCGCCCGGTGGGCCTTGCGATCCGTTCCGAGCGGGACCCGTCGACGGAGCGGGCCGCGATCCTGGTCACCCGCTTCGCGGACGCCGCCGTGCCCTACCGCCATGTCTTCGCCTCGAGCGATCCTCAGCTCGTTCGGGCGCGACTGGTGGACGCGCTTGCCGGTCTGCTCGTCGAGCTGCACCTCTACGGCTGCTTCTGGGGCGACTGCTCGCTCAGCAACGTCCTTTACCGGCAGGACGGCGCGACCCTGGAGACGATCCTGGTCGACGCCGAGACGGCGACCATCCGGCCCTTCCTCTCCGACGGCGGGCGGACCGAGGACATCGAGATCATGGTCGAGAACGTCGGCGCCGAGATGGCCGACCTGGCGGCCTCCGAGGGACGCTCCCTCGAAGAGGCCGACTTCGAGCTGGGGCGGGAGGTGGCAGTCAGCTACGGCACGCTCTGGCAGGAGGTGGCGGGCCGGGAGAGCGTGCCCGACGACCAGCGCTACCGGATCGCCGATCGTGTCCGGAGGCTCAACGACCTCGGCTTCGAGGTCGACGAGATCGAGCTCGAGCCGCACCCCAGCCGCCAGCATGTGCATCTCAAGGTGAAGGTCGGCGACCGCAACTGGCACGCCAACCGGCTTCGTGAGCTGACCGGCCTCGAGGCATCCGAGAACCAGGCCCGGCACCTGCTCGCCGACCTCCAGTACTGGGAGATGCTGCTCGGGCCCGCCCTGCCGGGCGACCGCGCGCTGCGCGCCGCACGCTGGCGGATGGAGGTCTACGCGCTCTGGGTCGCGAGGCTGGCCGAGCGGTTTCCGGGTGGCGATCCGGTCCAGGCGTACTGCGATCTGCTGACGCACCGCTACTACCTTTCCGTGGCTGCAGGACATGACGTCGGCACCGATGTCGCCTTCGAGGACTGGACGGCGCGGCGTTCGTTTTCCGGTTAAGTTGTCGCCCGTGCTGCTGACAACGGTGGGGAGAGGGGCCATCGGCCTGACCGTGCTGGTCCTTCTCGGCGCCTGCTCGGCGCCCTGGATCGGGGGCACGGCAGCCAAGAGCTCGCCATCCCCGACCGTCGCCGCGACGACGGCCCCGCCGCCGTCGCCCAGCGCCACCGCCACCGCGGTGCCGACCGCGACCCCGGGTGGCACGGCGAGCACGGCCGCCTCCTGCACGGGGTCGATCCCGAGCGGCGCCAACCTCGTCCTGGCAACCCTCACCGGCAGCACCACCGTGGTCCTCCGCGACATCACCAACCTGGCCAGCCCGCGCACCATCTGCACCTTTGCCGGCTCGCTCTCGCCGCATTTCGCGACTGCGTCCGTCGTCGGCTACACGCAGCAGGGTGGGGACCTCGGCTCGCCCGGCCGCATCGTCCGCCTCGACCTCGCTTCGGGGATGGCTACCGACGTTGCCGCCTGGGCGAGCGGTGGCTTCGGCTCCGGGATCTTCGACTGGAGCCCGGACGGCCGGTCTCTCACCTACTTGACGGGCAGTCCCAGCGCAACCGTGTGGCACCTCGTCTCCGGGGGCCGCGACCAGGTGCTGGCGAGCCTCCCGGCCGTGCCGGGACGGGGCGTGTCGCAGCAGGACGACGACTTCATGCTCGGCTTCTCGCCGGATGGCCTCTACCTGGCGATGGTCCAGACCTTCGCCACCGGCGGCACCGGCGACAGCGCGCCCGTGCAGGTCAGGCGAGCCACCGATGGTGCGCTCGTCTACTCGGCCACGGCGGGGACGATGGGCGTCTGGGCCTCGGTGCCGAGCCGCCTCTTCTTCCGCGACCGGGCCGGCGTCATCTCCCGCTGGGATCCCAGCTCCGGCGTCTCTGTGATGCAGAGCTCGCTCAAGTGGACCCGTCCCCACGCCTCACCCGACGGTCGGTGGGTCGCCTACACGACATACGACAGCGCCTTCCACCCCCATGTCGCCCTGTACAGCGTCCAGGGCAACAGCCTCGGCCCCGCGCCGATCGGGCTCCGGTCCGGTGCTCTCTTCCTCAACAACAACCTGGTCTGGTACCAGGAGGAGGCCGCCTGCGACTGCGGGCTGACCCAGAGCCAGCTGACCGGACGAGCCTTCCTCTACGACATCGGAGCCGCAGGCGAATCGGGGTCGCGCATCACCGGCGTCTTCGACGCCTGGCCGCGGGTGACGGGACCGCCCGCGCTGGCCGCCTGACCCAGACACGTTACCCGCGCCGCGCGTTAGGCCGGGTTCACCCCGGCCGTCTGAGTTGTTTTGAACCAACGCCAAGCGCGCCGAGTGGGGGAGTTTCGGAAGAGGGGGCCTGCCCCCTCTTGCCCCGGCGCCGCGCGTAGGCCGGGTTTACCCCGGCCAGTTGAGTTGTTTTGAATCGACGCCAAGCGCGGCGCCGAGAGGGGAGTTCCGGAAGAGGGGGCCTGCCCCCTCTTGCCGTTACACCATGCCTAATTCCCAGCGTGCGTCCTCGGTCATCCGTTCCGGGGTCCACGGCGGGTCATAGACGATCTCCACCCCGGCGTCCTTGACGCCCGGGATCTCGAGCAGGTGCTCGCGAACGTCGGTCATCACCTCGGCGGCCATCGGGCAGCCGAGGGCGGTCAGCGTCATCTTGACGTCGACGCGCTCCTTCTCTTTATCGAGGTTGATCTCGTAGATCAGGCCGAGGTCGACGATGTTGACCGGGATCTCGGGGTCGTAGCACTCGTGCAGCTTCTCCAGCACGACGCCCTCGGTGACGCCGGCCATTGTCGTTTCGCTCATTGGGTCTCCACCGGCAGACCGGCCTGTTTCCAGGCGCTGAAGCCGCCCCTGAAGTTGACGACATCCTTGACCCCGAGGGCGACGGCCATCTCGGAGGCGACGGCCGAACGCTCGCCGACCTGGCACTGGAACACTGTCTTGTCGGCGAAGTGTTGGCCGGTCGGGTTGGCGAGGATCTGGCCGAGCACCACATGCCGGGCGCCCGGGATGTGGCCGCGCTGCCACTCCCACTCCTCGCGCACGTCGACGATCTCATAGCCCTCGTCGAGGAGGCGCTTCACGTCTTCGGTGCCGACCTCCCGAAAGCCGCTCTCGTACTGGTTCTCGGCGGTTTCCTTATTCATTCCTCGTCTCCTGACCAGTCTCCCAGTCCCCATGCCCCGACCTTCAACACCTTGAGCGACAGCAACGCGCACTTGATGCGCGCCGGCGAGATGTCGATGCCGAGATCTTCGAACACGTCTTCCTTGCTTATCTTCCGCGCCTCCTCGAGGGAGATGCCCTTGAGGCGCTCCGTCAGCAGCGATGCGGATGCCTGCGAGATGGCGCAGCCGCGGCCGTGGAAGCGGACGTCGGCGATGCTCCCATCCTTGACCGCGAGGTCGATCCCGATGATGTCGCCGCAGAGCGGGTTGTCCTCCTCATGGGAGAGCGTCGGCGACTCCAACCGCCCGTAGTTCCGGGGGTTCTTGTAGTGGTCGAGGATGTACTCGCGGTAGAACTGTTCGTCCTGGACTGACATTCAGGCGAAGATCCTCTGGGCGTCGCGGATGCCCTCCACCAGCACGTCGACCTCCTCCCGCTTCGTATAGAGATAGAAGGAGGCGCGCGCGGTTGCCGCGACGTCGAGTCGGTCCATCAGGGGCTGGGCGCAGTGGTGGCCGGCCCGGATCGCCACCTGGCGGCGGTCCAGGATCGTCGCCAGGTCGTGGGGGTGGATGCCCGCCACGGCGAAGGAGACGACCCCCGCCCGCTCACCGGCCGGCGGGCCGTAGAGGGTGACGCCCTCGACCTCGCTCAGCGCTTCCAGCGCGTACTCGGTCATGTCCCGCTCATGGGCCCGGATCCGGTCCATCCCGACCGCCTCGAGGTAGTCGAACGCCGCCCCGAGGCCGATCACCTGGGCGATCGGCATGGTGCCCGCCTCGAACCTGGTCGGCACCTCGGCGTAGGTCGTGCCCTCCTTGCGGACGGTCCGGATCATGTCGCCGCCGGCGAGGAAGGGATCCATGCTCTCCAGAACCTCCCGCCGGCCGTAGAGGATTCCCGCGCCGGTCGGGCCGAGCATCTTGTGGGAGCTGAAGGCGTAGAAGTCGCAGCCCACCGCCTGGACGTCGATCCCGGCGTGCGGCGCTCCCTGGGCGCCATCGACGAGGACGGTCGCCCCGGCCGCTTTCGCAGCCGCGGTCATCGCCGCGACCGGGTTGACGGTCCCCATCGCATTGGACACCTGGCCGAAGGCGACCAGCTTCGGCGACCACTCGAGCAGGGCCGCGAACTGGTCCTGCCGGAGCCGGCCGTTCTCGTCGATGTCAACCCATTCGATCCGGGCGCCCTTCTCGGCCGCGAGGATCTGCCAGGGCACGATGTTGGAGTGGTGCTCGAGGATGGTGAGGACGATCAGGTCGCCCTTCCCGATGTTCTTCCGACCCCAGCCGTAGGCGACCAGGTTGATGCCCTCGGTCGTGCCCCGCGTGTAGACGATCTCCCTCGTCGAGCGTGCGTTGAGAAAGCGCTTGGCCTTGTCGCGGGTCGCCTCGTAGCGCTCGGTGGCGATCTCGCTGAAGCGATAGGCGCCGCGGTGGATGTTGGCGTTGAACTTGGTGTGGTACTCGTCCATCGCCGCCAGCACCTGGCGCGGCCGCTGCGAGGTGTTGGCGCTGTCGAGGTAGACGACGCCGGTGTCGAAGATCGGGAAGTCCTTGCGGACCTCGTCGACGTCGATGCCGGTTCTAGACGTCGACGTAGACATCGCCACCCTCCACCGTCACCGGGTAGGTCTGGGTCGGGACCACGGCAGGTAGGCCCGTCACGTGGCCGTCGCGGAGATCGAAGCGGGAGCCGTGCTGGGGGCATTCGACCGAGAGGCCCCAGAGCTCGCCGTCGGAGAGGTTGAACTCCTCGTGGGTGCAGACGTCATTGATCGCGTAGAACTCGCCATCCTCGGCGTGCGCGATGCAGAGCTCGAGGTCGCCGATCCTCACGTTCTTCATCGAGTCGACGGGGAGCTCGTCGGTGGCCGCCACGCGATGCCTAGCCAAGGGTCATCCCAACCTGAGCTCCAGCTCCTCCTCGACCAGCTTCCGCGCCTGCTCGAAGGGGATGCGGTCGACGACCTCGCCGAAGAAGCCCTGGACGATCATCCGCTGCGCCGCGGCCCGCGGGATGCCGCGGGACTCCAGGTAGAAGAGGCTCATCGGGTCGACTGGACCCACGGTCGCTCCGTGGGTGCAGCGGACGTCGTTGTTGTCGATCTCCAGCATCGGGATCGAGGTCGCCTTTGCCTTGTCGCTGAGGACCAGGTTGCGATTGGCCTGGTAGGCGTCGGAGCGGGCGGCGCCCTTCTCGATCCGGATCAGCCCGGCATAGACGGCGCGCGCGGTGTCCTGCAGGGCGCCCTTGAAGAGGAGGTCGCTGGTGGTGTCGCCGACCTGGTGGTCCTGGAGGGTGTGGAAGTCGAAGAACTGGTCCTCCGACGCGAAGTACACACCCTTCAGCTCGGCCGACGCGCCGCGCCCCTGGAGGTTGGCCTCGCAGCGGACCTTGGCGAAGCGACCGCCGAGGGTGACGTTGAAGATCTTCGCGTGGCCGTCCTTCTGGATGTGGGCCCGCTGGTTGGCGAACTGGTAAGCGTGGCGGCCCCACTTCTGGAGCGACACGTAGCCGACCTGGGCTCCCTCGCCGACGAAGATCTCGGCCGAGCCGCTGGTGAAGGCCGACTCCTCCAGCGAGGGCGAGAGAAACTCGTCGAGGTAGTTGAAGCGGGAGTTCTTACCGGCCAGGATCAGCGTGTGGGGGAGGACGGCGGCGCCTCCACCGCTCGACCAGAACTGGCCCAGGATCGGGCGCTCGATCTCGACGTTGTCGGGGACGTAGAGCAGGGTCCCACCGCTGAAGAGGGCGGCGTGGGCGGCAGCGAACTTGTCGCGGTCGGCCCTCACCTCGGTGAAGAGGTGGCGGCGGACCAGGTCGGGGTGCTCCCTGGCCGCTTGGCTCAGCGGCATGAAAACCACGCCCTTGCGGGTCAGCTCCTCGTCGACGTCGACCTTGCCGGGCTCCGAGCCACGCTGGCGGAGCACGCCCGCCGCGCCTTCGATGACCAGGCCGGGAGGCCCGCCGTTGGCGGACTCGAACGGCTTGAAGTCCTCGAATTTGAAGCCCTTGAAGTCGACCCGGCGCCATTCCTCGTCGGAACGGTCGGGCAGGCCGATCTTCTCGTAGACGTCCCATGCCTCACGCCGCCGTGCGCGCAGCCAGTCGGGCTCCCCGTGGAGGCTGGCGATCTCCTCCACGGACTCCAGGGAAAAGGGCATTGCTAGCCGACCGAGCCTTCCATCTCGAGCTGGATGAGACGGTTGAGCTCGACCGCGTACTCGAGCGGCAGCTCCTTGGTGAAGGGTTCGATGAAGCCGTTGACGATCATCGTCTCGGCCTCGTTCTGGGTGATCCCGCGCGACATCAGGTAGAAGAGCTGCTCGTCGCTGACCTTGCTCACCGTCGCCTCGTGGCCGAGGGTCACGTTCTCGGCATCGACGTCGTTGTACGGATAGGTGTCGGAGCGCGACTCGTCATCGAGCAGCAGCGCGTCGCATTTGACGAACGACTTGCAGTTGTTCGCCCCGGGATAGACCTTGATGTGGCCGCGGTAGCTGGTCCGGCCGCCGTTCTTGGAGATCGACTTGGAGGTGATCGTCGACGTCGTGTTGGGAGCGACGTGGATC
>DATCPJ010000190.1:0-19787 GCA_036570145.1 Candidatus Dormiibacterota bacterium
GGGGAGGGAGGGGGTGGGGCGATCCAGCAGCCCTGGAACCCGCCGTTGCTGTCTCCCTCGCCCTGCCATGGGGAGGCTCTTTCTCATCTCCCTCCCCATCGAATGGGGAGGGAGGGGGTGGGGCGATCCAGCAGCCCTGGAACCCGCCGCTGCTGTCTCCCTCGCCCTGGCTGGGAGGCTCTTTCTGATCGCCCTCCCCATTCATGGGGAGGCTCTTTCTGATCGCCCTCCCGGTGCATGGGGAGGTGGGGCGATCCAGCACCCTCGGGACCACCGTCCCGGCTGCATTTGGGCCTGCCGGTGGCCCCACCCTGCCCTCCCCGCCAGCGGGGAGGGGGAAAACCGACTCATTCAAGACTGCCGATGCTTGATCTTGGTGCCCTTGCTCAGGGTCGCGTCGACCGGGCAGTATTTGTTGACCGCCATGTCGAGGGCGCTCTCGACCAGCTGCTTGTCGTGCTTGCCGTCCCAGCCGATCTTGAAGTTGATCCGGATCTCGGTGAAGGCGTGCGGCCACTCCGTCTCCTGATCGCCCTCGACCTCGACGTCGAGCGACTTGAACGGCTGGTGGAACTTCTTGAGGAGGAGGACCGCGTTGATCCCCGTGCAGCCGCCCAGGGCGCCGAGCAGCATCTCGGTCGGCCGCATGCCTTCGTCATCGCCGAAGGCGGGCGGTTCGTCGAGGTCGGCGCTGTGGCCGGAGTTGGCGCGGATTTGGAACTTGACCTTCTGGCCCGACCAACGCGCGACCGCTTTTTGCATGATCCTGTTCTCCGATATGAGCGATGACGTGCGGAAGGCGTTCGCCCCGGTCGCGGCAAATTATGTGACGTCGAGCTACCACGCGGGCCAGGAGTGGCTCGACGAGGCGCTCGAGGTCGCCCAGCCGCTGCCCGGCGACCGAGCCCTCGACGTGGCCACCGGGACCGGCAACCTTGCCCTCGCCCTGGCGCCCCATGTGAGCCACGTGACCGGCCTCGACCTGACGCCCGAGATGCTCGACCAGGCCCGGCGGGTGGCCGCCGAGCGGGGTGTCGGCAATGTCGACTGGATCATCGGCGACGCCGAGGAGCTGCCCTTCGAGGACGGGTCCCTCGACCTCTGGACCTGCCGGGTGGCCGCCCACCACTTCCACGACCTCGAGCGAAGCCTGGGCGAGGCGAACCGGGTTTTGCGGCCAGGCGGACGGCTGCTCATGATCGACAGCTCGGGCCCGCGGGAGGCCCGCGACCACCTGCACGACGTCGAGCTGCTGCGCGACCCGAGCCACGTCCGGATGTACACCGTCGAGGAGTGGGTCGAGCGGCTGGAGGCCGCCGGGTTCGCGATCGAGGACACCCGCATCCGCCAGATGGATTGGGAGTTCGAGCCCTGGGTTGTCCGGATCGGCTTTCCGCCCGAACGGGTGGAGGAGCTGGCCGCCATCGTCGAGGCGGCGACCGGTCCGGCGCGGGAGCAGCTCCGTCCCGAGCGCCGGGAGGGAAAGCTCTGGCACCGCTACTGGCACGCGCTGCTCCGGGCCCGAAAGCCCTGAGCGGCGAGCTCCTGGCGGGCGACTTCGTCCTTCTCCACGACAAAGCGGGTCGGACCTACCAGGTGACCCTCCAGGAGGGCGCCAAGCTCTCGCTCCACAGCGGCACGGTGAACCACGACGACCTCATCGGCAGGCCGGAAGGGTCGCTCGTCAGCAGCCACACGGGCACGCGCCTGCTCGCGCTCCGGCCAACCTTCGCGGAGCGTGTGACGGGCCGCCGGCGGCAGGCCCAGCCGATCTATCCGAAGGACATCGCGGCGATCCTGATGTACGCCGACGTCCACCCCGGCGCCTTCGTTCTCGAGGCAGGTTCGGGAACCGGCGCGCTGACCGCGGCGCTGGTTCGCGCCGTCGGCGAGAGCGGGAGGGTCGTCTCCTACGAGGTCCGGGAGGACTTCCTGGCGCTCGCCCGGGCCGCCGCCACCGACGCGCTCGACGGGTTCCCGGCCAACCTCGAGATGAAGCTCGGCGACGTCTACGAAGGCGTGATCGAGGTCGGCGTCGATCGAGCCCTGCTCGACCTCCCCGAGCCCTGGCAGGCGATCGCCGCCTTCGCGGGAGCGCTCCGCCCAGGCGGGGTGATCTTCGCCCACTGCCCGAACGTCAGCCAGGTGGCCCGCTTCTGCGACGGACTCCGCGAGCACGGCGGGTTCGGCCTCATCCAGACGATGGAGGTCCTCCAGCGCGGCTGGACGATACGAGGTCGGAGCATGCGCCCCGATCACCGGATGGTCGCCCACACCGGCTTCCTGACCTTCGCGCGGCGGCTCGCCGGCCCCGAGGTGTTCGAGACCGAGAACTTCTGAAGTTCCAAGTCGCGAGAATGGTTTTGTGAATCAACCAATCCACGTCACCGTGACCGGCGCCGCCGGCCAGATCGGCTACTCGCTGCTCTTCCGGATCGGGAGCGGCGAGATGCTCGGGCCCGAGCAGCCGGTGGTCCTCCGGCTGCTCGAGATCGAGCCCGCGATGAAGGCCCTCCAGGGGGTCGTCATGGAGCTCGACGACTGCGCGTTCCCGCTCCTCGCCGACGTCGTGACCACCTCCGACACGGAGGAGGCCTTCGACGGCACCGCGTGGGCGCTCCTCGTCGGCTCGGTGCCTCGCAAGCAGGGCATGGAGCGAGGCGACCTGCTCTCCATCAACGGCGGCATCTTCGGCCCCCAGGGCAGGGCGATCGCCGCCCGCGCCGCCGCCGACGTCCGGATCCTGGTGGTCGGCAATCCCTGCAACACCAACTGCCTGATCGCCCGCAGCAACGCACCTGACATCCCCGCCGACCGCTGGTTTGCGATGACGCGGCTGGACGAGAACCGGGCGAAGTCGCAGCTGGCCGGCAAGGCCCGGGTGCCGGTCGCCGAGGTGACCAACACCGCGATCTGGGGCAACCATTCGGCGACCCAGTTCCCCGACTTCGCGCATGCCCGGATCCGGGGCAAGCTGGTCCCCGAGGTGATCTCCGACGGAGATTGGCTGCGGGGCGAGTTCATCAGCACCGTCCAGAAGCGCGGAGCGGCGGTCATCGAGGCGCGCGGCCTCTCCTCGGCGGCATCGGCGGCGAACGCCGCCATCGACTCGGTCCGGAGCGTCCATTTCGGCACCCGGCCCGATGACTGGACGTCGCTTGGCGTCGTCAGCCGGGGTGAGTACGGGATACCCGAAGGCCTTCAGTTCGGCTTCCCGGTCAGCACCGACGGCCGGAACTGGAACGTCGTCGAGGGACTCCAGCACGATGACTTCGCCACCGAGAAGATCCGGGTCACGACCGAGGAGCTGCTCCAGGAGCGCGAGCTCGTCAAGGACCTGGTCCCCGCTTAGGCGGCTCCCGGCAGGAGTACTTCGATCACGGGGGGGCGCTGGCCCTGGCCGGCCAGGTAGAGGAGCCGGACCTCGGCCGGACCGCCGGGAAGCGGGAGGCTGAGCCCGGGGCCGAGCGCAAGCTGATCGATCGGCTCCTCGCGGCCATGGTTGGCCGTGAGCAGGGCGTCGAGCAGCTGCTGGGCGACCGCCTCGAGCAAGGGCCGGGGGTTCAGGCCGGCGGGGGCGTCGAGCAGCTCGAGATCGGGGAGTCCGAACTTGGGCATCCCGGCCGTGCGCCAGCTGACGGGACCCCCGGCGCCGGACGAGCCGACCGCCAGGTGGTCCGCGGCTCGCAGGACGCCCATTCCGGGGATCGGCTGCTGGTAGGAGGCGATCGAGGTCAGCCGGACGGCGACCGCGTCGAAGAGCGCGCCCTTCAGCGAGAGCGCGGCGGAGCGGCCGGCCGCGACCGCGGCCCAGAGTCCGAGCATCGGCACCTGCGTCCGTGCCTCGCAGGAGACCACCGCGACCTGCCAGGCCGCCTCGAAGCGAGAGCGCTCCTCGGCCCCGACGTCCTCCTTCTGAAGCACCTCGAGAGGCGGCGGGAAGGAGGTCTTCGCCATGTCGGTGTAGCTCAACTTCTCCGACCCGACCACCGGTCTCAGCGCTGATCGGAGCGGCTCCTCGACGTACCGGTCGAGCCATTCGCCCGCGTTGACCCGCAGGTCATCCGGCGCCAGGGGCGGATAGCCGGGCGTGTAGTAGACGCGGAAGGCGATCGGCACGTGCCCGGCGACGGGGATGACGACCGGCCCACCATCGCCCTTGTTGAAGAGCCCGCCGAGCAGCGGCATTTGGGCCGGCATTCTAAGGACTAAATTTGCACCATGAGCGACCACGGGCACTTCAAGGTACCGACCCCGCACAACGAGCCGGTCCGAACGTACGAGCCCGGCACTCCGCACCGCTTCAGCATCCAGCAGCGCCTCGCGTCGATGACCGACGTCAGCGCCGAGATCCCGATGACGATCGGCGGCGACCGCCGGAAGGGGGCTTCGACGAAGTCGCTCCGCTCGCCCCACCGCCACGAGCTGACGATCGGGGAGTACCAGCTCGGTGCCAAGAAGGACTTCCAGGACGCCGTCGATGCCGCGCTGAAGGCCCAGAAGAGCTGGGCCGCGACCCCCTTCCACGAGCGGGCCGCCGTCCTGCTCCGGGCCGCCGCGCTGCTGGCCGGGCCCTGGCGCGACACCATCAACGCGGCGACCATGCTCGGCCAGAGCAAGACCATCCACCAGGCCGAGATCGACGCCGCCTGCGAGCTCATCGACTTCTGGCGCTTCAACGTGTTCTTCGCCGACCAGCTGCTGGCGATGCAGCCCTTCAACGACGGGACGGCCTGGAACCGCAGCGAGTACCGCCCGCTGGAGGGCTTCGTCTACGCCGTCAGCCCATTCAACTTCACCTCCATCGGCGGCAACCTGCCAACCGCACCCGCGCTGCTCGGCAATACCGTCGTCTACAAGCCGGCGACCCAGACCCTGCTTGTCGCGAGCCTGCTCCAGCGGCTGCTCGAAGAGGCCGGCCTCCCGCCCGGGGTGATCAACCTCGTCAGCGGCAGCGCCTCCGAGGTTTCCGCTGTGGTGCTCAACGACCCCCACCTGGCGGGCATCCACTTCACCGGCTCGACCGAGGTGTTCCAGGGGATGTGGCAGACGGTCGGTGCCAACATCGGCCGCTACCGCTCCTACCCCCGGCTGATCGGCGAGACGGGCGGCAAGGACTTCGTGATGGTGCACGAGTCGGCCGACGTCGACGCCCTCCAGACGGCCCTCATCCGAGGGGCGTTCGAGTACCAGGGCCAGAAGTGCTCGGCGGCCTCCCGCGCCTACATCCCGGAGTCGATGTGGGAGGCGATGCGCGACGAGCTGGTGCGCGAGGTCGACGGGATCCCGATGGGAGACCCCGCCGACTTCCGCAACTTCATGGGTGCGGTGATCGACAAGCCCGCCTTCACCCGGCACAGCGAGGCGATCGAGTACGCCAGGCGCTCGCCGAAGGCCAAGGTCGTCGCCGGCGGGGTGACCGACGACAGCGTCGGCTGGTTCGTCCGCCCGACCGTGATCGAGACCGCAGACCCGGACTTCAGGCTGCTGAAGGAGGAGCTGTTCGGCCCCATCCTGACCGTCCATCCCTACCCGGACGGGAAGTGGGAGGAGACCCTCGACCTCTGCGACCGGACCAGCCCCTACGCCCTCACCGGCGCGGTCTTCGCGAACGATCGCGCCGCGATCGAGCAGGCGAGCGAGCGTCTGGTCAACGCCGCCGGCAACTTCTACATCAACGACAAGCCGACCGGCGCCGTCGTCGGCCTGCAGCCGTTCGGCGGCGGCCGCGCCTCGGGGACCAATGACAAGGCGGGCAGCCTGCTGAACCTGGTCCGCTGGACGAGTCCCCGCACGATCAAGGAGACCTACGCGCCGGCAAAGGCCTACCGCTACCCGTTCATGGACGAGCCGACCGAACGGGAAGGAGGCTTCTAGCCCGGGCTCCGCCTCCGGCTCCAAGCAAGGGCCACGCGTTGCGTCGGCTCGCAACGTCGAGGACGCCCCGCGGTCCGGCGAGAAAGTCATCGAAGGGGCGGCGACCCGGAGGTCTTGGTGTTCGAGACGGCGCCTTGCACGATCCGCCGGCGAACCGCGCCCACCCAAGGCAGCACCGAGGGCGATCCGCTGGCGAATAGCCCGGTCTATCGGCCGGAACCGTCCATTCGCCGGCGGATGGCAACTCGGCGGGCGCCGTCCCCCAAGAATCGTGAAAACGAGGGATCCCGGCCCTGGCTGGGTACGCTAGGCAGCAGGAAATGGCCACCACCCTCGAGCGCGACTTCTACCCCTTCACCGCCATCGTCGGGCAGGAGAAGATGAAGCTGGCGCTGGTCGCCAACGCGATCAACCCGACCATCGCCGGCGTCCTGATCCGCGGGGAGCGGGGCACCGGCAAGTCGACGGCCGTCCGCGCCCTTGCCCGCCTGCTGCCCGAGCACCGCGTGGTCGAGGGGTGCCACTTCGGCGACGACCCGGACGAGTCCGGGCATTTCTGCATCGAATGCAGGCAGCGCGCGGAGCTGGGCAAACTGCCGGTGAGCACTCGGCCGATGCGGGTCGTCGAGCTGCCGATCAACGCTTCCGAGGACCGGGTCGTGGGGTCGATCGACCTCGAGTCGGCCCTCCGTCATGGCCGCCGCAGGTTCGAGCCGGGGGTCCTCGCGGAGGCCAACCGCAACATCCTCTATGTCGACGAGGTGAACCTGCTCGACGACCACATCGTCGACGTCCTCCTCGACGCGGCGGCGATGGGTGTCAACGTCGTCGAGCGAGAGGGTATCTCGATCGTCCACCCAAGCCGCTTCATCCTGGTCGGGACGATGAACCCGGAGGAGGGCGAGCTGCGCCCGCAGCTGCTCGACCGCTTCGGGCTCTGCGTCGACGTCGAGGGCATCAATGACGCCGAGCTGCGGGTCACCATCGTGGAGCGGGAGGCTGCCTTCCGGGACCACGACCCGGCCTTCCTGGCCGAGTTCCGGCAGTCCGACGCGCGGCTCTCGGAACGGATCGTTGAGGCCCGAGAAGCGATCGGGCAGGTAGCGATCAGCCCCTCCCAGGCTCGTCTCATCTCCCGGATCTGCGTCGACAGCGGGGTCCAGGGACATCGCGCCGACCTCGTCGTGGCCCGTGCCTGCAGCGCGCTCGCCGCCTTCCGCGGCCACCCGGCTCCGACCCGGGACGACATCTTCGACGCCGCCGAGCTCGCGCTCGCCCATCGCTCGCGAAGCCCGGTCAAGCGGGAGGAAGGCCGCGGCGACGAGGAGGCTCCCCAGGATCAGCAGGCGAGCCAGGAGGAGGGGAAGTCGGAGACCTCCGACGAGGAGCAGCAGCCGAGCTCGAGCGACCAGCAGGGCGCCGCCCAGGAGTCCGAGGCTGAAAGCCGGTCGGCGGAAGATTCGAGCGGCTCCGTCGAAGGGAGCAGCGCGGGCGGCGGGATGGGCTCCGAATCGACGCCGGAGAGCGCCGACACGTTCGATGTGAAGAAGATCGAGCTGCCCCGCCACCGCCGGCCGCGCAAGCAGGGGGGCAGGCGAGCGACCGCCCAATCGGCGAACCGGCGCGGCCGCTACACGACCGCCAGGACGGCGGAGAAGGTGACCGACCTCGCCGTCGACGCGACCATCCGGGCGGCCGCCCCCTTCCAGGTGCGCCGGGGACGTTCGATGGGCGAGCGGATGATGCTGGAACGGTCGGACCTGCGCGAGAAGGTGCGGGAGCGGAAGACCGGCAACCTGATCGTGTTCGTGGTCGACGCCTCGGCGTCGATGGACGCCGAGCAGCGGATGGCGGCCACCAAGGGCGCCATCCTCTCCCTCCTCCAGGACGCCTATGTCCGCCGCGACCGGGTGGCAGTGGTCATCTTCAAGAACCGCACGGCGGAGGTCGTGCTCCGACCGACGTCCTCGGTGTCGCTGGCGCGGCGGAGGCTGGAGCGCCTGTCGGTGGGCGGGACGACGCCCCTGACGCATGGGCTGCTGGCGGGCCTCAACGTGATCAAGACAGAGGTTCTCCGCGACGCCACGGTGAGGCCCCTCCTGGTGCTGATCAGCGACGGCCGCGGCAACATCTCGATGTTCAAGGAGGAGCCGCTGGTGGAGGCCCAGAAGGTGGCCGCCATGATCCAGGCCGAGAAGATCGACTCCCTGGTGATCGACTCCGCCCGGGACTTCAGCCACCTGCCCTCGATCCAGCACCTGGCGCGAGTCGCGCCGATGTACCAGACCTACGCCATCAACGCCTGTGCCGACCTGGCCGGTCGGATGGGCGCCCGCTACTACGGCCTCTTCGACCTCTCCCGCGACGAGATCGCCTCGGTCGTCGAGCGGCAGCTCAACCGCGGATAGGTCCGAAACCACTTTGTGGTGAATCGGACTCCGCGAATCGACGAGACTCTCGCCGAACAGGAAGGGGACTTCGACTACTGCGTGATCGGCGTCAGGTCACTGGTCAGAATTGCCGCGCCGCCGCGGTCCTCAAAGGCCTTCAGCCGGATCGCAGCGATTTAGCCCTGACCGCGGTTAGCCGCGAACGGATAGCTGGGTAGACTTCCACAGTGGCTGTAGAGCGTTACTCCTATCCCTTCAGCGCCATCGTCGGGCAGGAGCGGATGAAGATGGCGCTCGTCCTCAACGCGATCAACCCTTCGATCGGCGGGGTCCTGATCCGGGGCGAGAAGGGAACCGGTAAGTCGACCGCGGTCCGCGCCCTCGCCCGGCTGCTGCCCGAGCAGCAGGTCGTCGCCGGCTGCCGCTTCGGCGACAACCCGAACGACCGCGAGAACCTCTGCATGGATTGCCAGGCGCGCGTCCAGGCCGGCGAGAGCCTGGCCACTGCCACCCGCCGGATGCGCGTCGTCGAGCTCCCGATCAACGCCTCTGAGGACCGCGTGGTCGGGACCATCGACCTCGAGGCGGCCCTCAAGGAAGGCTCCCGCCGTTTCGAGCCGGGCGTCCTTGCCGAGGCGAACCGCAACATCCTCTACGTCGACGAGGTGAACCTGCTCGACGACCACATCGTGGACGTCCTCCTCGACGCGGCGGCGATGGGCGTCAACGTCGTCGAGCGCGAGGGCGTCAGCGTCATGCATCCGTCGCGCTTCATCCTCGTCGGCACGATGAACCCGGAGGAGGGTGAGCTGCGACCGCAGCTGCTCGACCGCTTCGGGCTCTGCGTCGACGTCGAGGGCATCCGCGACCTCGAGCAGCGGGTCGCCATCGTCGAGAAGCGCGCTGCGTGGGAAGACGATCCGACCAAGTTCTTCGCCGACCACAAGGAGTCGGAGGAGGACATCCGGGACCGGATCGCGGAGGGCATCTCCACCTTTCCCGAGGTCAGCATCCCGCGCGGCATCCTGCAGCTGATCGCCGAGCTGTCGATCGCCCTCGAGGTCGACGGCCACCGGGCGGACCTGGTCTGCTCGCGGGCCGCCCAGGCGGAGGCCGCCTACGAAGAGGTGCCCGAGGTCGGCACCGAGCACATCGCCCGGGTTGCCGACATGGTCTACGCGCACCGCGTCCGCTCACTCCCCTTCGGGAAGGGCGGCCCGAACATCGGGGACGTCATAACGCGAGTGCTCGGCCGCAATTAGCGGGCCGGCCGCGAAACGCGGCAGAGCCGGCCGTCCCGAAGGACTGCCGGCCCTGTGCGCGGTGCGGGGGGAAGGTCGCTGCCTGGCTAGGTTGTGGAGCGGCTGCGGCCGACGCCGACCGCCCGCAGGATGACGAGGAGGATCACGGCGCCGACGAAGGCGACGATGATCTGCATGATGATGTTGGTCGCGGCAATGCCCAGCAGGCCGGCGACGAAGCCGCCGAGGAAGGCGCCGATGATGCCGACCACGATCCAGACGAGAATGGACATTGAAATTACCTCCAGAAGTCTGTTGACAAGATGGCTATGCGCATCGCTGAGTTAGAACTGTGCGAAATAGCCTCCTATTCGCTATAACATATCACGACTCTTGAAGGTGCGTAACGAAGGACGTCGCCCCCGAGAGTAGAATCCGGCCAGTTATGGCGACCCCGGCCCTGGTGCCGCAGCGGGCGGCCGGGATGCTCGCTCGGCTGGAGCGGAACGTCCAGCGCGTCATCGTCGGCAAGTCCGACACGGTGCGGCTCGCCGCTGCCGGCCTGGTGGCCGGTGGTCATGTGCTCCTCCAGGACCTTCCCGGCACCGGGAAGACGATGCTCGCCCGGTCCATCGCGGCGTCGATCGGCGGCGAGTTCCGGCGCGTTCAGTGCACGCCGGACCTCCTGCCGGCGGACATAACCGGCGCCAGCATCTTCAACCAGCGCCAGGGCACCTTCGAGTTCGTCCCCGGCCCGGTCTTCGCCAACGTCCTCCTGGCCGACGAGGTCAACCGGGCGACGCCGCGCACCCAGTCGGCGCTCCTCGAGGCGATGGCGGAGGCGCAGGTCACGGTGGAGGGCGTCACCCACAAGCTGCCCAGCCCCTTCTTCGTGATCGCGACCCAGAACCCGCACGAGTTCCACGGCACCTACCCGCTCCCGGAGGCCCAGCTCGACCGCTTCCTGGTCGCCTGCGAGATGGGGCCGCCGACGGCCGCGGAGGCAGAGGAGATCCTCGCCAGCCGCCAGCATGGGGACCCCATCACCGAGATCGAGCCCGTCCTCAGCAGCGCCGAGATCGTCGAGCTGCAGCAGGCGTGCCTGCGGGTCCTCGTGGCGGGCGCGATCCGCACCTACATCGTCGAGCTGCTGGCCGCGGTTCGAGCAAGGCCCGAGGTCGCGCTCCCGGCCAGCATGCGGGCGGGTCTCTACCTGCAGCGGGCCGCCCAGGCGCTGGCGCTCTTCGAGGAACGCGATTTCGTCCTGCCCGACGACGTCAAGGCGCTCGTCCAGCCGGTCCTCGCCCATCGCCTCGGTATGCGCGGCCGCTCGACGGCGACCGACGTCCTGGCCCAGGTCGTCGCCGAGCTCCCGCTCCCCCCGCTGCGGGGCCACTAACCGGCCGGCTATGAGCCCGACCTGGCGGCTCCTCGGCGCGCTTGGGTTGGGCGTCGTCGTGTATTTCTATGGCGCCACCAGCGAGGTGGCGTGGCTCTTCCTCTTCGGCTTCCTGCTCTGGGGAACGGTGCTGGCGATGCTGCTCTACGCCCGTTGGAACGCGCGCGGGCTGGAGGGCGGGCTGCGCCTCCTCGAGGTCGCGCCATCCGAGCTCTCCCCCGTGTTCGAGATCCCCGAGCGGGACTTTCGCGACGCTCCCCTGCCGGCGCCCGTGTTCGAGGGCGACACCCTCCAGTTCGAGCTTCGCCTCCTCGTGACGGGTGATTGGGCGCGCGGTCCGGCGTGCCTTTCGGCCGGCGTTGGGGAGGTTGCCCTCGAGGCGGGCACCGGCCTCGTGCCGGCCACCGGCTGGACAGCCCGCCGGCAGCTCGGACCGGTCGCCCGCGGACCGCTGGCCGCCTCCCGCCTGGTGGTCGAGTCGGCGGACCCCCTGGGACTCTTCCGAACGCGGCAAGACCAGGTCGCGGGAGGCCTGGCGGTCGCCCTGCCGCTCTTCACCTCGCTGAGCGACCGGCTCCAGGTTCGGGAGATCGAATCCCAGCTCACCGTGGTCAGGGCCGGGCACGGGGCCGACCTCTACGGGGTTCGCGAGTACCGCTCCGGTGATGCCCTGCGCCGGATCCACTGGAAGACCAGCGCCCGCCGCGGCGAGCTCGTGGTGCGGGAGTTCGAGCCACCCGGACTGAAGGTGATGGCGCTCCTCCTGGACCCAGAGCCGGCGACCCCCGCGGCGGCGGACCAGCTGGCCCGGCTGGCGGCGTCGGAAGCATGGGACTGCCTTCGCGGCGGCGGCCGGGTGCACCTCTGGGCGCCGGGCCTGGAGCCGCTGGCGCCGTGGCAGGCACGCTCGATCTGGGCCGTCCTGGAGTGGCTCGCCCGGTGGCCCGAGCTGCCCGAGGCGGACAGTGAGCCGCCGCGCGTGATGGATGCGATCGCCTTCACCGACCGGACGGACGGCCCGGCGGTGGAGGCCCTCGAGGAGCTCCAGGCGCAGGGCGCCGCCACGAGGGCATGGCTGGTGGGGGAGGGCGAGCTCGGGGTGCCCTTCACCCGAGCGGGTTTGGAATGGCCACTGCCCGAGTGAGGAGGGACATCCCTCCCGTCGGCCGTGCTCGGCGCAGCCTGCGCGGGCCTACCCTCCTGTGAAACTCCGCCTGCTGCCGCGATCCCAGGTCGAGGACTCGCGCTGGGCTCGCCGGTTCGCCCTGCTCGGCTTCGGCGTGGCCGCCCTCGCGATCGGTTGGTACGGGCAGACCGTCGTCGTGCCGCTGATCGCCTTCGCGATCGCGTTCGCCGGCCATCGCTTCAGCTACGCCTGGCGGCAGCGGAAGCGGCCTCGCCTCCTCCAGGCCCTGATCGCCGGGATGATGTTCCTCGGGGTCGGCTACTTCCTCACCGACTCGGTGACCGGCCTCTTCGGCGCCAACCTCCCCCAGGCCAACCTGGTGATGATCCTGATCGCGGTCACCAGCTTCGACCTGACCACGCGCCGAAACCTCTATTCGAGCCTCTGGATGAGCCTGGCCCTGGTCTACCTTGCGGCGGTCTTCGCCTGGGACTACCAGTTCGGCGTCTTCGTCGTCCTCTGGGTCGGCTGCCTCGCCGGCTTCTGGACCGCGGCCAACCTGGAGCGGATCGGTGCGCCGCGCCTTCAGCTCCCCTGGCGGCCGGTCGGGATCGCGCTTATCGGCACCCTCCTGGCGGGCGTGGCGGGCTTCGCGCTTCTGCCCCAACCGACCATCTCGCCGAGCGGGCCCCTGGTGATCTCGCTTCCGGCGAACGTCCAGTTCGGTGGGCTCGAGCAGCCGGCGGTGCCGCTGGTCCAGTTCGCGACCGACCCCTCGGGAAAGAGCGGCAACGTCGACCTGCGCTTCCGCGGCCGGCTCGGAGGCGCGATCGTGATGTACATCCGGACCGGGGCGCCCGCCTACTGGCGCGGGCTCACCTTCGACCAGTACCGCAACGGCACCTGGGTCGTCAGCGCCACCGCCTCGCCGCGCTTCCGGACCTTCCATGCCTACATCGACAGCCACAACCTCGGCAACACCGCCTCCGGCCCGCAGCTGGGCGACTTCGTCCAGACCGTCCGGGTCGTCCGCTCGATGCCGGGGGTCATCTATGTGGCGGCCCCGGTCGAAAGCCTCTACTACCCCGCGGCACAGATCCGGGAAGACGGCTTCGGCGACTTCTATGCCCCCGCGCCCCACCGGGCGGGCACGACCTACTCGGTCGTCTCCCACCTCCCCGATTACACGCCGGGATCGCTGCGGGTGGTGAACGCCGACATCCCGGCGCCGGTCGACGGCAGCTACCTCGACCGCGGCAACCTGTCTCCCCGGGCGGCCGCCCTCGCGCGGACCTATCTCGACGGTTTCGACCCTCGCACTCAGCGCTATGACGCGGTGATCGCGCTCGCCAGGCATCTCCAGGCCGCCTACCGGTACACGCTTGCCACGCCTCCCGCGCCGGCCGGCGTCGACCAGGTCGACTACTTCCTCTTCGACGCCCGCTATGGCTACTGCGAGATGTTCGCCACCGCGGCCGCGCTGCTGCTCCGCAGCCAGGGCATACCGACCCGGCTGGTCACCGGCTACGCCCCGGGCCAGTACGACTCCACGCTCGACCAGACGATCGTCCGGGAGAGCGACGCCCATGCCTGGATCGAGGTCTTCTTTCCCGGCCACGGCTGGGTGCCGGTCGACCCGACCCCAACCTTCTCGGCGCTCGCCGCCACCCGCTTCCCGGATCGCTGGGCCGCCTCCGGCCTGGCCCACCTCATCCCGCACCTGGCCCTCGGCGCTCCGACCGCCGCCCTGACCGGCCTCGGCGCGCTGGCGCTGCTGCCCGGGCTTGCCGCCCTGCTCGCGGTACTTGTCGCCGGCCTGCTCTGGCTTCGCGGGCGGCGGTTGCCCCGCCGGCGGGCGCGAAGCCCCGGGGAGGCGGAGCTGATCCGCCTCTACAACCGCCTCCAGCACCGGCTGGGCCGCCGCCGCGCGCCGCCCGAGACGCCCAACGAGTACCGGCGGCGGATGTCGGCAGGCGAGCTCGAGGAGGTGCTCGTCGCCGTGACCGAGGCCGTCAATCGGGGTGTCTACGCCGACCGCTGGCCCGAGGCCGGAGAGGTGGAGGAGATGCGCGCCCGGCTATCCTGAATTCGGCATGGCACAGGTCACCAAAACAACGGGGGCGGAGAACGTCCACTGGGACCTGGCGGAGCTGTACGCGTCGCCGACCGACCCTGAGATCGAGGCGATCCTGAAGGGCGGGCTGGAGGATGCGCAGGCGTTCGAGGCCGATTACAAGGGCCGGATCGGATCGCTCGAGCCGGCCGGGTTCGCTGCCATGATGGAGCGCCTGGAGGACCTCCAGGACCGTGTCGCGCGCCCCTCCATCTACGCCTCCCTGCTCCATACCCAGGACACCGCGAGCCCCGCCCACGGAAGGCTTGTGGCCCGCATCGAGGAAGCCGGCGCCGAGCGGGGCCGCCACCTCGTGTTCTTCCACCTGGAGCTCGCCGAGCTGACCGACGAGCTGGTCGCGCCCCTCTTCGCCGACCCGGCGGCGAGCCGCTACCGGCACACCGTCGAGGAGGCGCGAAAGTACCGCCCGCACAACCTGAGCGAGGTCGAGGAGCGGCTGCTCAACGACCGGTCCCCGGTCTCGACAACCGCCTGGGTCCGGCTCTTCGAGGAGCTGTCAGCGTCGATCAAGCCCGAGCTGGGCGGCCAGAAGGCCGGCCTGGAACAGGCGCTGGCGCGCCTCCGCGACGACGACCGCGCCGTCCGGCAGGAGGCTAGCAAAGCGGTCACCGAGGCGCTCCGCGAGGACATCCGGACGCGCGCCTACATCCTCAATGTCGTCCTCCAGGACAAGGCGATCGACGATCGGCTGCGCAAGTACCCCACCTGGCTCAGCGCCCGCAACCTCGCCAACGAGACCTCCGACGAGGCGGTCCAGGCCCTGGTCGAGGCGGTCAGCCGGCGCTACCCGATGGTCGCCCGCTACTACCACGTCAAGAAACGCCTTTTGGGCCTCGACAAGCTCCACGAGTGGGATCGCTACGCGCCGGTGCTGGCGGCCAGCCGGGAGCTGCCCTGGGAGGAGGCCAAAGAGCTGGTCCTGGGTTCTTATCAGCGCTTCTCCAAGCGCGCCGGCGACCTGGTCGCGGAGTTCTTCGAGAAGCCCTGGATCGATGCCGCACTGGGCGAGCACAAGCGCGGCGGCGCCTTCTGCCTGGGCGCCACGCCGCGCTACCACCCCTTCGTGATGCTGAACTACACGGCCCGGCTCAACGACGCGCTCACGCTCGCGCACGAGCTCGGCCACGGCCTCCACGACCGGCTGGCAAGCAAGCAGAACCTCTTCGACTACCATCCGCCGCTCACCCTGGCGGAGACCGCCAGCGTCTTCGGGGAGACGCTGACCTTCGACCGCATCATGGCCGAGGAGAAAGATCCCCGGATCCGCCTTTCGATGCTTTGCGACCAGGTCGAGGGGGCATTCGCGACGGTCTTCCGGCAGGTTTCGATGAACCGTTTCGAGGACGCCGCCCACACCCGCCGGCGGTCCGAGGGCGAGCTCTCGCCGGAGCAGTTCGGAGAGATCTGGCAGGAGGTTCTCCAGCCGATGTTCGGCGACTCGCTCGAGCTCACCGAGGACCACAAGCCCTGGTGGAGCTACGTCGGCCACTTCTACTTCGCGCCCGGCTACGTCTATGCCTACGCCTACGGCAACCTGCTGGCGCTCTCCGTCTACCGGCGCTACCAGGAGTCGGGCCCCGAGTTCGTCGACCGCTACCTGGAGTTCCTCGCGGCCGGCGGCTCGACGCGGCCCGACGAGCTGGTGCGGACGCTCGGCATGGACATCACCGACCCCGGCTTCTGGGACGCCGGGCTGGCCATCCTCGACGCGATGGTCACCCAGATCGAAGAGCTCGCGGCCTCAGCCGGGACTCATCCTTAGCCGGGTCCGAGCGGTGGCGATCCCCGGGCTCGGCCAGTTTTGAAGGCCCGGCCGGTTCGGGTCGAGGACCGTCCAGCCGTCGCCGTCGAGAGCTGCCAGCACGACGCTGTGGCCGCCGGTCGAGTAGGTGGCGGGGTTGAGCGGATTCCAGCCCCAGGACCCGTAGCGGCCCGGCGCCTCCTGGCCGTAGGCGAGGTGCACGATCAGGATCTCCGCATCGCCGGGACGCTGAGCGAGGCCAGGCACGACGAGCTCGGAGGTCGAGCTGACGGTGACCCCGTGCTGGGCCGCCAGCTGCTCGATCCGCAGGTCGAGTGGAGCCCGGCGAAAGGGGAGGGTTACGTAATCGAGAAGGCCCGGCGCGGCGAAGGCCTGGCCCGCCAGGAAGCCTGAGGCGGTGGCCAGATCGGGCAGATCCTGGGCCCCCAGCGCGCCGAGCCCGGCGACCACGCAGACCGATGTGCAGGCCGCGCCCTGGTTCTGGATCCAACTTTTTTCAAGTAGAAACTCATACATCGCTTTGGGCGTTATTCTTATATCGATATGGCTGAGTTGGGTTTCCGGCAGGTCGCCCTGGTGAGGTCTGCCCCGGCACGCGATCGCGGCGAGCGTGACCTCATCTTAAGAGCACAACGCTACGAACCCGAAGCTCTTGCCGAGCTCTTCGACGGCCACTTCGAGGCACTCTATCGCTATGTCCACACCCTGGTGGGCGACGCGACCGCCAGCGAGGAGGTGGTCCGCCTGGTATTCCTGCGGGCTCTCGAGGGCATTCCCCGCTACCGCCGCTTCGAGAGCGGGTTCGCCACCTGGCTGGAGCGGATCGCAAATGCCGTGCTGAGCGAGTCGGACCGCCCGACCGGCCTTCCCGCCCCGCTGCCGGCGAAAGAACTTCCTCCCGCCGCCCGGCTTCGGGAGGCGATCCGCGGTCTCACGCCCGACCAGCTCGACGTGCTCGGGCTCCGCTTCGTCGCCGGCCTTCCGGCCGATGCCGTGGCGAGATCGACCGGGCGGGGCGTGGGCCGCGTCCAGGCACTCCAGCACCGCGGCCTCCTCGCTCTCGGGCGGGCCCTGGCCGGTGAGCCCGACCCGACCACGCCTGTGGAGCTGCAATGAACCAGATGCTCGTCGAGCCGAGCCCCCGGCAGCTGGAGGATGCGATCGCCCGGCGCATGGCCGGCGCGGCCGTCGCCGAGGCGGTCGGCATCCACCCCGCGGCAGAGGAGCTGGAGCGGATGCTCGCCCTGAGTGAGCAGATCGTCGCCCTGCCGACCCGGGCGCCCGGCACGGGATCCCGCTCCCGGGTGCGCGACGCCTTCCTCCAGGGCGGTCGGGAGCACCGGGCGGGCTGGGTCTACCGGCACAACCTGCCGCTTCGGCGGGCAAAGCACCCGCTGCCCAGCCACGGCATCCGCTGGGGCCTGGTCGTGGCGGCCGCGCTCATGCTCGCCCTGGTCGCCGGCATCAGCCTCGCGCTTGCCGCGCAGCTGTCCGAGCCGGACAGCGGCCTCTACCCGCTGAAGCTGAACACGGAGCGGCTGCTGCTGGCGGCCAACCGCACCCCGGTGAGCCAGGCCGCCGTGCGCCTCCAGCTCGCCAACCAGCGCTACCGGGACACCGAGGCGATGGCGGCCCGCGGCAAGGGCGGGCTGGCGGTCAACTCCATGAGCGCCTATTACGACCAGCTCCGGCTGGCGGGCGCGGCGCTTGCCGGCGCCCGGCGCGACGCGAGCTGGAAGACCGTCCGCAGCCAGTTCGACACGGTCGAAGCGAAGCCGATCGACAACATCGTCACCCAGCTCCAGAACACCCGGCAGACCGCCGCGCTGGCCCAGATAACGGCGCTCCGCGACCAGTTCGCGAAGGACCGCAAGAGCATCGACGCCAAGCTCAACCCGCCCACTGCCGCGCCGAGCGGAGCGCAGCCGGAGCCCCTACCGAGCGGCGCCCGGCCGTAGCAGGCTGCGGAAAGAGGACGCCGGAGCTTTGGCTGCGCCGCCTCGCGCCGGGCTTGCCTTCAGTCTCTCACCGACCTCTTTCAGCACCTGCTAGCCCGCCGCCAGCCCGTAGCGACCGGCGACCTCGAGCAGGTCGCTCCAGACCGGGTCGGGGATCGGGATCCCCTCCCGCTCACGGAGGGCGCGGCTGCGCCTCTCCGGGTCGCCCGGGATCAGGATCTCGGCGACGCCCTCGGCAGGAGGCTGCCGGCGCAGACCGGCGAGGGCGCCGGCGACTGCCGCCCGATAGCGCTCGGCTCCCCCGAACCGTTCGGGATCGATGGCGACCACGAAGGCTCCGGCCAGCCAGCCCGGCTCGCCCGGGGTCGAGGAGGTGCCGGCGGTGGTCGAGTCCTCGCCGTCGATCATGGCCAGGCCGCCGACAAGGGCTGAGGCGAGCGCCAGGCCGTAGCCCTTGTGGCCGGCGAGGGCGCCGCCGAGGGGCAGCATCGCGCCCCCGGCGTAGTAGTCGGCCGGGTCGAGCGAGGGTTTGCCGGCACTGTCGATGATCGCTCCCGCCGGCGCGCGGGCGCCCTTCGAAAGGGCAACCCGGAGCTTGCCCTCGGCAACGGCGGATGTGGCCGCGTCGTAGATCATCGGCTCCTCGCCGGCTGCCGGGACCCCGATCGCCCAGGGATTGGTCCCCAGGTAGCGGCCCCGGCCGCCGAAGGGGGTCACGCCGCCGGAACCGACGACGCCCACGGTGGCGATGCCGATGACGCCACGGGCAGCCGCCAGCTCGGCGTACTCACCCAGCCGACCGATGTGGTTGGCGCGGCGGACGGCGGCGGCCGCGATCCCGAACTGGATCGCCCGCTCGGCGGTCCACTCCATCGCCAGCGCCATGGCGCTGTGGCCGAAGCCGCGGCCGGCGTCGACGATGCCGACGGCACCGGACTCGCTCACGACCGCGGCGGTTGCCGAGGGGACGAGGTCGCCGCGGTCGGCGTCCGCGACGTACTGGGGGATGCGGAGCATGCCGTGGGAGTCGTGGCCGGACAGGTTGGCCCGGACGAGGTGGCCGGCGACCGTTGCCGCAACCGGCCCTGAAGCGCCCATCGCCAGGAAGATGCGGCGCGCGAAACCCTCCAGCGCGGCGGCCTGGTGAAGCGTGTCAGCCACCCGGACACAATATGGCGGATGCCATCGGAGCCGCAGGTCCACGTCGTCCCCCATACCCACTGGGACCGGGAGTGGTACCTGCCCTTCGCGGTCTACCGGCGGCGCCTCGTCGCGCTCCTCGACTCGCTCCTCCTGGCGCTCCCTCGGGAGCCCGGCCTCCGCTTCCACCTCGACGGCCAGATGGCGGTGGTGGACGACTACCTCGAGGCCCGGCCTGACCGCCTGGCCGCGATCCGTGAGGCGGCCGCCCGGGGACGGGTGAGCCTCGGGCCCTGGTACACGCTGCCGGATGAGCACCTGGTGAGTGGCGAGTCGCTCCTCCGCAACCTCGAGCTGGGGCAGGAGCGGGCGCGCCAGATCGGTGAGCCGATGGCGGTCGGCTACCTGCCCGACCAGTTCGGCCACACCGCGCAGATGCCGCAGCTCCTCCGCCTGCGGGGCATCGAGACGGCGGTCGTCTGGCGCGGCATCCCGGCCGCGGAGGTGGGTGGCGTCTTCGACTGGGAGGCGCTCGACGGCTCCATCGTCCGGACCGTCCATCTCCAGCGTGGTTACGGCCACGGCAGGGCCCTGCCGCTGGCGCCCGCGGAACTCCGGGAGCGGCTGGCCCAAGAGACCTGGGCACCCGACGGACCGTGGCTGGTGATGGCGGGCGACGACCATCTGCCGGTGCCCGTGGGCCTCGACGCGGCGCTCGCCACGGCCGAGCTCGAGCGGCCGGCGGCGATCTCCTCCCTGG
>DATCPJ010000191.1:0-5937 GCA_036570145.1 Candidatus Dormiibacterota bacterium
GGCGACGATGCTGAGGGTCCCGCCGACGAAGCGGAAGTCGAAGACGCCGAGCCAGACCGGCCGGCCGCCGAGCAGCGCGGTCCCCGTCCGGACCGCCTCGTTCAGGCCGTCCTCCCGTGCCTGCTCGATTGTCAGGTGGTAGGGCTTGGGCATCTTCCAGTCGAGGAGGTCGTGTGGCCGGACGTCCGCCCAGCGCTCGTTCCAGGTGTCGCCGTCGGCGAGCAGTGCGATCCAGGAGTTGGCGCGGAGCTGGAAATGATGGCCGCAGTCGCACACGTAAACGTGGGCGGCAAGCTCCACGCGGTCGAGGCTGACACCGCAGCCGGGGCAGTTGCTGGGAAGCTCGATCTCGGGCAGCGGGCCGCCGGCGAGGGGAACATCCTGCCAGGGGGGCGTGAGGGTGAGCATCAGACGCTGAGGCCCCCATCGACGACCAGCGTGTGGGCGGTTATGAAGCTCGCCCCGGGGGAGCAGAGGAAAGCCACCGCGGCGGCGACGTCCTCCGGCTTTCCCTCCCGCTGGAGCGGCGTGAACTTCACCAGCTCGGCCACCATCTCTTCAGTGAGCGAGCTGCCGGTCAGCTCGGTACGGACGTAGCCGGGGGCGACCGCATTGACGGTGATCCCCCGCGAGCCGACCTCTTTGGCGATCGCCTTCGTGAAGCCGATCAGCCCGGCCTTGGCGGCGGCGTAGTTCGCCTGGCCGGGGTTGCCGGTTATCCCGACGACGGAGCTCATGTTCACGATCCGGCCCCACCGGTTCCGGAGCATGCCCCCGGCGAGGGTTGCCTTGGTCGTATGGAAGGCTGCGGTGAGGTCGGTTGCGATGATGTCGTTCCAGTCCGCCTCGGTCATCCGCAGGAGCAGCTTGTCGCGCACCGCGCCGGCGTTGTTGACCAGGATGTCGACCCGTCCGATGGCCTTGATCATCGCCTCGACCGCCGCCCCGTCGGAGACGTCGCACTGAACCGCGACACCGCCGATCTCGTGGGCGACCTGCTCGGCGGCGGCGGAGTCGGAGCGGTAATTGACATGCACCTTGGCGCCCATGCCCGCCAGCGACCGGGAGATGGCGGCGCCGATCCCCTTTCCGCCCCCGGTGACGAGTGCCACCCGCTCGGCGAGCTCGGCGCTCACGCGGGGACCTCGCGGGGGGTGTCGACGTAGTCGATGAAGAGCTCCTCGGCGTTCCAGGTGTCGACGCCCGGGATGTGCTTCGCGGCGAGGGAGGCGAGTACCCGGCCGGGACCCAGCTCGACCACTGTCTTGACCTGCATCCGCTGTAGGGAGAGCATCGTCCGCGCCCAGTCGACCGGGCGGAGGAGGTGGTTGGTGAGCTCACTTCGCAGCGCGGCCTCGGTGCGGATCGGGTTCCCGGTCGCGTTGGCGAGGATCGGGATGGCCGGTTCGGTGATGTCGAGCCGGTCGACCACCTTCTTGAATGCGGCTCCTGCCTTTGCCATCAGGGGTGAGTGCGCGGCGAGCGGAATGGTCAGGATCAGGGCTCGGCGGGCCCCGGCTGCGAGAGCGAGGCGCTCCGCCTCCTGCACCGCCGGCACCTCGCCGGAGAGCACGAACTGGACCGTGGCGTTCCGGTTGGCCATGTAGAGCTTGCCGCTCTTTCCCGCCTCGGTGATGATCTCCTCGATCTTGGCCTGGTCGAGGTCGACGATCGCGATCATCGCTCCCGGCCGTTCCACGGCGGCTCGACTCATGATCTCGCCACGCTCCTTGACGAGGAGCAGGGCGGCTTCCCAGGACAGCGCTCCCGCCGCCGCCAGGGCGGTGAACTCGCCCAGCGAATGGCCTGCCATGACCTTCACCTGGCCCATCCCGTGGGACTCCCGCCAGACCTCGTAGGCGGCCCAGCTGCAGGTCATGACGCAGGGCTGCAGCACATCGGTGCGGTTCAGCTCCTCCTCCGGGCCCTCGAAGCAGAGCTGGCGGACGGGCATGCCGAGCACGGCCTCGGCGCGCTTGAACGCGGCCTCGGCGGCGGGATAGCGATCGTGGATCTTGCGGCCCATCCCGGGCCGCTGCACGCCCTGGCCGGGGAAGAGAAGGGCGATCGGCCCCGCGAGGCTTACACCCACTCCAGAAGGGTCGCCCCCCACGTGAGCCCGGCGCCGAAGCCCGCCAGCAACACCTTGTCGCCGGACTTGACGCGGCCGGCGCGGATCGCCTCCTCGAGCGCGAGCGGGATCGACGCGGAGGACGTGTTGCCGTACTCGTCGATGTTGCAGGCGACCTTCTCCATCGGGAGCCCGATCCGGCGTGCGGCGGCGTCGATGATCCGGAAGTTCGCCTGGTGCGGCACGAAGAGGTCGATCTCCTCGAGCGAGATGCCCGCCGTCTGGCAGACCTCGTACGCCTGGCGGAGGAAGATGTCGACCGCGAACTTGAAGACCTCGGGGCCCTTCATGTTGATGATCGGGTGCTTATCCATCGCGGCATAGGCGCCGAGCGGGATGTTGCCGCAGGTCACCTGGTCGTAGCCGCGTCCGTCGCCACCCAGGCACCAGGCTTTGAAGCCGGCGGTGCCCTTCGCGGGCCGCACCACGGCCGCGCCCGCGCCATCGCCGAAGATGACCGCCGTACCGGTTCCCCGCTGGGTGTAGTCGAGGTTGCGGGAGAGCACCTCGGCGCCGATGACAAGCACGTTCTCGGCGCGGCCGCTGGCGATGAAGGCGTCGGCGTTGGCGAGACCGTAGACAAAGCTCGTGCAGGCCGCCAGCAGGTCGTAGGCGTACGCGCCGGGCGCGTTCCACTCGTCCTGCAGGCGGCAGGCGATGCTCGGGAAGGGTCCGTCCGGGGTTGACGTCCCGACGATGATCATGTCGAGGTCCTTGGCGTCAATGCCGGCGGAGTCGAGCGCCTTCTGGCCGGCGACGCGGGCGAGGTCGAGGGTCCGGGTGCCGGGCTCGGCGATGTGCCGGGTGCGGATGCCGGTTCGCTCGGTGATCCACTGGTCGGAGGTCTCGAACATCTTCTCGAGGTCGAAGTTGGAGAGCAGCTTGGCAGGCGCGTGCACGCCGACGCCGTAGATGGCGCTCGGCCGTCCCTGCGCTTTGAAGGTGCGCAGCGGAAGGGCGCCGGAGCGGACTCGGGGCGGTGTGGAGGTCGCCATCAGACCTCCTGCTTCTTTGCTTGAGTTGAGGGGGCACGTCCCCCCTCGCGGCCGTGCTCGGCAGAGCCTCCGCGCGGCCCACCCCCCTGCTCTTCCTCGAGGAAGGTCCACAGGTCGCCGATCCTCTTCATCGTCTCCAGTCGCTCCTCGGGGAGCTCGACGTCGTATTTGTCCTCGACCGCGGCGATCAGCTCGACGAGGTCGAGCGAATCCGCCGCCAGGTCCTTGGCGAAGCTCTTGTCCAGCTCCACCTCCGCGGCGTCCACGCCGAGGATCTCGGCGGCCAGCTGCTGCAGCTCTTTGAAGTCCAGTTCTTTGCTCACGTCCTGTTCACCTGTCCTAGTTGGGATCCGGACGCCGGATGACCAGCGTCGCGTTATGCCCGCCGAAGCCGAAGGAGTTCGAAAGCGCGTACTCGACGTCGGCCTTGCGGGCCTTGTTGGGCACGTAGTCGAGGTCGCACTCGGGGTCCTGGTCGTCGAGGTTGATCGTCGGCGGAAGCATCCCGCGACCGATCGCCAGCATGGTCGCGGCAGCCTCGATCGCGCCGGCGCCTCCGAGCAGGTGCGCGTGCACCGACTTGGTCGAGCTGATGGCCAGCTTGCCGGCGTGCTCGCCGAAGACTTCCTTGATGGCCTTCGTCTCGGCGATGTCACCGACCTTGGTCGAGGTGCCGTGGGCGTTGATGTAGCCGACCTGCTCGGGCTGGATGCCGGCACGTTGGAGCGCCTTCTTCATCGCCCGAGCGGCGCCCGCTCCCTCGGGATGGGGCGCGACGTAGTGATACATGTCGGCGCTGGCGCCGTAACCGACGATCTCGCCCAGGATCCGGGCGCCGCGCTTGCGCGCGTGGTCGTACTCCTCCAGCACCAGCATCACGGCGCCCTCGCCCATCACGAACCCATCGCGGCCGATGTCGAAGGGGCGGCACGCCTTCTCCGGCTCATCGTTGCGCTCGCTGACCGCCTTGATCTGGCAGAACGCGCCCAGCGTCAGCGGGGTGATCGTCGCCTCCGTGCCGCCCGCGATCATCGCGATCGCGTCACCCCGCTTGATGATCTCGGCCGCCTCGCCGATGCCGTGAGCGCTCGACGCGCACGCGCTCACCACCGAGTAGTTGGGGCCGCCCGCCTTCAGGTGCATGGCCACGATGCCCGACCCCATGTCGGGGATCATCATCGGCACCGTGAAGGGGCTCACCCGGCGCACGCCGCGCTCGAGCAGGATGGTCTGATTCTTCTCGATCTCCTCCATGCCGCCGATCGCGGTGGAGACGATGACGCCGACGTCGTCCGGGTCCATGTCGGCCGGCACCAGGCCCGACTGCTCGACTGCCATCTTCGACGCGGCGAGGGCGAACTGGCAGAAGCGGCCGATGTTGCGCGCCGTCTTCCGATCCATGTAGTCGGCGGCGTCGAAGTTCTTTACCTCGGCGGCGATCTTGGCGCTGTGCTGCGAAGTGTCAAAACGGGTGATTGGGCCCACGCCCGAGACACCCTCGATCAAGTTGGACCAGACGGTTTCGGTGTCATGGCCGATGGGCGTCACGAAGCCCATCCCGGTCACGGCCACACGCACGCCGTTGCTTGTACTCATCGTCCAAAAGGTTAGCCCTCTTGGAGCCCGATCACATCTATGCGGTGCAACAAAAAACGCAGCAACCTTTCGACATCGTGGCCTAAAGGTTCTTGGGTTTCTTGGGGGAGTCGGCGCGAGTCAGAGCAATCTCCGGAGGTCCAGCGCCAGCTGCAGGCGGTGACGCACGTAGGGATCATCGAGGTTGAAGCCGAGGCTTTCGCGCAGCTTGTCGAGCCGGTAGATGACGGTGTGGCGGTGCAGGTGAAGAGACTCCGCGGCCTCCTTCACCGAGCCCTTGGCGAGGAACGCCTCGAGTGTCGGCAGCAGCTGTCCGCCGCCGCGGTTGTCGGCCTCCAGCAGGGAACCGAGATGATGACGGACATAACGCTCCGCGAGGAGCGGGTTCTGCGTCATGACGAGGTAGGGCAGGACCTCCTCGTAGTCGTGCGCGCCGCCCTCCGGGCGCAGCCGACGGCCGAGGTCGATCGCCTGCTGCGCCTCCAGGTAGGAGCGCGAGACGCCGTGCAGGCCGGGATGGAAGCTGCCCAGGCCCGCGCGCACGGTGGGCTTGGCGCGGCCGCTCCAGCGAAGCTCGCACTCGGCCTGGAGCTGTGCGACCAGCCCCTCCGCTGCGGGACCGCCCTCCGGCCAGAGGACGAGCAGCACGACCGGGTCGGTGACGTGCGTCAGAGTCCGCGCCGGCAGATCGACCGCCAGCGTTGCCTCGAGCAGCATCTCCGCTCCCCGCTCGGCCTGTGCCTTGCCCTGGAGGAGGGTCAGGACGATCGCCCGGTAGCCTGCCGCCAGCTGCACATTGAGGGCCAGCGCCTGCTTCTGCAGCGCCAGCTCGGAGTCGAAGGTGTCGCTGATCAGCGCATGAAAGAAACGCGTCCGCGCCCGGGTGCCCCGATGGAGGTGCTGCTCGCGAGCCGAGAGGTAGGTCCGGGTCACCTCGGCGGCCACCTGGTCGAGAGCTGTGAAGACGTAGTCGGCGGTCACCACCATCGCCTCGGGGTCGGCCTGCCGGGTCTCCCGCCAGGCGGTCAGGATGGCGCGCCAGGCCACCTTGGCGGCGACCCGGTAGGCCGCCAGGACGGGCTCGACCGACTGCGACCCACGGGCCTGGTGGACGCCCAGCTGCGCGACGCGGCGAAGCTCCTCCGCGGTCGGGGCGCGGGCGTCGCGGGCGGTCGCCAGGAAGAGGTCGAGCCCGGCTTCACAGGCCTTGGCGAT